>VGFF01000128.1 GCA_016868955.1 Armatimonadota bacterium
TCGCTGTGCGCGCCAGCCCCGGCCGGTCCCATGCCGTCGATCGTCGGCACGCCGGCGGCCGCGATATTGTTGCCGTCGGAGGCGCCGCCGGTGCTGAGGTAGACGGGCGCCAGGCCGACCTCGCGCGCGCTCGCGTCGACGATGGCTTTCAGCGCGTCGGTGCCGGGCGCCGGCTCGAGCGGCGGACGGTGGAAGAATCCTTCGAGCTTGGCGGTCGTGTTCGCGACCGGCGCCCGCCGCGCGATCGCACCGAACGTTTCGAAGATCCGCTGCGCCTCCGCTTTCGTCGAAACGCGCACGTCGACGCGTGACCACGCTTCCGCCGGCACGACGTACGGCCACGTGCCCCCGCCGATCACGCCGACGTTCACCGTCGTGCCGGCCGCCGGGTTCGCGGCGGCGCTGAGCGCGATCGCGTGGTGGGCGAGCGCGAGGATCGCGTTCGCGCCCTTCTCCGGCTCGGCGCCGGCGTGCGCGGCGCGCCCGGTGACGCTGAAACGGAAGATCCCCACACCCTTGCGGACGTCGACGAGGCTGTCGTCCTCGCCGGCCGGCTCGAGAATGAACGCGCAGTCGCAGTCGGCGGCGCGCGCGGGCCAGCCGTCGCGCGACGTCGGCGACCCCGGCTCTTCGTCGCTGTTCTGCACGACGCGCACCGGGCCGATCGGACGCCCGGTCTCGGCGAGCGAGCGCAGCGCCCACAGCATCACGGTCAGGCCGCCCTTCATGTCGTTGACGGCCGGGCCAGTCGCGATGCCGTCGCGGACCGTGAACGGTCTTCGCGCCGTCGTCCCGACCGGATAGACCGTGTCCATGTGTCCGACGAGCAAGACGCGCGGCCCCGACGTCGCGGTCGATTCCGCGATCAGGTGATCGCCGTACTGCGTCTGCCTCTCCAAGTGAAGGCGCAATCCGAGCGCCTCGTACGCTTTCGCGAAGACGGCGCCGACGGCGTCGACGCCGGCCTTGTGCTCGCTGGGGCTCTCGATCTCGACGACGTGCCCGAGGAACGAGAGGATCTCGTCCCGTCGCGCGTCGATCCACGCCGACGGCGTCGTCATCGCACGACCAGCGCCCGCGGATAGCTCGTGATGACCTCGCAGCCGCTCTCGGTCACGACGATCGTCTCGCTGAACCCGACGCAGCTGACGCCGTAGTCGCGCAGCGCCGGCGGCATATGGAAGCACATGCCCGGCACGAGCGGCGTCGGATCGCCCTTCCGCAGGCTGATGATGTGGCCTTCGTTCCAATTCGGCGGAAACGCGAAGCCGACCGAGTACCCGGTCCGCTTGCGGAAGCCCTCGTACCAGCCGGCCTCCTCCATCACGATCCGGCAGGCGTCGTCGACCTGGCCGGCCGTCACCCCCGGCTTGATCGCGGCGATCGCGCGGTTGAGGCCTTCGATGCACAGATCCGACATCTTGCGCACGGTCGCGTTCGGCTCACCCAGCGAGACGGCGCGCATCAGGGGGCCGACGTAGCGGCCATACGTGCCCGTCATCTCCAGCAGCACGGTGTCACCGGCGAGCAGCTTGCGGCGCTCGAACGTCGTGTGCGGGATGCCGCCGCGATATCCGGACGTGATGATCGGATCGCACGGATAGTACTCGGAACCAGCGCGCGTCAGCGCCTCCAGCGACGCCGCCGCCACATCGTTCTCCGTCGCGCCGGCGCGGCACGCTTCGATGCCGGCCTTCATGCCGATCGACGTCATCTTCGCCGCCTCGCGCATCTTCGCGATCTCGCGCGGCGACTTGACGCGCCGCAGCGACTCGAGGATCTGCGTGCCGTCGGCGCTCTTCATGCCCGACAGCGATCGCCCCAAGCGGGCGCGCAGCGCCGCCGACATGCCGGGCGCCCCCTCCTCGAACAGCGCCGTCGCGCTCGAGAAGCCACGCTTCTTGACGACGGCGGCCGTCACGTCCAGCGGGTCCTCGTGGTCGTCGTACGTCTCGATGTCGGCGACCTCGCTGTACAGGCGCGCCAGGAAGGACTCCAAATAGCGCAGGATGAGCACCGGCGCGCCTTTCTTACCGAGCAACAGCGCGCAGTACGTGCGGCCGGCGAACGTCTGGTAGCCCGTCAGGTAGAAGAGGTGCTCGGGCGCGAATACGAGGAACACGTCCGCCCCGGCGCGGTCCATCTCGGCGCGCACCTTGGCGATGCGGGCCTCGAACTCTTCCTTCGGGAAAACGGGCGTCTTCTGTTGGTCCGAGAGCGTGAACACGATGCCTCCTTTGGAAGTCCCGATCCGAAATCTCCGTACGCCGCGTTGCCGCGCGATGCAGCGGCCGCGGCCGCTAGCGACGCCGGGCGTTCGCCGGGATGAACTCGTTCGTCCAGAGCACGCCTTCCTGCTGCGACGGGCGCGCGCCGCTGAGGATACCGATCTCGAAGCCGAGATCGAGGAATGACTTCACCATCTCCTCGCGCATCGTGCCGTCGTCGGACAGCGCCGGCAGCATCGCGTCGTAGCCGGCGCGCAGCGTGCGCTCGTCCATCGTCGGGAAGAACTTGCGCAGCGCGCCAATCGAACGCTCCTTGTCGGAGACGATCAGGCGGCGCGCGTTCGCCATCGCCCGCACGAACTTCGCGATCGTGTCCCGGTTCTGGCGGGCCCAGTTCGCGCGCACCGAGATGCCGGTGTACGGATAGTTGTCGAGCTCCTTGACCTCGCCCTGCGTGCCCTTGATGAACACTTGCCCGACGCCGTCCAGCTCGACCTGCTGCGGCGTCGGCGGCGTCAGCATGAACGCGTCGATGCGGCCTTGCCGGATCGCGCCGACGAGCACCGGCGGGCCGCCGACCTGCAGCAGCTCGACGTCGCGCCCGACCGTCAGATTCGCCTTCTTGACGTAGTGCCGCGCGTAGCGGTCCGTCGGCGCGTTCGGCAGCGTGTAGCCGATTCGGAGGCCGCGCAGCGCCGCCAGCTTCCGTTCGATCGGATCGTTGGGGCCGACGTTGCGCTGCCGCAGCGCCTCGTTGCGGACCACGAAATCCTGGCTCATGCGCTTGACGAGCAGATAGACGTGCAGCGTCAGCTTGCCCTCGCGCCGCAGTGCGACGACGTTCTCCAAGCCGACGGTCGTGAGGTCGACCTCGCCGGTGATGAGCTGGATCGGCTGCAGCGCGCCGCTGCTCGTCTGGATCATCTCGACGTCGAGGCCTTCGGCCCGGAACAGATCGAGCCCGGACGCGACCATCACGACCATCGTGTGGAACGCCGGGAAGTAGGAGAACTTGACCTTGGTCAATCCTTGCGCGGTCCCCTGCGGGGCGACCAACAGGACCGCCGCCAAGCAGAGCGCGAGGGCGATCCGGGCCCGCTGGCCCCGATGACGCCCGCGCCGTGCGTTTCCTTGCCCGATCCGCTCTCCGTTCATTTGGTCCTCCCGCCGGGCGCCGTTAGCCGCCCTCGCTCGATCCGACGTTGCTGCGCGGCCGCCAGCGCAACAGCGGCCGCTCGATCCAACCGATGACGGCGTTCATCGCCACGACGACGAGCATGAGCACGAAGATGCCGGCGAACGCGGCGTGCGTCGAGAACTCGAACGTGGCGCGGCTGATGAGGAAGCCGAGTCCCCGCTGCGCCGAGATGAACTCGCCGACGATGGCGCCGATCATCGCCGTCGGCACGACGATGCGCAGCGCAGTGAGGATGTAGGGCATCGCCGACGGAAGCACGACCTTCAGCAACACGTCGCGATCGCGCGCGCCCATCAGCCGCGCCAAGTTGATCAGCTGCGGGCCGGTGCCGCGAATGCCGCTGACGGTATTGATGAACACGACGAAGAAGACGAATAAGGCCGCGATGACGATCTTGCTCGTGATGCCGATGCCGAACCACATGATGAACAGCGGCGCCAGCGCCGTGCGCGGGATGCCGTAGAGCGCAGCCAACAGCGGCTCCGTCGTCTCGTACAAGCGGTTGACGGACGTGACGAGGAACGCGAGGACGATCGCCGTGATCGATCCGAAGAAGAAGCCGCCCAGCGTCGCCAGGGTCGTGTACCAGGCATGGACGAGCAGCTCCTGTTCGAACAGCAGCTGCAAGAACGCGGCGTAGACGCGCGATGGGCTGCTGACGAAGAACGGATCGATCACGCGGCCGGACAGCAGCTCCCAGAGCAGCAGCGTGCCGGCGACGATCGCGACGCGCCCGCCCCAGATCGCGCGCGTCTCGGCCCGACGGCGCCGCAGCTCGCGCGAAGCGACCTGCGCCTTCAGCGACTGCAGCCGCGGCGGGCTGTCCGCTTCCCGCGCGCGTTCGTTCCGGACGTCCGGCTCCCGAATGCTCATCGCCCTGTCCTCGATCGCGTCAGCCTACGCACGGGCCGCCCCCAGCTCCTTGCTGAGGTGCTCCCAGACCCGTTCGTAAAGCCCGGGGAAAGCCGGGTTCGAGTGAATGTGGAACACGTCACGCGGGCGCGGGATGTCGACGGCGATCTCGGCCAGGATCCGGCCGGGCGCGCGGCTCATCACGAGAACGCGGTCGCTGAGCGCGATCGCCTCGACGAGATCGTGCGTCACGAACAACACGGTGCGGCGCTGCTCCTCCCAGATGCGCAGCAGCTGGTCCTGCAAAAGCAGCTTCGTCTGCGCGTCCAACGCGCCGAACGGCTCATCCATCAGCAGAATCTCCGGCTCGTAGGCGAGCGTGCGCACGATCGCCGCGCGCTTGCGCATGCCGCCCGACAGCTCGTGCGGATAGTGGTTCTCGAATCCCTGCAGGCCGACTTGCGCGAGGAGCCGCTCGACGACGTCGCGTCGCGCCGCCGTGGCGACGCCCCGGACCTCGAGCGCGAACTCCACGTTCGCGCGCGTCGTGCGCCACGGGAACAACGTGTCGTCCTGCGTGACGTAGCCGGTCGCACGATTGAGCGTGACGACCGGCTGGCCGCGCATCCGCACCGTGCCCTCCGTGGGCTGCAGGAAGCCGGCGATCAAGTTGAGGATCGTCGACTTTCCGCAGCCGCTGGGACCGACGAGCGAGACGAACTCGCCTTCGGCGACGCGCAGCGACACGTCCTCGAGCGCGACGAAGACGTCCACCGCGCGCCGCTTCGGCAGGAACAACCGGAAGACGTTGTCCAGCTCGATCATCGGAGATGACTCATCGCTGGTACGGATTCGTCGCCGTGAGCGGAGCCCAGCCGTTGCGCATCCGAACTCCTCCTCATTTCGAGCGCCTGATTACTCACGCGCGGACTCTCGTGCCGCCGGCCGCCACCGCAGCGCCCGGCGTTCGAGCAACGAAACCACGCCTTCCAAGAGCAGCACGATGACGAGGAGCACGACGACGCCAGCGAGCAGCGACGTCGTATTGAACTGGTTGCTCGCCTGGCTGATGAAGTAGCCGAGCCCGGAATTCGCCGCGATGAACTCGCCGATGACGGCGCCGACCATGGCTTCCGGCACGGCGATGCGCAACGCCACGAGCACGAACGGGGCGACGGACGGCAGCACGATCTTGCGGATGATCTGCGCCCGCGACGCGCCGAGGACGCGGGCGACGTGCAACAGGTCCGCGCCGACCTGGCGGATGCCCTCCAACACGTTCATGAACACGACGAAGAAGACGAACAACGCCGCCAGGATGATCTTCGGCGCCAATCCGAGGCCGCACCACATGATGAACA
>VGFF01000129.1 GCA_016868955.1 Armatimonadota bacterium
CTGTCGCGCTAGGCTCCGCCGGTTGGCGCCTCACAACGTCAACGCCGACATCGTGTATCCGCTTCACGCGGCGTCGGCGGCACCGACACCAGCGAGGCAAGCCCAGACCGTCACCACGGCCACCGAATCGGATGTCAAGTCCAAAAGCGTATAGGTCCGTTCTCAGATAATTCCCACCTCTGCGTTGGTTGATCGCTATCGTCACGATCGGCGAATTCCGTAGACGTCTCCCAGAATTTGCCGAAAAAACGCTTGTCCGTCCTCGATCGGGCCGCGGAGCTGCCCGAGGAGGACGCGAAGGCGGGCCCGCCCGGCGTCGGTGAGGTGCAGAGGCCGTTTTCGGCGGCCTTCTTCGTCCACCCAAGGTCCCTCGACTTGACCTTCCGCGAGCAAGTCGCGGACGACCTTCGACACGGTCCCTGCGCTCGGACGCCACAAGCGCTCCGAGCCGAGGCTCTGGATCCGCTGCCGGAGCTCCCACTCCGTCAGAACTTCCTTCTGGAGGTAGTGGAGCACGAGCAGGGACGTCAGTGCTTGCGTGCTCGGCAATGTCGCGTTGATCAATGTCAGCGGCATTTCTTCTCCGTTCTTTTTGGGTTGTTTTGTTTTGATTTTAGGTGAAGTGTCAGATAGAAACGATACTGATATGACAGATCTACAAAGGAAGTTTGCGTACTAATTCAAGTCAGTATAGGATGTGGATAACTTTTGTAATGATGAGGCGAACTCAATGGCTGAGTCGCGGAGCCCCGCCCCCGTGGAAAACCGTATGAGCACGATCATCGCGCAGATCCCCTACGACATGTGGCGCGCTTTCAAGATCCGCTTGCTGCTCGAGGACCTCTCGATGCAGGAGTGGGTAATGGCGCAGGTCCGTGTGCTGCTGAAGCCGGCACTTTCCGAAGTACCGTCGCATCAATACGGTCGCGTCGCGCGCAAGGGAATCGAAACGCGCCAGATCATCGCGCGCATCCCGAACGCCGATCTGCGGAATCTCCGCATGAGGCTGGCAAAGATGGGGATTCCGCTGAGCCTTTGGATGTGCAAAGCCATCGAGGAGTACGCGGGCGCGATCGACCTCGAGGCGATGGATCGGCAGATCGGCCTTCATCGAACCGCGCGAAAGCGGCCCGCGAAGTCCGCGCGCGCGCAAGAAAAGTAAGCTAGGCACGCACCGCTCGGCGTGTCGTCTCTCCGCGACATCGTTGAATACGCGCGAGCTTGATCGGTTCGCCCAGCTCCTGGCGGAGCCGGCTGATGCGCCGCGGATCGTCTACGTCCACGGTCCGCCAGGCGTCGGCAAGTCCTCTTTGTTGGGGAAGTTCGCGCGCGCCTGTGTGGAAGCGGGCATCAAGCCGGTCGAGACGGACCTTCTGAACGCGCAGTGGCAACGTCCATCACGACTGCGGGCGACGATTCTCTCCGCCGCTCAACGGCTCAACGCGACGAAGTCCCAAGTGTGGATCCTCGATTCGTGCGAGTTATTCGGAGCGCACTTCGACTGGTTCTGGCGCTATGTGGTTCCAGGGTTGTCGGCGGGCATTCTGCTCGTCGTAGCAAGTTGCCGCCGCCCGGCGGACACGCTCGCCGCTGACCCGGGTTGGCAGGGCGCCCTGACCATCCTGCCGCTTGGCGAGCTTCGTTCCACGGATGCCGCGGCGCTGTTGGCGGCACGGAGCGTTTCGCCGGCCGCGCAGGCGTCGACCCTCTCGGCGGCGGGTGGATTTCCGTTTGCCCTTTCCTATCTCGCCGGCCAATTCTGGTTCACGTCCGAGGCGCGCCCCCGCATGGAATGGCACGACGCGTTGGCCGGCACGGGACGAGGCCTGCTCGGCGAAGAAACTGAGCGCGTTCCCGGATCCGCGATGATCGCAGCCGCGCTCTTGCGGCGGACGACGGAGGGTGCGATCGCGGCCGTCGCGGCGGCTGAGCCCGACGACGAGCCGCGGATGGGCGTGCGCGAGCTCCTGCACGCGAGCGCGGCGTTCGATGCGATCGCGGATCTCCCCTATGTGGCGTCCGACGCCGGAGGTTTATCGATGCCCGCCGCGCACCGCGAAGTCATCCTGTCCAACTTGCGCCGGCGCGATGAGGATCGGTACCGTCGCACGTGGCGCCACGCCCGGGCTTGGACGCTGTCGCGTATTCTCGCCAGCGATGAACCAGATGTCGAATCGGCACTGGACCACCTCTTCTCGCTGCGTCACGGCGCGCTGACCGCGGCGCGGCCGCCAGCGGTTGCCGACACGTCATGCGCGGCGATCGACCTCGCGCGCGGCAACGCGTGGTCGGTCGTCGGCGCGGTGGCCGAGAAAGAAGGACCGCACGAGGCCGAAGCGATCGCCCGCTGGCTCGGTGCCGACGGGGCGCGCGTGATGGCGGCGCGCGGCGCGCGCGGCTTCGAAGCGTATCTGATCACCGTCTCCCTCGCGAAGGCGTACGCGTTGGAAACGCTTGATCCGGTCGCCGACCAAATCGTCTTCCACGAGCGCATCCGCGCCGCACATGTCCGCGGCGCCCCTCTTTCGAACGGGCAGGAAGGCGGCTGGGCCGTCCGCGTCCTCGGCGTTTGCGACCGCGAGGCGAGAGCGATTGGCAGCCCGGCACTCCCCCCGCTCGCGACCACGGGGCGCGCATGGACGACCGCATTCGTTTTGCGGCACTTCTTGGCGACCTCGCGATTGGCCGCATCCTATCTCGCCGCTCGCGCCGCCGACCTCGTTCCGCCGCCGGCGCGCGCGTCTCGCGAGAGCCCGCGATCGCGCGCCCGCTGCTGGAATCGAGCACGAAGTGGATGACGATCGCAAGCGCGCCCACGCTCGAGGAGGCGTGCAAGCTCGCCGTGGCGGACTTCATCGACCTCATGGAGCGCGGGCGCGGGATGTCGCGCGAGGATGCCTACCTGCTCGCGAGCGTGGCCGGGGATCTGCGAATCAGTCAGGTCGTCGATCCTTGGATGACGGTCCGCATGGAGGTCTCAAAAGCCCACGTGCCGTTTCCTTTCCCATGACCTCTGGAGAGGAAGCGGATGCGGGCAACGTCGGAGAGAGCGCACGAATCTCGGCGCGCGCGCATCCTGAGCGTCGCCGGATTTCTCGTCGAGTTCGTCTCCGGCGGGCAACGTCACGTTCTTGTTTTCCGACATCGGAGGCTCGACCCGCCGGCAGCGTCGCGTACTGGCAGGGCGACTTCGAGGGTGCAAGGCGGCATGACGAAGCGGATCTGGCGGCAGGCCGCCGTCTCCGGGATCAGAAGGGCGAACCGAACGCCCTGTACAACCTCGGGTTCGTGTACACGGCGCCACGGGACGACATGGCGCGCGGGCACCCGATTCGACCTCGAGTGGGCGATGCACGACAAGGCGCTCGTCGAGATCCCCGCGGCAATCTGGAGGCGGATCGCGTCGGCGATGCCGTCGCGCACGGCGAGGTACCGCGCCACGTCGACGCCGGGTTCGTCCTCGGCGGCCACGACGAGCGCCGCCTCTTCCAATCGCACGGCGTCCGGCGGACGCGCCATCAGAAGCGCGAAGCGGTCCCGCGGATTCATGCGCGTCTCATCGCAGGCAGAGCGCGCGTCGCATCGCGAGGCTGGCGAACGCTTCGTCCCGGCGAATCCTCCCAACACTCTACTCGAACGGCTGTCCCTCGCAATCCATTCCGGCGGAGCGAGCGCGCGGCGATCCCGAGCAAGCCAAAGCCCATCATGAACGCGGCGTCCGGCGCCGGCACCGACGACGCGCCGCAGTGGAGTATGATCTCGCGCACGAAGACCCACTCGTTCTGGTAGTGAAGGCGCACGTCGAAAGCTTGGCCGAAGAGCCCCAGACCGATGAACTGGTAGGTTTCCGGGCCGGCCCCCGGGAGGTCGGTGTCGACGATCGCGGGAACGTTGCCCCCGCCGGCGCTATCGTAATCGCCGACGTGGAGCGTCAGGTTGGAAAGCGCAACCGCCGCGCCGAACCGGAAGCGGCGATGACCAACGCGGGCAGGACGGCGGCGGGGGTGAACTTGCGCATGTTGGGCCTCCACGGTCGGAGATTCATGACTCGCGTTCATTTCCCCGAGCGTTGCGGAGATCGCTGTCCTCCAATTTGATGAGCAGGGGACGGAAACCGGGACGATTTGGAGCACCGCGGCGCCGCGCTGGCAGGTACCGCTTCACTCAGCCGGGAAACCGGTGGACCGGATGCAGAACCGTACGCTCCTGCTCGGGCTCACGCTCGCCATCGCGCTGCTTCCCTCAGACGTCGCCGCCGCGGCCCTGCCGCTGCTACGCGCCGAGTGGACCGCATCCGCCGCCACGGCCGGCGCTGTCTTCTCCGCGTACCAAGCGGGGTACGTCGCGAGCGTGCTCGTCCTCCTGCCGCTGACGGATCGGATCCCCGCGTCTCGCATCATCTTCGGCTGCGCGATCGCGACGTCCGTCGCGTTCGTCCTGTTCCCCCTGCTGGCGTACAACGCGGTGAGCGCCGCGCTCCTGAGATTTCTCGCCGGGCTGGGATTGTCGGGGATCTACCTGCCGGGCGTGCGCGTTGTCGCCGCGAACGCCCCGCCCGCGCGCCGCGGGTTCGCCGTCGCCGCGTACGTGTCGGCTTTCTACCTCGGATCGGCGATGTCGTTGTGGCTCTCGGGGTTCCTCATGCCGTCCCTTGGCTGGCGCGGGGCGGCGCTCGCGCTCGGTGTCGCGTCGCTGGCGATCATCCCGCTCGCGAAGGTGAGCACCGACGGCATCGCGCTGCCGGACGGCCAGCGCGCGCACCTCGACGTGACGGTGCTCAAGCACCGGCCGTTGCTGTGGAACATCCTTGCGTACGCGGGTCACACGTGGGAGTTGTACATCTTCCGCGCGTGGATGGCCGCCTACCTCGCGAGCGTCGTCGGCGCGACGGGTCTCGCGATGCAAGCGGCGGCGTCGGTCGGAAGCCAGTGGGCCGCGCTCATGGGATTGTTCGGCGTACCGGGCGTCTGGTTCGGCGGATGGCTCTCGGACCGCGTCGGGCGCGCGCGCGCCGCGCTCGTCTTTGCGTTGTGCAGCGGCGCCATCTCGCTGGCAATCGGCTCGCTGCAGACGGCGCCCTGGCTGACGCTGATCTTGGTTGGGTGCGCGTACGGGCTGCTCGTGTCGTCGGATTCTCCCGTGTACTCCACGGCGGTGACGGAGTTGGCCCCCGCCGGCCGGTTGGGTTCGGCCCAGGCGCTCCAGGCGTTCATCGGATTCGGCGCGACGATCTTCTCGCCGGCGGTCGCCGGAGCGGCGCTCGACCTGGGATTCGGCTGGGCGGGGGTGTTCGCGGTCGCCGGCATCGTTGGCATCCTGTTCGCGCTGCCGTTGATCAGGCTCGTGCGCGACCGGTCGGCCGTACCCGCGGGCGGAGGCTAGCTCCCAGCACCGTCGGAAACGTTGTGACGCGGTGTCGCTGCCGTCATGAGGTCGTGTCATGACGTGCGCCAATCCTGGATGGTGAAGCTACCCTGATGTCGTGGCCGGGTAACGGTTAGGCGATTTCGACTTGGCGGAGCCACCTCCTCTCGTTAGAGACAGGTGAGATGCCGCCGATGGACGTGTGCCGTCGGTGCGGATTGTATAAGCCCTCGAT
>VGFF01000130.1 GCA_016868955.1 Armatimonadota bacterium
GCCCGGCAGCAATCCGCGCCGCGTCAGGTTGACGCGGCCCATGGCGTCGATCTCCTCGACGCGCACCTCGATCTCGTCGCCCATATTGACGACGTCCTCAACGCGCTCGGTGCGCTCCTTCTGCAGCTTGGAGATGTGCACGAGACCTTCCTTGTTCGGGAGGATCTCGACGAACGCGCCAAAGTTGAGGATGCGCGTGACCTTGCCGGTGTAGACCTGTCCGACCTCGACGACGCGGACGATGTCCTGGATCATCTTGATCGCGCGCTCCGCCGCCTCGCCGTCCGTCGACGCGACGATGACGCGGCCGTCCTGCTCGATGTCGATCTTGACGCCGGTCTCGGACGTGATCTTGTTGATGACCTTGCCGCCGGGGCCGATGACCTCGCGGATCTTCTCCGTCGGGATCTCGATCGTCGTCAAGCGCGGGGCGTATTTCGACATCTCGGCGCGCGGCGCTGGGATCGCCGCCGTCATCACGTCGAGGATCTGCAAGCGCGCGTCCCGCGCCTGGTCCAGCGCCCGCGCCATCAGATCGCGCGTCAGCCCCTTGATCTTGATGTCCATCTGCAGCGCCGTGATGCCGTCGCGCGTGCCGGCGACCTTGAAGTCCATGTCGCCCATCGCGTCCTCGATGCCCTGGATGTCGGTGAGGATCGCGACCTCGTTGCTCTTGCCGGTGATCAGGCCCATCGCGATGCCGCCGACGGGCTTGCGGATCGGCACGCCGGCGTCCATCAACGCCAGCGTGCTGCCGCACACGGACGCCATCGACGTCGACCCGTTCGACTCCAGTACCTCGGACACCAGGCGGATCGTGTACGGGAAGTCGACGTCCGTCGGCAATACGGGCAGCAGCGCGCGCTCCGCCAGCGCCCCGTGGCCGATCTCGCGGCGGCCCGGGCTGCGCAACGGACGGACCTCGCCGACGCTGTACGGCGGGAAAGAGTAGTGGTGCATGTACCGCTTCTCGCTCGCCAAGCTCAGATCATCGATGATCTGCGCGTCCTCGCCCGTGCCCAACGTGCACAGCGTCAGCACCTGCGTCTGCCCGCGCTGGAACAATCCGCTGCCGTGCGTGCGCGGCATCAAGCCGACCTCCGCGTACAAGGCGCGAATCTGCGTCGTGTCGCGGCCGTCCGTACGCACGCCCTCGGTGAGGATCATCCGCCGGACGAGATCCTTCTGCAGCGCGTCCAGCAGGCCGCGCAGCTCCTTGCCGCGGTCGGCGTATCGTTCCCAAAGCGTCGCGTAAGCGCGATCGAGGACCTCGTCCACGGCTTCCTCGCGCCCGCGCTTGTCCCGCGTGCGCAGCGCCCGGTCGAGATCGCCCTCGGCAGCCGCGGCGACCTCGGCCGCCAGCGCCGCGTCGGGCGCATACAGCGGCACGTCGCGCTTCGGCTTGCCGGCTTTTGCCGTCAGCTCGCGAATCGCGGCGATGATCTTGCGGCACTCCGCGTGCGCCAGCTCGAGCGCTTCGACCATCTGCGCTTCCGTCACCTCGTCGGCGCCGCACTCGACCATGATGATCGCCTCGTCGCTGGCCGCGACGATGAGGTCGAGGCGGCTCGCCTCGGCGGACTGCGCCATGGTCGGGTTGACGACGAGTGCGCCGTCGACGAGACCGATCCGCACGCAGCCGATCGGTCCGTCCCACGGCACATCCGAGATCGACAGCGCCGCCGAGGCGCCGACGACGGCGGCGACGTCCGGCGCATGCACGAGATCCACCGACATCGCGGTCGCGACGACTTGGACGTCGTTGCGGAAGCCCTTCGGGAACAGCGGCCGGCAAGGGCGGTCGATCAAGCGCGAGGTCAAGATCGCCTTCTCACCGGGGCGCCCTTCCCGCTTGAAGAACCCGCCCGGGATCTTGCCGGCGGCGTACATCTTCTCTTCGTAATCGCACGTGAGGGGAAAGAAGTCGATGTCCGGTCGCGGCGCCGCGGACCCGGTCGCGGTGACGAGCACGACCGTGTCCCCATACCGGACGATGACCGCGCCACCCGCCTGCTTCGCCAGTTTGCCGGTTTCGAACGTCCAGGGCGCGTCGCCGACCGAAAACGTGACGCGCGTAACCTGCGGTGTCGAGTGCGTGGTCTCCATGTTCCCTCCGCGGGCGAAGCGGGCGTGGTTGCCCGCCAGCCGATCAAGATCGCGAGAGGGGGTCGATCACCGGGGCCTTCGCTTCCGCGGAAGCGAACGTCTCGATGATCGCAATCCCGATCCCGCCGTGCCGAAAACGCCGCCGGAAACGAGGAGAGCGGGCGATTTGCCCGCTCCCGCCGTTAACGCCGCAATCCCAGTCGCTCGATGATCTCCCGATAGCGGGCCAGATTCTGCCGCTGCAGGTACGTCAGCAGTCGCCGGCGCTGCCCGACCATGCGCAACAAGCCGCGCCGCGAGCTGTGGTCCTGCTTGTGCGACTTGAGGTGCTCGGTGAGCGTATTGATCCGTTCGGTCAACATCGCGACCTGAACGTCTGCCGATCCGGTGTCCTTGTCATTCTTCTGGAACTTGCCGATGAGGGTTTCTTTCGTTTCCTTGGTCAGGCTCAACGGACGCTCCTTTTCCGCCCCGGGCGGAGATTCGGTGGTCGCCGCAAACCAAGAAGCCGCCGGAGCTGCTGGCATCTTAGTTTGGGTCAACGGTCATGCTAGCACCTGCGTTCGCCGTTTCGCAAATCAGGATCGCCGCGGCTGTGGTATGCTGGCGGTTGTTCGGAAGATTGCGCAATGCGGGCGCGCCGGCAGCGACGCCCCGCGAGTGTGTCCTGGCTCTTCTTCGTGCTGGTGAGGATCCGGCGAGACACGCGCAAAGACCGGATCCAAACCCGCGGCCACGCCGCGCCGGCCCTAGCCGGAACACGAGGAGGAACGAAGTTTGCCCACGACCACGATCGAGTCCCGCCCCGGAACGCCCGCCAGCGAGACGAACGCACCCCAGCCGGAACGATTCGGCGAGATCGCCTTGCGGCCGCAGACGCTGCGCGCCATCCACCACCTCAACTGGACGAGCCCGACGCCGATCCAGCGCCAGGTAATTCCCGTCATGCTCGAAGGCCGAGATGTCGTCGGCCAAGCCCAGACGGGCTCGGGCAAGACCGGCGCCTACGCCATCCCGATCGCCGAGCGCATCGACCCGGCCGACCTTAACGTCCAGGCCCTCATCCTCACGCCGACCCGCGAGCTCGCCTTGCAGGTCACCGATGACGTCAAATCGATTGGGCGAGGCCGTGGTCTGAAGACCGTCGCCGTCTACGGCGGCGCCTCGATCAACAACCAGATTGCCGAGCTACGTCGGCGGCCGCAGATCGTCGTCGCCACGCCGGGGCGACTGCTCGATCACGTGGGACGCGGCACCGTCCGCCTCCAGCACGTGACGAAGATCGTCCTCGACGAAGCCGACCGCATGCTCGATATGGGCTTCTTGCCCGATGTCTCGCGCATTCTCGGGTTGCTCGCGGCCGAGCGGCAGACGGCGCTGTTCTCCGCGACGATGCCGCCGGAGATCCGCGGCATCGCCCAGCGGCAGATGAAGGACCCTGTGTCGATCCGGATCGACGCGCCGGCGCCGACGGTGGACACCGTCGAGCAGTTCTACGTCGAGGTCGCCGAGGAGGACAAACTTTCGGCGCTGCGCAAGCTGATCGCCGGCGACGGCATCGACACCGCCTTGATCTTCCGGCGCACGCAGCACAAGGCCGACCGCCTCGCGACCGCGCTGGCGCGCGCCCACGTCAATGTCGGAGTCCTGCACGGCGGGATGCGGCAAGGCGCGCGACTGCGGGCGCTGCGGGACTTCGAGACCGGCAAGACGCCGTACCTCGTCGCGACGAACGTCGCCGCCCGCGGGCTGGACCTGCCGGCGATCTCGCACGTGATCAACTACGACATGCCCGAGGACGTGGAGACGTACATCCACCGCGTCGGGCGCACCGCGCGCGCCGGGCGGGCCGGCACGGCCATCACGCTCGTGAGCCAGCACGATTTGGAGATGTTCGATCGGCTCCGCAAGTCCCTCGGCGGACGCTTCCGCAGGCACGGGCTGAACGTGTACGCGCGCTAGGGCGCCTGCAGGAGGCGGCGGGCCTCGTCGAGTCGCCCTTCCCGGATGGCGGCGCGGATCCGGGTGCTGCTGATCGAAGTTCCGTCATCGAAGACCGGCGAGCAGATTCGGGCGTCGTATCCGTGCGCGACGCCGAGCGCCCGCAGCAACGCCACGTCACCGCGGCGGTCGTGGCCGAAGCGAAAATCCGCGCCGCAGACGACGCCCTTGGCGCCGACCGCGTCGACGATCACGCCGCGCACGAACGCCTCGGCACTCGTCGTCCGCATGCGATCGTCGAACGCCAATACCAGCACCGCGTCGATGTCGCAGGCGGCGATGCGCGCCACGCGCTCCGCCAACGTCGTCAGCAGGAACGGCTCACGGACCCGTCCGAGCACTTGCGCCGGATGCGGGTCGAAGGTCAGAGCCATGCTGCGCCAGCCCCGCTCGCGCGCCCACTTCGCCGTCATCCGCAGAACGGCCTGATGACCGCGATGGACACCGTCGAACACACCGAGCGCGATCGCGGTGTCGCGCCGATCGGCACGGGCCTCCTCCGGCGATCGATAGATCGTCGCGGTCGGAATGCCCGTTGCGGTCGAAACGTCCGTCACGAGCCGGCGAGAACCTTGAACGGCCGCACCTGACCGCCGCGCGCGCGCGCCAACGCCACGAGATCGCCCTCGTCGTCGACGATCTTCACCAGCGCCTCCGGCGCCAACCGCAGCTGCGGCGCCGCCTTCCACGCCGGCAGCGCCTCACCGCGCAGCACCGCCGCGCGCAGCGCGCCGCTGACCTCGACCGCCGGCACGTCCGGCAGGGCGTCGGCGGCCGGGATCAAGAACGAGGAACCTTCCGCCCGTCGCCGCCCGATCTCCTCGAACGTGAGGCTATCTTCCAAGCGGTGCGGACCGACCCGCGTGCGGACCATGAACGCGGCGTGCGCGCCGCAACTCAACGCCTCGCCGAGATCGATGCAGAGCTGCCGGACGTACGTCCCCTTCGAGCAGGTGATGTCGAGCACGAGCCGTGGCGGCTCGAATCGCAACAGCCGCAGGAGGTCGATGCGGATCCGCCGTGGTGCCCGCTCGACCTCGACGCCTTTCCGCGCGAGATCGTAGAGGCGCTTGCCTTCGTGATGCACCGCCGACACCATCGGTGGGCGCTGCAGGATCTCGCCGCGAAACGGCGCGAGCGCGGCCTCGACCGATTCTCGCGTCACCGCCACGGGCGACGTCGCGATCACGTCGCCGAACGCGTCGCCCGTCGAGGTCGCCGCCCCGAGGCGAACGTCGACTCGGTACGCCTTGTCGTCGTCGGTGAGGAATTCCGCGATCCGCGTCGCCGGACCGACGCACAGCAGCAACACACCGGCCGCGCCCGGGTCCAGCGTCCCGGTGTGCCCGATGCGCTTCGTGTCGAACAGGCGCCGCACGACGCTGACGCAATCGTGGGAGGTCAGGCCCGGAGGCTTGAGCAGATTGAGCAGACCGTTCACGATTCGCCCTTCAGGCGCGCAACTCGGCGGCCTTCAACTCATCGCGGGCCG
>VGFF01000131.1 GCA_016868955.1 Armatimonadota bacterium
GCGCTCATCGCCGGCCGTACTTCGAGACCACCTGAGAGACGACCAACAGGGCGCCGGCGATCAATACGATCGCGACGATTCCCCACAGATTCGACGTCCGGACGTTGACCCGAAAGTCCGCGGAGCTCGATGTGTCGCCCGCGTTCGCGCGCATCGTCACCATGTAGTCGCCGGCGATGGCCTTGCCGCCGGGACGCACGTTCGCGGTGACCTCGACCTTCTGCAGCGGCGCGATTTCCTGGATCTTGTTCGGCTCGAACTTGACTCCCCACCCGGTTGGCTCCGACGACGAGAACTCCACGTTCTTCGCTGGCGCGCTGCCCCTGTTCTCTACGACGACCTTGATCGGCGAAGGCTGACCCGCGGTCGCGTTGCCGGACAGCCGTCCGTCCGAGCTGCTGACGGTGAGCTCCGGCTTCCCGGTGACGACGGCGGTGAGCTTCGTTTCGGCCGTGGTGCCGCCAGCAGACGCCTTGATCACAACGTCGTAGGACCCAGCCTTCGTGTCGGGGCGCAAGTTGACCTCGGTGTCGAGGTCGCGTTGCTCGCCGGCCTTGACCGGTACCTGGGTAACCTGTTGGCCGGAGGTTGAGAACGTCACCGTGGCGCGATCCTGCGAGGAATAGTCGAGATTGACGATCTGGTCCTGATCGCTGTCATTCCGCAGGGTGACGCGGAATCGGTATGCGGAGGATACCGGACCGCGCAGCGTCGGCAGCTCCGTCTCGAGCGACAACCGGGACGCCGATACCGTTCCGCCCGACGACAACTCGACCGCGAGGCTGGCGGACGCGCCTTGCCCCTGCGCCACCATGCGGAAGCGGTACGTCCCCGGCTTCACGCCCTGCGGCGGGGTAAGGCGAAGGCTGACGATGGACTCGCTGTCCGGCGCCACGTAGACGGAGTTGACGGTACGACCGCCGCCGAAGAAGCTCGTCCGCCACCCGGCCGGCCTGCCGTCCACGCGGAGATTGACGACTTGCGGCGGAAGGTTGAAGTTCTTCACCGACAGCGTCAGGACGACCGTATCGCCGGTCCGCCACGACTGCGACGGGAACGTCGTCGAGACTGCCAATCCGCGGTAGCTAGGCGCGGCGTCGCCGGGCAGCGTGGCGATCGGTGAAAGGGCCAGGCCGACCGCCATTGCGAGTATTGTTGTTACTCGGAACATTTCGCACCTCCGAAGATCCGGGTCTACTTTCGTAGCCCTCCCGTTGTGGGAACCTATTCTGGTGCCCGTTCCGCTTCGTCTAATTCGCACGGGGGTCTACGGAAGATCGTTTCCGTTCATGTCCGGCCGGAACCTACCATGGGAGTCTACCATGGTTTCGTCGCAATGCATTACGATGTTGGTCAATGCGGTTCCTCTGGACAGCTTCCATCGCGCTCGCCTTGCTGCCGCCGTTCCTGATCGTCACACCGCTCTCTTTGACGAAGACCCTGACGGTCGACGTCCTGATCGTTGGCGCAACGCCGGGCGGAGTCGCGGCTGCGGTGGCGGCGGCGCGTGCGGGCGCGCGAACCCAGCTCGTCGAAACGAGGCCGCGCCCAGGGGGAATAATCACCTGGGCTTGGCTGACCACGTTCGACCTGAACCTCGATCCAGTGTCGCGACAGCACCTGTCGCGGGGTCTGTTCCTCCGCTACTACTACACATTGGGGGCGAGCTACGACGTCTTCCGCGCCGCGCGCCTGCTGGAAGAAGATCTCGCGCGCGAACCGCTCTTGGAGACAACGTCCCACGCGCGGCCCTTGCGGGCCGTCGTCGATCAAGGCATCGTACGCGGCGTGATGTTCGAGGACACCCGGACGCAGAATCGTTTCACGGTTTTCGCCAATCAAGTCATCGACACGACCGACGACGCCGACGTCGCCGCGCTGGCGGGTGCACCGTTCGTCGTTGGGCGCCCGGGGCCGCGTGGAGAAACCTGGATGCAATCGGCGACGCTCGTGTTCCGCATCGGTGGCATCGATTGGAAGCGGATGGCGGAGTACATCTACGGGCGGCAGCGGGGCGGGGCGAACGGCGCCTACTGGGGCGTTGCGGGCCGATCGTTCTGGGGCTTCCCGAACGTCATGGAGCGCTACGTGGCGCAACAACCCGGACTCGCCGCGCACGGATTGAATCTCTCGCGGCAGGACGATGACTCGGCTTTGATCAACGCGCTCCAGATCTTCGCGGTCGACGGCCTGGATGGCGCGTCGACCGCGGCGGGCTTCGGAAAGGGACAGCGCGAGCTGCCGAACCTCGCCGCCTACCTGAGAAACAATGTCCCGGGGTTCGATAGGTCCGAGCTGGTGAACCACGCCCCTGAGCTTTACATCCGAGAGACGCGTCACATCTTCGGCGAGTACACGTTGCGGGCGGAAGATATCCTCAGCCGGCGCGTCTTCTGGGACCGCGCCGCGGTCGCGTCATATCCGATCGACATCCACGCCTACCGCCCGGAGTGGAAGAATCCGCATCCGGTGCGCCGGTTCGTCTACACGATCCCGTTTCGCGCGATGGTGCCGTTTGGTATCGACAACCTCGTCGTCGCTTCGCGCGCGATGTCGGCGACGTCCGAGGCGGCGGGATCGGCGCGCGTCATCCCGACGACGATGTCGATGGCCCACTTCGCAGGCGTCGCCGCCGCGTTCGCCAGCCGGAACGATCTGACCCCTCGTGACCTGCTCCGCACGCCCGACTTCGTGCGGTCGATCCAGCGTCAGTTCGTGGAGCAGGGCGGTTACCTCGGTGGTCCGGGTCACGGCCATGCGGCGCCGGCCGCCGGGCTCGACGGCGTCGTGACGGACACGGTTCAGCGCCGGCGGTAAGGCCGCACGCGGAGAGACCAACCACTAGGTCGTGTGCCTCGCCGCGTCGCACCCTGGCGGCCCGTCAGGCGCACCGTTCGCCCGCTTGATCAGAGGCCGCTTGCCCGAGGCGTCGCGCGAAATGGCGTCCGTGAGCAGAACACGGAAGCGCACGTCGCCGCCGACGAAGCGGGTCATCGCGGTCCCCAGCGCCGCGGCTGCTTCTTCGTCGAATCCCTGGCGCGGCACGACGTGGACGAGGACATCGCCGTCTTCGCGTTGCTCGAACTGATACTCCCAAAATCGCTCCCAGAACGACGGCAGAGCCGTGCGGATCGCCCGCTGCAAACCGGCGGCGGTGATCGACGCCCCGGAGCGCGACCGCACGAACTCCGCCTGCCGGCCGACGATGCCGCCGATGCGGGGCCACGAAGAGCCACAGTCGCAGCGTCCGCGCGGCCCCGCTCCCGCCTCGTCGCCGAGGTCATATCGCAGTAACGGCGCCGCCCGATTGCACAGGTCCGTAACGACGACACGACCGCCTCACGCAGGCTCTCCGCGCGAGGATCCCTGCGGTCCGTCAAGCACCTCGACGACGTATGCGGTCGGATGCACGTGGTGCCAGCCACACGCGCACGTCCAGGCGATCGCCGGCACGAATTCCCAAGCCGCGTAGTACTAGAAGACGGGAACCGGGAACACGTCGGCGTCTCGTCGAGCACGCGGACGTCCTGTGTTCCGAACTCGCTCATCAGCGCGAGACACGCGCCGGGAAAGCGTCGTCGAACGCCCTCAAGCGTGACGAACGTCAGCGCCGCGTCGCCACGATTTCGATGCGACCAGATGTGCCTAATGAGACTTCGTCGCGGATCGGGTCGGAACCCAGCGGAGCGGGCGTGCCCGCGACGACCGGCGCCGAGGCGGCCCAAGCGGCCGCGGCTGAAGCAGCGGGCGGTCCGGCGAACACGGCGGCGAGAAGCGCGCTGGCGACGACGGCGAGCAGGAGTTTGATGCGATTCGTGACGGTTCGACGCGATGGCCGATGGGTTGGCGGAGGGGGTGGGACTCGAACCCACAAGGCCGTTAGGCCACCGGTTTTCGAGACCGGCCCCTTATCCAGTTCGGTGCACCCCTCCGCGCTCCTCATTGTGCAACAAAAGACCAAGCTTCGGAAGACGCGGCTACTCGCCGCGCAGCCCGCGGAAGAACGCCTGCAGCAGCGACGCCGCTTGGTCGGCCCTGACCCCACAGGTGACATCGACGCGGTGATTCAGCAGCGGATCCTCGAGCACGCGGAACAAGGTGCGCACGGCACCGCTCTTCGGACTGTCGGCGCCGTAGACGACGCGATCCAGGCGCGCGAGGACGATCGCTCCGGCGCACATGGCGCACGGCTCGACCGTCGCATACAGGGCACAACCGGCCAGCCGCCAGGTCCCCGTGACCCTTGCGGCACGGCGGATCGCCAGGATCTCAGCATGCGCCGTCGGGTCGTTCGTTGACTCGCGCATGTCGTGCGCCCGCGCGAGGATTCTGCCCTGCCGAGCGATCACGCATCCGATCGGCACCTCGCGGTAGCGGGCGCCGGCATGGGCTTCGGCCAGCGCCTCCAGCATGAGCGCGTCGTCGGTCACGGATGATCTTCCGTATCCAGCATGGCGCGGGCCCGCGCGAAGATCGCGTCGAGCATAGTTTCCGTCAAGCGGCCGGTATTCGTGTTCTGCCGGCTCGGGTGGTAGGTGCACAAGACGACCGGAAATGAGGGCGAGGCCGCGCCGTCGCGCCACTGGTACTCCTGGCCGTGCCTAAAGCGGGGCTGCGGTCGCGGGATCGTCACCCCTTCGGCCGCGGCGAGTCGAAGGGCCGCCGCGAAAGCGAACCCGCCGAGCGCCACGACGAGTCGTACCCGCTCGAGACCGAGGCGCTCGCGCCGCAGAAACGCGAAACAGGTGTCCGATTCCGCGGGCGTGGGGCGATTGTCGGGCGGCGCGCAACGCACGGCTGCGGTCACGTAGGCGTCGAGCAGACGCAAGCCGTCGTCTCGGTCGACGCTTTGGGGTTGATTGGCGAACCCGGCCCGGTGGAGCGCGCGCATCAACCAAACCGATGCCCCGTTCGGCAGATCGCCGGTGAACATCCGTCCCGTGCGGTTCGCGCCGTGTGCCGCCGGCGCGAGGCCGAGGATCAGCAGTCGCCCCCCCGGGTCGCCGAATCCGGGGACGGGCCGTGCCCAGTAGTCGGTCGCGGCAAACTCGCGGCGTTTTTCGGCGGCGACCCGCGCGCGATGCGCGACGAGTCGCGGACACCGCCGGCAGGCGATGACATCGCGCCGCAGCGCTTCGAGGATCGCGTCCGAGTCGCGCATGTTCCGAGAAAGCCTCCGCGCCGTACGCCGCGCGAGCGAAGGAGACCTTCCCCGCGCCGGCCAAGTGTCCCGCATGGATGCAACGACGTTCGACCCGCTGGGCGGCGAGATTGTTTGGCAGCCGTCGGAGACGCTCGTCCGCCGCAGCCGGATCGCGCGGTTCCTCCGCGAGCATAACCTGCCGAACTACGATGCGCTCTACCGGCGATCCATCGAGGACATCGGCTGGTTCTGGGATGCCGCGGTACGTGAGATGGCCGTCGAGTGGTACACGCCGTATACTCGGGTCTTCGACGACCGAGCCGGCGTCCCGTGGACACGATGGTGGATCGATGGCCGCTGCAACCTCGTGCACAACTGCGTCGACAAGCA
Source organism: Armatimonadota bacterium (assembly GCA_016868955.1). Taxonomy (GTDB): domain Bacteria; phylum Sysuimicrobiota; class Sysuimicrobiia; order Sysuimicrobiales; family VGFF01; genus VGFF01. The sequence continues at coordinate 5,534 of VGFF01000131.1, forward strand.
CCGCGAAGCGGCCCGCGGCGCCAAGCCGGCCCTCCGTTGGGAGGGCGAAGATGGC
>VGFF01000132.1 GCA_016868955.1 Armatimonadota bacterium
CAGCCGTGCCATTCGGCGGCGTCTGTTTCATCGGTCTCATCCTCATCCCCTTCAACGGTGACGATGAGCCGAAAATCCTCCGCTAGCCAAACACATCAATCTGTCTCAGGGGTGCTGACGGGGAACACTTGGCTGCGACCGCCTCGATCCCGCCCGAACGCCCTTCGAGGTAGGGCGCGAAGTCGAGGGTCGGAATCTACTCGGTCGAATCCGGATGGTCGATGAGCGCGAGGGCTTCCGCGTCGTCGGCAATCTTACCCCTGACATCGCGAACGTTGACGTCTCCCATGGCGGCCACCCTATGGTTCCGTCGCATACCGAAGTTGTCCGGACAAATACACGAAAAAGGGCGCCGGTTCAAGCCACCGGCGCGCTGCCGCCGGCGGTGCCGCGCGTCAGCGCCCTTCGGCGTCGTGCTCGCGGTAGAAGTCGGTGACCAAGCGGTAGTTGCGCGGATGGCAGTAGAGGTGGATGTGCGCGATCGGTTCACCCGAGCGGGTAAAAAATGTCCGCTCCAGGACGACGGTCGGTTGATCGGGGTTGAGTTCGAGGATACGGCGGGCGGGCGGGGGCGGCACCGCTGCCCACGCCACTTGCCGCGCGCGCGCAGCCCGAAGGCCGCAATACTCCTCGATCAGTTTTAGAAGGAATTGGGACGCCAAGAGGTTGCGCGGGACGGCGGCGCCGAACTCCGGCCGCGTAAATACGGTCGAGTAGGACTGCGGCCCGGCCGCGGTTCGCATCACGCGAACCGCGCGGAATAGCGAGCCGTCCTTGCCGACCCCGAGCAGGCTGGCCTCCTTGGGAAACTGTTTGGCCGGAACCGGCCCGACCGACAAATCGTCGGCCGCGTAGAAATCGCCGTACATGGCCTCAAGCGATCCGACCGACCAGCTGCCCTGCGAAAAGCCGCGTCGAACGATGGTGGTCCGCGTCCCGCGTCGCCGTTCGATCAACCCATCGATCACCAGCTTGTGCAACGCGGTTCGGATCGTGTGCCGACTGACCTTGAACTCGCGCATCAGGGTGAGTTCGGGCGGCAGGCTTCCGGTCTTGGCGTACTTCCCGCTGATGATCCGCCGCCGCAGCGTGGCGAACACCTGGGCGTTGATCGGGATCGACTTCTTTTTGCGCGGCTTGGGGGCGTCGACTGTTCCGCGGGCAATGCGGTGCGGGGTCGGCGACGCTATTTCGTCAGTCATCGGTCTGTCTCGCGGGCAATGCTCTTGACGGCGGACGTCGCCGGGTTGCCGCAACGTTATAGCGGCTGGTACCGACGTTGGATACCGCTGCACCGCACGGATCGACCGCGGGTAGTTCCGGCTTCACCGAGCCGCGGCTATAGTCACCGAATAACCGATGATTCCCGGGCTCGATGCCGCGCCGCCAAGCTTGGTCGGCGCCGCCGGTAGCGGCTCGACTCGATTGTTCTGGAGGCACCGCGATGCAACTGAGCGCGTTTTTCCCGACCGTGGAAATCGGTCGCGACCCGGTCAAGATTCGGGATTGGGCGCAGGCCGCTGAGGATCTCGGTTACCGCGATATCGAGGTCGCCGATCACGTGTTCGGCGTGACCGCGCGCGACGGCTGGAAGCCCCGCTACGACGCGTCCGCCGCCTTCCACGAGACGTTGACGACGCTCGCCTTCCTCGCCGCCGTGACCACGAAAATTAGGCTATCGACCGGCGTCTTGATCTTGCCGCAGCGGCAGACCGGCGTGGTCGCCAAGCAGGCCGCCGAGGTCGACATCCTGAGCGCTGGGCGCTTGCGCTTGGGCGTCGGGGTCGGGGCGAACTTTCCCGAATACGAAGCGCTCGGCGTCGACTTCAAGTCGCGCGGCGCGCGGCAAGCCGAGCAGGTTCAGGTGATGCGGCGGCTGTGGACCGAGGATTCCGTCACCTTTACCGGCCGCTTCCATGACCTGCGCGACGTCAGTCTCGTGCCGAAACCGATCCAAGCGCCGATCCCGATTTGGTTCGGCGGGTCATCCGACGCCACCATCGAACGGGCGGCCCGACTGGGCGACGGGTGGATGCCGATCCTGCCGCCCGACGCCGGCGCGGCCAAAGTGGCGCTGTTGTACGACCGGTTGCGGGCGTACGGGCGGGATCCGGCCGCTTTCGGCCTCGAGGCGTGGTTAGCGGCGGTCGATCCCGACCCTGAACGCTGGGCGGCGGCAGCGACGGCCTGGCGCCGGCTCGGCGCCGGCATGGTGATGCTGTGGCCGGCCTACCCGATCGCCACCTTCGACGACCAAATCGCGACCCTCCGGCGCTTCAAAGAGGCCGTTGCTGCCTACTAGCTATAGCTAGCGGGGGCGCGGAACCGGCTGAGCGGTCCGCTCTACTTAGGACGGCGCGCGGCGGTCGCTTTTACCGCCCTCACGATCGGCTGGTACCCGGTGCAACGGCATAAGTTGCCGGCCATGTACTCTTTGATCTGGGTTTCGGTCGGATCCGGAGTTTCGGCGAGCAGCGCTGTCGCCGCCATCAGCATCCCCGGGGTGCAATAGCCGCACTGCAATGCGTGATGATTGCGAAACTCCTCTTGCAGCGGCGACAGCCGGTCGTCTTGCGCCAAGCTCTCGATCGTACGGATCGTCGCGCCGTCGGCTTGCACCGCGAACACCAGGCAACTGCGCGCCGGACGGTCGTCGAGCAGGATGGTGCAGGCGCCGCAGGCGCCGTGTGCGCACCCGACATGCGTACCGGTCAGACGCAGCCGGTGGCGCAGGAAATCGACCAAGAGAAAACGCGTCTCGACCTCCGCCGAGACGCTCCGCCCGTTGACGGTCATGGTTACGCGCCGCGTATGGGCGTCAGTGCTTGGTGCCATCGCGAGCCCCTTCCAACGCCTTCTTGACCAGAGCGCCGGTCACGTGTTTTCGGTACTTAGCGGTAGCGTGCGTATCGTCGATCGGGTCGACGGCTGCGGTCGCGAGATGGCGCGCTTCGACGATCAAGGCCGGCGTCAACGTCTGACCCTTCAGCGCCGCTTCGACCGTCGTGAGGCGCACCGGCGCCGATTCGACCCCGATCGCGGCGAGCCGTGCGGCGGCGATGCCGCCGCCTGGCGTCCACGCGACGTAGGCAGCGAGGCCGGCAATGGCGATGCCCTCCTGACGGAGCCCGACTTCGAAGAAATCGGCGAAGGCGGCGGCGTCGATCGTCGGAAACACGACCGCACGCAGCATCTCGTCGGACTCGACGACGGTTGTCATGTCGCCCTGGAAAAACTCGCGCGCCGGCACCTCGCGCCGCCCCGATCGCCGTTCCAGCACCATGGTCGCATCGAGCGCCACCGCGACGCCGGGAAGCTCGGCGGCGCGGTCGGCGTGGGCCAACGTCCCGCCGACGGTGGCGCGCGTACGGACCGCGATCGGGCCGGCCTGAGCCAGGGCCCGGGCAATCAGCGGGCAGTGCGCGCCGGTGAGCGCGGACCGCTCGGCCTCGATCTGTCGCACCATCGCGCCGTAATTGACGCCGGCGGCGGTCCGCTCGATGCGCCCGAGGTCGGCGCAGCGATTGAGATCGATCAGCACCTCGGGCCGCACCATGCGCAGGTTCATCAACGGAACCAGGCTTTGTCCGCCGGCCAGAAGCCTTGCGTCCGCGCCGTGCTGGGCGAGGAGCGCGAGCACCTCGTCCACGCGCTCGGGCGCGCAATAGGCGAAAGCCGGGGGTTTCATCGCGGCGCCGCCATCCTATCGCGCCAGCAGGTCGGCGATCGCGCGATCGAAGAACTCGATGTCGGCGGGATCGCTCCCCGGGGCGGCGCCGCGGTGGCCCCAGATCGACGGGATCACCCGCAACTCCGCGTTCGGCATCGACGCAACCTCGATCTCGCTGTCCTCCGGCGGGAAGTAAAGATCGGTTCGCGAGGGCATGACCATCGCTTTCGGCGTGATCGCGCGCAGCGCGGCAGGGAAGTCTTTCTCGAATCGGTCGTTGTCGCTGATATCGGCCACTTCCCAGGTCGCGATCTGAGCGAGCAGATCGTTGACGTCGCCCAGCGCGATCGGTACGTCGCGATCGACATAATCTTGCGTGGTCTTGTAGCCCATGGCGAGGTGCCGGCGTTGCCGATACCAAGCCTGCGACAATCCCCAAGCGTCGACGTTGAGGCGAAACCGGCGCAATGAACCGATCGGGTTGGTCCGGTACTCGCCGTTCCGCCACTCGGGGTCCGAGGTCAGCGCCAGCTTGAGGCAGGCGAGATGGACGTAGTTGTGTTGCGCGGTCCGAGCCGACCCGGACATCGGCAGGATGCGTTCGACTTCGTCCGGAAAGTAGGACCCCCACTGGAACGCGACCTGGGCGCCCATCGACCGCCCGATCACGAGCTTGAGCTTCTCGATCCCGAACTTCTCCCGCACCAGCCGCCGTTCCATCTTGGCATTGTCGAGGATACTGACGCGCGGGAACCGCGACCGGTCGAAGGGCGGCGACGTGTTGCTCGGCGAGGACGACATACCGTTGCCAAACATGTCGACCCCGATGATGAAGTAGCAGGCCGGATCGAGCGCGCGTCCGGGGCCGATGATCCAGTCGAGGTCCTTGGTCGTCCCCGTGCACCACGTCGGAAACAGGACCGCGTTGTCCTTCTTCGCGTTGAGCTCGCCGAAGGTGCGATAGGAGAGAAACGCCGCCGGCAGATGGCCGCCATATTGGAGGTCCACCGCGCCCAACTCGAAGCGTCCGCCGGTCATAGCCTGAACCGCAGTCAAAAGAAGATGTCGCCGGGCGAGCCCGTTACGCGGCCGTCGCGGTCAAGCGGTACGCGGCGACATCGACGATCCCGCCCGAGGGCGACCTGAGCGGAACCGTCATCGCGTCGTAACCGTAGCACCAAGTCGGGTCGGTCGGATAACGGCACCAGATGTTGATGTTCGAGATACGCTGAACACGGCTCGCACGATCGATGCGGTTGAAACGGTAGAGCTCGAAGGCGCCGGCGTAGTCACCCCGGGCGGCGTCGATGCAACGCGCCAGGATGACGGCATCCTCCATCGCCATGCCGGCGCCCTGTCCCATGTGCGGTCGCATCGGATGGCACGCGTCGCCGAGCAGCACGATACGGCCGCGGCTCCATAGCGGCAGCGGCTTGCGCACCAGGAACGGCCACTTGCTCGCCTTCGGGCACGCATCGATCACGCGCTGGACCTCGTGATGGAAGCCCTCGTAGCACGCCTTGATCTCGCTCATCTCGACATCGACCGGGAGCAGGCCGCCGCCCCAATTCGGCTCGGGCGACCCGGTGACGAAGTAGACTTCGTCGCGCCGGCTGGTGAGGTAGTAGATGATGAAGTGACGGTCTTCCAGCGCCCAATGCCGATGATCGCACCAGAACTTGGTGCCGTCGGCATCGAGCGGACGATCCAAGAGCTTGGCCGGGAAGATTCCGCGATAAGCGACGACGCCGGTATAGGTCGGCGGCTCCGGCCCGAGCAAGGTGTCGCGCACGACCGAGTTCACGCCGTCGGCACCGACCACGATATCGGCGGTCGCTTTGGACCCGTCACGGAACGTCATTTCGATCATGCCGTTCTTGTCGTCGAGCCCGGCAAGGCACTTGTTGTAC
>VGFF01000133.1 GCA_016868955.1 Armatimonadota bacterium
CGCCGGGGTGCCGATCGACGACGCGCAGTAGCGCCGGCAGCGCGCGCTCCTTTCCTTCCTGCAGCGTCTCGCCCCCGGGCAGGCGGCAGACGCTCGGGGTCGTCCACCACTGGCGCGCCAGCTCGCCGTAGCGCGTCTCCATTTCGGAGACACGGAGTCCGTCGAGCCGCCCATGGTTCAGCTCCGCGAACGCTTCGACCACCACCGGCTCGAGGCCATGGAGATCCGCGACGCGCCCCAACGACACCGTCCCAGCGGACTCGTGTATACGGATCGGATCGGTTCGTGCGCCAGCGCCGCCGCGACGCACCGAAACTGCTCCTGCCCGAGATCCGTCAACGACGATTCGATTTGCCCTTGGTAGCGTTGCTCGACGTTCCAGACCGTCTGGCCATGTCGAATCAAAAAAACCCGCGTCACGGTCGTCCTCCTCGCGTCACCGCCCCGAGACACCTCCAGGTGCCGGCGAGTCCTCTCAATACCTGCGCGCCTCGGCGATCTCCGCCTCGGCGAGCATCTTGTGATAACTATCGACGCGCGACGCGGCGATCTCTCCACGCGCCACCGCCGCCAGCACGGCGCACCCAGGCTCGTCGCGATGGCGACAGTTCGAAAACGCGCAGGCGTCGCGAAACTCTCGAAACTCCGGGAAGCAGTCGCGCAACCCTTCCGGAACGAGATGCACGAAGTCGAGCACCATTGCACCGGGCGTATCGACGAGAAACACGTCGTCCCCAATCGGCAAGATCTCGGCCGTCGTCGTCGTGTGCCGCCCCCGGTCCGTCTTCTTGCTCAGGGCTCCCGTACGGCGGTCGCTCGCTGGATTCAGCGCGTTGACGAGGCTGCTCTTGCCGACGCCGCTGGGTCCAACGAGGACCGTCAAGTGTCCCGACAAGCCGCGGCGCAACGCCTCGATGCCTTGCCCCGTGTGGGCGCTGACCTCGTACACGGGGTACCCGATTTCTTCGTACAGCAATCGCCAAGCGGTGGTCGACGCGAGATCGATCTTGTTGATGCAGAGGAGCGGCTGCAGCCCCGATGCCTCCGCCAATGCTAACAACCGATCGATCGCTTGCGGCGTCGGGGCAGGCGACATCGCGGCCACCACGACGCCAGTTTGGTCGACGTTCGCCGCGAGCACCTGCTGTCGTTGCGCGCCCGCGGCCGCCGACTTCGTCAGCTCGCGATCGCGCGGCAACATCTCTTCGACGACGCCTTCCTCCATCGACAAGGGGCGAAATTGCACGCGGTCGCCCGGTACCATCCGCGACGGCCGTGGACCACCCGCCGTCGACGATCGCTTCAGGCGTCCCCGGGCGACGCATCGATAGACGCGCCCCTCGTGAAACACGAAGAAGAAGCCGCCAACGACCTTCGTTACGACCCCCAGTATCATCAATCCCCGAGGAACTTAGCCACGCTCACGAGAATCCCCTGTGCCTGCCCATCCTCACTTCGCAAGGCCTGACGAAGCGCTATGACTCGTCCGTCGCCGTCGAGGGCATCGACTTCGAGGTCGAACCCGGCGAGTGCTTCGGGTTCCTCGGACCCAACGGCGCCGGCAAGACCAGCACGATGAAGATGATCACTTGCGTCTCTCCGATCTCGGCGGGGTGCCTGTCGCTCTTCGGGTTCGATGCCGCGGCGCGCCCACGCGAGGTCAAGCGCCGTCTCGGCGTAGTTAATCAAAGAATGACGCTGGACGAGTCGCTGGACGTGGCGGAAAACATCGTCGTCTTCGCCCGGTTCTTCGGCATCTCTTGGGCGGAAGCGGCCGCGCGGGCGCGCGCGCTCCTCGCCGTCATCGAGCTGAAGGGCCGGGAGCGCGACAAGACCACGAATCTCTCCGGCGGCATGCAGCGGCGCCTGATGATCGCGCGCGGCATGATGTCCGAGCGGCAGTTGTTGGTCCTCGACGAGCCGACGATCGGTCTCGATCCACAGGCGCGGCACATCGCCAGGGATCGATTGCGGCAGCTGAAACGCCGTGGCGTGACGCAGATTCTGACGACGCACTACATGGAGGAGGCGGCGCAGCTCTGCGATCGGCTCCTCATCATCGACCACGGCCGTGTCGTCGCGCAGGGAACGCCGCGGGCGCTCGTCGAGGAGCACGCGGGCCGCGAGGTCGTGGAGATCCAAGCGCTCGACGAGGTCGGGGCGACGGAACGGATCGCGGCAGCGTTGGTTTCGTCGCGCGACCGCTTCGAGATCGCCGGCGATCGTTTATATGTCCATGCGACGGACGGCGAGGCGCTGATGCACAGGCTGTGTGCGCTGGCGGCGCCGATCGCCGGCACGATGGTGCGCCGCGCGACGCTGGAGGACGTCTTCCTGCGATTGACGGGAAGGAGCTTACGCGATTGAGCGCCGATCTCTCTTTCCTCGGACCGATCCGCTTCTGGCAGCGCAACCTGCGCATCTTCCGGAAGATGTTTCTGGGCGCGCTCCCCAACAACTTCGTCGAACCCGCGCTGTACTTGCTCGCGCTCGGTTTCGGCTTCGGAACTTTCGTGCGCGAGATCGACGGCATGCCGTATCTGGATTACGTCGCGACGGGGATCGTCGCGTCCGCTGTCATGTTCGGGGCGACGTTCGAGTGCACGTACAACGCGTTCGTGGAATTCTACTACGATCGGTCTTACGACGCGATCCTCACGACGCCCCTGTCGGCGGAGGACATCGGCGTCGGCGAGCTGCTTTGGGGCGCGACGCGCGCAACGATGTATGGATCGGCATTCCTCATCGTGGTCGCCGCGTTCGGGGTGATGCGGTCGCCGTGGGCTCTGGCGTTGGCGGCGGTGTTCTTCCTCGGCGGGCTGCTGTTCGCGATCCTTGCGCTGACGTTCACAGCCGTCAATCCTTTCCGTGGACTATTTCACCTACTACTTTTCGATGTTCGTCCAACCGATGTTCCTGTTCAGCGGCATCTTCTTTCCGATGTCGGGCATGCCGTCCTGGGCACAGCAGGCGGCCTGGTTCACGCCGCTGTATCATCTCGTGGGCATCAGTCGAAACTTCGCGCTCGGCACGCCCGATCAGGCGATCGGTCACCTGGGATGGCTGATTGGGGCGACCATGCTGCTAATGCCGCTGCCCGTGATCCTCTTGAAGCGCCGTTTAATGCGCTGAGGAGGGCGTCCGAAAGACGGTCGCGACCGAGCTTCGACGATCGAGCGCCTACCGAAAGCGCAGCCAGACCTTCGTCGGCGTGCGCGGTTGCGTCCGCTTCTTCGCCTTGAGATACGCCCGGTAGTAGCGATTCACCGTCGTCCGGTTGATCTTCAGGCTCGACGACGCCTCCGGCCTGACGCTGCCGCTGAACGTCCGCGGGATGTGCAGCAGCTCGTGAATCAGGACGCGATCCTGTTCATCCTCGGGCAAGTTGTCGAAGGCGGGGCACAGGAACTCGATCACGTAGCTCGCCGGCAACTCCATCACGTTCTGGAAGATCGCCGGCAACCCCCAGATCCGTGCCCAGGCACTCGCGCGGGCGCCGAAGACGCGCGCGCAGTGCACTTGGTCCGAACGCACGTGATCGAAGTCGAGCGCCACCGCGATGTCTACAAGCCGCGCATGCAAGTCAGGCGCGGGTTCCCAGCGCATCAGGCGAAGCGGAGCCAATCCGGCCCGGTCCACAACGTTACGACGCCGAGCACCGCCCAGAGCGCGGTGCGAACGGCTTCCCGCCGCTCGTCGATCTGGAGGTCCACGTAGGCTTCATACAGAGGGAGGATCGTCATCAACAAGACGAACCAAGGGCCGGCGGCGTCGAGCCAGAACGGTGTGTGCAGGCCCAAACGATGCACGATCTCGATCGCGGCAATGCCAATCCAAAACAGCAAAAAACGATGCCTCATTCGCTTCCTGGCCTTCTTGCGAAGCGACTATCGCTCGGGATCGGTGAGCAGCTTCACTTGCATCCGCAGCTGCCCATGATGGTACGCGAGGTGAGCGAGTGTGTGGAAGATGGCGTAGCGCCGCGTCACCTCACCCATGCCGGTTTGGCGGGCGGCCATGACCTTCCCGTCGAGATGCTCGTCGGAGAGGGCATCGAGGATGCCGCGCGTGTTTCGGCCGACGGCTTGGAGCGCTTCGACGGCAGCGTCCTTCGCGACGTGCTCACACGTGAACTCGGACGCGCGGTCGCGCGCGAGAGCCTCGCCGGCAACGACCTTGTGGATCCACTGCCGTTCGGACCCGGCGAGGTGCTTGAGGACGATGGCCGGCGTATTGATCAGACCGGGGATTCGTGCGTTGAATTGATTTTCATCGAGCGGTTCTACGGCCTTGATGATGTGACCACGAAGCTCGTCCATGTATGCGGCAAGGCGAGAGGCTTCTCCCATAGCCACCTCAGTCTATCGTGCCGACTGCGGGCGCGCGAGCACCTCGAGCCCCGCCGGTACCCACGGGTCACGACGATATCCGGCGTCGAGGAGGAGACGCACTGCCTCGCTTTCCGACGGGACGAAAACCGCGACGCGTCCCGGCTCCGCCAAGTCCGACTGCGCCGCGCTCAGCAACGGAAGTGTCGATGCCGCGTCCGCGGCGGCGAGAATCCAGACGACGCGGTCGGCGCCGCAGCGGAGGAATGCCACTACGCCCTTTTGGGCGTCCGTCACCCACAGGCGCTCCTCGCGCGCCGCACCGCCGAGCATCTGCGGATTGAGACCGCGGAAACGCCAGCCGAGCCCGACGAGGGGCGAAACGCCCGGCCACGGTTGGGAGTGCAACCACGCCTGCAGTGCGGCGAGATCCCGCGGATCGGCAACCCGGATGCCAGGCGCCGTCGGCGCTGGTGCCGCCGGCGCGACGAGTACCTCGAATCGTGCTTCGGCGCCGAATCCGGCACGTCGCATCACGGCCGCACAGGCTTCGTCGCCCGCCGGGATCGCGCATCGTGTGCGCACGGCGCCGTAGCCCTCGCTGGCTACGATCGCCGCGTCGAGCAACCGACCGCCAACGCCGCGGCGTCGCATGGACGCGGCGACGCGAAGACCCTCGATCCAAGCCTCGCCGCGTCCCACCAACGCATAGTGAACTCCACCGACGATGCGGCCGCTTTGTTCCGCAACGAGCACACGGTGCGGCTCGTCCGCCCAATCATCCCAATTGCGAGGCACAGCTTGGGTGATGAAGTCCCGATCCAGCGTCTCCAGCCCGTCAGCGTCTTCGGGCAGGAACTCGCGGATCTCGACGCCGCCTTTGGATGAGGCGATTGGGTCGCTGATCTTAGTCCCCTGTAATGCTGTTCCCGGGATCGCCGAAGCCGAAAACAAGGCGCCCAGAGACGACTTCTCCGGGCGCCTGCTCGTGACGATGTCGAGCGAACGTTACTTGACGGCCGTCTTCAATTCCTTGCCGGCCGAAAACGCGGGAACCTTCCGCGCCGGGATGCGGAGCTTCGCGCCCGTCTGCGGGTTCCGACCTTCGCGCGCGGCGCGCTTGCGCACCGAGAACGTGCCGAATCCGACCAGGGTCACCTTGTCGTTCTT
>VGFF01000134.1 GCA_016868955.1 Armatimonadota bacterium
CTGTCTCGTGCAGAATCGTCTCGGCGCGGCCAACGCCGGGGCTGTCGACATCTCCGCCGCCTGCAGCAGCTTCGTCTACGCATTGTCCGTCGCGCACGCGCACGTCGTTGCCGGGCTGGCCCGCCGCGTGCTCGTGATCGGCGCGGAAGCACTCTCCCGCGTCACCGATTTCACCGATCGCAGCACCTGCATCTTGTTCGGAGATGGGGCCGGCGCCGTTGTCCTGGCGCCGTCGGAGACGGATCGCGGCCTGTTGTCGTTCTGGCTCGGCGCGGATGGATCGAAGGGGAGTCACATCGCGATCCCGGCAGGCGGGAGCCGCATGCCGGCATCGGCGCAAACGGTCGCCGATCGTCAGCACTACATCAAGATGGCGGGACAGGAAGTCTACAAGTTCGCGACTCGAATCATCCCGCGCGCAATCGAGGAAGCGGCGCGCCGTGCCGGGATGCCGCTGTCCGACATCGACCTGTTCATCCCGCATCAGGCGAACATCCGCATCATCGAAGCGGCGGCCGAGCGTCTCGGGCAGCCGATGGACAAGTTCTTCGTGAACGTCGATCGCTACGGCAACACGTCGGCGGCGTCGGTGCCCGTCGCGCTCTACGAGGCCGTGGAGAGCAACCGCGTGCGGGACGGCCATCACGTCATTCTGCTGGCATTTGGCGGCGGCTTGACGTGGGCGTCGTGCGCGCTGCGGTGGGGCTGATGCGCGTCGCCTATCTGTTTCCCGGACAAGGCGCCCAGCGCGTCGGTATGGGGGTGGCCGTCGCGACCGCGCACGCCGGCGCTCGCGCGTTGTTCGACCGCGCCGGCGCGGTGCTTGGATTCGATCTGCTCGCGCTCTGCCGGGAAGGTCCCGAAGACGTGTTGCAGCGGACCGAGAACACGCAGCCGGCCATCTTGGTGACAAGCTTGGCTTGCCTGGCCGCTGGGGAAGGTCGCCTGCCGCCGGCCGATGCCGTCGCCGGGTTGAGCCTCGGCGAGTATTCGGCGCTCGTCGCGGCGGACGCAATCACGTTCGAGGGCGCGGTGCGCGTCGTCCGCCAGCGCGGATTGTTCATGTCCGAGACGATCGGCGATCGGACCGTGGCGATGGCGGCGATCCTCGGACTGCCGGCGGAGCGCGTCGAGCGCATTTGCGAGGACGCCGCTGCGCAGGGCATCTGCGAGACCGCGAACTACAACGCGGCCGACCAAACGGTGATCGGCGGCGATGCGGCCGCGGTAGCGTCCGCCGTGGAAGCGGCGAAGGCGGCCGGCGCGAAACGGGCAGTTCCGCTCGCGGTGTCAGCGCCGTTTCACACGAGTTTGATGGCCCCGGCCGCGGAGAAGCTCGCCGCCGTTCTTGACGGTGTCGCGTTCCGCGACGCGCGGATCCCCGTGTACTCGAACGTCACCGCCGCCCCCGCGCGAACCGCCGCCGAGATCCGCGCGCTGCTCGTGCAGCAGGTGCGCCGCCCGGTGCGTTGGGCGCAGTCGATGCAGGCGCTGGTCGCGAACGGCGTCGGCTTCGCCGTCGAATTCGGGCCCGGCAGGACGCTCAGCGGATTGTTGAAGCGCGCCGCGAAACACGTGGAGACGACGTCGATCGAGGACGCGACGTCCGTAGATCGCGCCGTCGCCGCCGCCCGGGCCTGGCAGGATAGTCAAGAAGTCGCGCGAACATCCCAATCGCGCGAAAGAGGACCGGAATGAACCCTTCGGAGATCAACCTCAGCGGTAAAGTGGCACTCGTCACCGGCGGATCGGGCGCGATCGGGGGGGCGATCTGCCTCGATCTGGCGCGCGCCGGGGCGCGCGTCGTCGTACATTACGGAACGAACCGCGATGCCGCCGAGAGAGTGGCGGAAGCGGTGCGGGCCGGCGGTGGGGAGGCCGTGACGCTAGGCGGCGACGTCTGCGACGAAGCGGCCGTCGAGCATCATTTCGAGGAAGCGCGACGCGCGATGGGCACCGTCAACATCTTGGTCAACAACGCCGGTGCGTTGCGTGACAACCTCGTGATCCGGCTCAAGCTCGACGATTGGCAACGCGTCGTCGACACGAACCTGACGAGCACCTTCCTCTGCACGCGGGTGGCGGTCCGCGACATGCTGCGGGCGCGCTGGGGACGAATCATCAACATCACGTCCGTCGTCGCCGAGGTCGGCAACGCCGGGCAGTCGAACTACGTCGCGTCGAAGGCGGGCGTGATCGGATTCACGCGGTCGGTGGCCCGGGAGGTCGCGAGCCGGTCGATCACCGTCAACGCCGTGGCGCCGGGATACGTGAACAGCCGGATGACGGCCGATCTCAACGAGAAGCAGCAGGGCGATCTCAAGCGCCTGATTCCGATGGGACGGGTGGGCGCGCCGGAAGACATCGCGCCGGCCGTCACGTTTCTGGCAAGCGATGAGGCGGCCTACATCACGGGGCAGGTGCTCAACGTCGACGGCGGCATGGTGATGAAGTAGCGAAGCAATCGTCGGACTTTCGATCGTACGCGGGCAAGGCAGATCATCGGTGCGCAAGGGGGCGGGAATGGCAACAACGTTTGAGCGGGTAAAAGGGGTCGTCGTCGAGCAACTCAGCGTTGATCAGGACGGGGTCGCTGAATCAGCCTCGTTCGTCGAGGACCTCGGCGCGGACTCCCTCGACGTCGTCGAGCTCGTCATGGCGCTGGAGGAGGAGTTCGGCATCGAGATCCCCGACGAAGAGGCGGAGAAGATCCAAACCGTCGGACAAGCGGTCGCGTTCATCGACGCGCACGCCAGTAAGGAAGGGTAGTCGCGACCGGTGTTCCGTCGAGTCGCCGTAACGGGCATAGGCGTCGTCTCGCCGATCGGCATCGGCAAGGATCGCTTCTGGGCGTCCCTGATGGACGGCCAGTGCGGCGTGCGCCCGATCGATACATTTGACCCGACGGCGTTCCCAACGAAGATCGCCGCGCCGGTGCGAGACTTCGACGCCACGAGCTATATCGACCGCAAGGAAGCGCGGCGCAACGATCGCTTCGTGCACTTCGCGGTGGCGGCATCACGGCTTGCGCTAGCGGACGCGAAGTTCGAGATCGGCGCCCACAACGCCGCCGCCGTTGGCGTGATCATCGGCTCGGGGATCGGCGGTCTGGCGACGCTGGAAGAGCAGCACCGGACGATGATCGACCGCGGCCCCGACCGCGTCAGCCCATTTTTCATCCCGATGATGATCCTCAACATGGCGTCGGGCATCGTCAGCATCCAAACCGGCGCGCGTGGGCCGAATAACGCGGTCGTCAGCGCCTGCGCGACCGGCGCGCACGCGATCGGCGACGCCTATCGCGTCATCCAGCGCGGCGAGGCGGTCGCGATGCTCGCCGGCGGCACCGAAGCGACGATCACGCCGTTGGCGGTCGCCGGATTCAGCGCCATGAAGGCGATGTCGACGCGCAATGACGACCCGCTTCACGCCGTGCGCCCATTCGACGCGCAACGCGACGGGTTCGTGATGGGCGAGGGCGCGGGCGTCGTCCTGCTGGAGGACCTGGAGCACGCGCGCAAGCGCGGCGCGACGATCTACGCCGAGCTGGCCGGCTACGGCGCGAGTGCCGACGCGTACCACATCACGATGCCGGATCCGGCCGGGGATGGCGCCATCCGATCGATGACGCGTTGTCTGAAGGACGCCGGCATCCAGCCCGACGAGGTCGACTACGTCAACGCGCACGGCACGAGCACGCCGTACAACGACAAGTTCGAGACGATCGCGATCAAACGCGTCTTCGGCGAGCACGCGCGCGCGCTCGCCGTCAGCTCGACGAAGTCGATGACCGGCCATTTGCTCGGGGCCGCCGGCGGCGTCGAGCTGATCGTCTGCGCGCTGGCGCTGCAGCATCAGCATGTGCCGCCGACGATCAACTACGAGTTTCCCGATCCCGATTGCGACCTCGACTACGTGCCGAACCATGCGCGGCGCGCCGGTGTGCGGCTGGCGATCTCCAACGCGTTCGGCTTCGGTGGGCACAATTGCACGCTCGCCGTGCGACAGGTGGACGGGTGACCGAGGAACCTCTGTCGCCGGCGCCGGAGATCGATCCCGACCGCCGGCAACTGCTCCGCAAGCTCGAAGAACGGCTGGATGTGCGCCTGCGAGACGTCTCCTTGCTGAACCTGGCGTTAACGCACGGCTCGTTCACCCACGAATGGCACACCCGGAGCACCGATACTTACGAGCGGCTGGAGTTCCTCGGCGATGCCGTTCTCAACCTCGTCGTCAGCGACCATCTCTTCCGGCGACTCCCGGAACGGGCGGAAGGAGACCTGGCGCGGGCTCGCGCCCGGCTCGTCAACGAGCCGACGCTGGCCGAGATCGCTCGTGCGCTCGATCTCGGAAGCTTCCTTCGTCTTGGGCGCGGCGAGGACCGCGGCGGCGGCCGCGATCGAAACTCGATGCTCGCCGACGTGTTGGAAGCGGTCGTCGGCGCGGTGTACATCGATGCCGGGTTCGGGGTCGCGCACGCCGTCGTGACGTGCCTGTACGCCGAGCTGATGGCCGATCTCGAAGATCCAGGGGGTGACTTCAAAAGTCAGCTGCAAGAGATCATGCAGCAGCGCGAGAAGCGCCTGCCACGCTATCGGATCACCTCCGCCGAAGGCCCAGACCACGCCAAGGCATACCTCGCCATCGTCGAGATCGGCGGTTCGGTGCTCGGCGAGGGTCGCGGCAAGAGCAAGAAGGAAGCGGAGCAAGCCGCGGCAGAGGCGGCCCTGGAACGGCTTGGCGCGGGTACGCCGTGAAGCGCCTGTGGGCGCCGTGGCGGCTCGCCTACATCAAAGCACCTTCCGAGCCTGGCTGCATCTTCTGCGCGAAGCCGGCCGCGGACCGCGATGAGGAGCACTTAATCGTCGCGCGCGGGCGCCACGCCTTCGTCATCCTCAACCGCTTTCCCTATTCCAGCGGCCACGTGATGGTGATTCCGTACCGTCACACGGCGGACTTCGACTCGCTGACGCCGGAGGAGCTGGCGGACGTGTTTCGGCTCACGCAGCGCGCAACGGCCGCCTTACGATCCGCGTTGGGTGCGCGCGCGTATAACATCGGCATGAACCTGGGACGACCGGCCGGCGCCGGGATCGAGGAGCACCTACATGTGCACATCGTGCCGCGATGGTCCGGAGACACGAACTTCATGCCGGTCCTCGCCGATACTATGGTGATCCCGCAGAGTCTGGAGGACACGTATCGCGTCTTGCGCGACGCGTTCGCGACGCCGGTTCGTCCGCGCGGGAGTGACGCATGATGCGAACGGGGCGACCCGCGCGAATCCTCGGTTGGCTGCTGATCGTTGCCGTCCCGGTCATCGCCGGTTCGGTCGACGCGGCGCCGGCGCCTGGTCCGTCCGTCGCGGCGGCGGCGGGCGAGCGCGCGATCGCGCACGTGCGCGCTCTGACC
>VGFF01000135.1 GCA_016868955.1 Armatimonadota bacterium
GCGCTGGAAGGCAAGACCGACGAGACTCGCACCGACGACCTGTTCACGGTCGACGCCGACTTCAAGAAGGCCGAAAAGGCGCCCGTGGACGACGTGCATCACGATCCCGAGGCCTCCCTTCAGCCGTATGTCGAGGATGGCCAGTTTGTCGAGTGGATGCGGGAGGTGCTGAACCAGCGCGATGAGCGAATGAGGAGTGCGCTTTCCGAGATGTCGCAGTACGTGTTCGAAAACGCGTATTCGCTCGCTGGCTCGGGCAAGCAAGACGACGAGATGCGTAAGAAGATCCGGCGCGATTTCGGCCGCAAGCTCGATGGATTCGCCGGCAACATCGTGGTGCCAGTGAAGTTGCTCAACGATCATTTCCGCCTCGCCCACGTCGCCGAGAAGCTCGTGCACGCCTGGGCGGCGCGCATCGACAAGGCGTCGTCCAATCCGCGCGGCCAGGAGAACCTCAAGCGGCGCTTCCTGCGCATCTTCGGCTTCGAATTGAAGATCCGCGGCGGCCAGTGCGAGGTTCCGTCGAAGAAGGAGATCGTCGAGTTGATGGCGCTGCAACTCGGCCGCAACTGCCGGGCCCAGTTCAACCTGCGCGGCGGCAGCGGTCGCATGCAGGAGCGGGCGGCGACGCATGTCTTCCTGCCGGCCGACAACACGCTCGTGAAGGGGCCGGCGCCGGCCAAGGACTGGCAGAAGTCGCTCGATGGCCGCGCCAAGCAGGACGCTGACCACCGCGTCAACTTCCACGTCGGCGTCGAGGGCGACGAGGACCTCGACGAAGAACGCGGCAATCCGTTCGTGATGATGGCCTGCGTCACCGAGGGTTTCTCCTGCGAGAACCCCGACGTCGACCCGGCCGACCAGGGCGTCGTCCACCTCGCGTTCGAGCGCATCTCGTCGCTCGACTACTGGCGCGCGGCCAACGATCCGCACGTCAAGACGTTCCTCGACTGGGTCGAGGACCCGAGCGGGCGCTCGATGTTCGCCAACGTCTCGTACAGTTTCGGGCTCGGCTACACGCTGCCGGCCTTCGTCACCAACGACCAGCTGCGCAAGTCGCGCTGGCGGCCGTGGGCGGTCGAGGCCGAGAAGCGCATCGAGCGACAGGGCAGCGTCGGCCTGGACGTGGTGCTCTACGCGATGCTGGGCACGGACGGCGACCGCAAGTCGGCGCTGTTCGACCTGTCGGTGCGCGGCGCGGAGGGCGAGGAGACGCCCTGGACGCTGCCGATCCTGGCGTACGGCGAAGGGCAGCAGAGCAAGAACGGCTTCGTGTTCGCGCGGCAGGCCTTCACCGACGAGACCGGCGAATGGCGCGCCAAGGCCAAGGCCTACCGCGCCGGCGAAGAGGAGACGTCGCTGAAGAAGCTCGTCACCCGCTTCGCGGGCGACGATGCGCTGCGCAGCGCGCTCGCGCGCGAGGCCGCGCACTACTTCGGCGCGATCGCCATGGCCGAAGGCCTGCGCGAGCGCGACGTCAGCAAGGCGTTCGTCGCCCTGCACGACTGGCTCGACGGCGACCTGCGCGAAGCGTTGGAGAAGCTCGGCAACTACGAACTCGACTACCGCGACCACGTCGATCAGCTCGTCGCGCGCGCGTTGCAGTTGAGCAAGCTGTCCCGCGCCGACCTCGCGGCCCACTTCAAGGGCTGATCCGTGGCCGACGCGGCGTCGCAGCAGCCGATCCAGGACGACGCGCTCGTCCTGCTGGGTCGGCGGTCGGACCTGCTCCAACTCCAGGGGCAGGCGGACCTGCCGCCGCGTTTCCTCGCCGTCTTCGACGGCGGCCTGGAAGCGACGGCGGGCGACGCCGAGATCGCCGACTTCGATCGGTTGCTGCGCCGCCACCACGTCGTCGGCCTCGACGCCGGCCTGCTCGCCGCCGCCCCCGGCGACGACGCGCGCACGCGACGTTACCGCGACAACCTCGGCCAGAAGCTCGCGGCCCGCCGGGTGGCGCTGCTGACCGTCCTGCGCGAATGGGAGTTCGCGCGCCAGCGGCACGACGCCAGCTTCCTGCACCGCGGCGATTCCGTCGGCGTCGAGGTTCCCTGCGAGCCGACCCGCCACACCCTCGCGGACTGGCGCGCGGCCGCAGCGCACGGCGGCCTGCTCGTGGAGGTCGAAGTGGAGGAGGCGGGCGACCGCGCGTGCCTCCTCGTCAGCGGCCCGCCGCGTTCGCCGTTGGTCGGCGCGCGCGATCGCCGTGGCACGCTCGCTGCCCTGCTGGAGTTCGCCTGCGAAGGCGCTGCCGACGCGCCGCGCCTGCGGTCCCGATGGTTCGCGCGAAACCTCGTCCAGCGCGCCGACGCCACCATGGCCGAACTGCTGGCGGATTGCGCGCAACGGCAGGAGCGCGAGTCGCTCGACCGCCTGCTCGGCGCGTGGCGCGACGCGACCGCCCGCATGCAGGCGGACACCCGCGCGCTGACGCAACTCGAACTGATCGTCGTCGGCACGCGACCGGTCGCGGCCGACGACCAGCAGCGCATCGCCGGCTTCCACGACGTCGCGCGGACCTGGGTTATGACCGACCGGCTGCGCGTCGGCGGCGACGGCCAGACGCTCGTCCGGGCGTGCCACGTCTGGCCGGACGCCGTCGCCTCGCTGCTCGCGCGCCTTTGCCTGGGCGGCAAGGAGCCGGGGGCCCGCGGCCTGTACGCATGGCGCAGCTTCGTGTGCGGCATCGCCGCGGACCCGGCGCGCGTCGAGGCGCTGCGGGACGCCGAGACCAACGCCATCCTGATCGCGGCCGACGAAGCGCCGGGCGGGCTGTCGATCGCCCGCAAGGGGCCGTTCGAGCCGATCCAGGGCAAGTGGTTGGTCGAGCGCGACAAGCCTGCCGCGATCGATTGGGACGCCGGCGGCGGCCCCGCGGCGGTGTCGCGGTCCTGCGGTGAGTCGGTCTGGGTCGCGGACCACCGGCTCGCCGGCGCGACGCTCGGCGCGCAGCGCGCCAAACTCGGCAAGGCGATGCTCGGCGACGCGGCCGACCCGGAGCGCGTCTACTCCCAGCAGTACTGGGCGCAGATCCATCGTTCGCCCGGGATGTTTCGCGTTTACGGCAAGGACAAACTGTTCAAGGCGTCGACGGGTCTTTTTCAGCGCATCCCCGCGCACCTGAAGGAGTGGCGCGAAGACGTCCTGCGCGCCCGCCGCGATCTGGCGGTCGAGCGCGAGAAGCTCGCGCACGCCGCCGAGGAGTTCGATCGTGCGCGGCGGTTCCACGTCGCCCTCGCGTGGCGCGCCACGATCGCGGCGGCGGTCTCGGCCTACGCGGGATTCCTCGGGCTCTACGTGCTCCGCGTGCTGCTGACCTTCAGCGCCAGCACGTGGTCGACCGGCGTGACGATCTTCGCGTTGGCGGTCGCTGGTGGTTGGTTCGGCGCCTTCCTGCCGGCGCTCGTCGAACGTCGTCGCGGCGAGGCGGCGGCCCGTGCGCTCGCCAAGCAGTTGGACGACGTCGATGGCTTGCACAGGAAGGCGGTCGAGAAAACCCACGAGGTCTTCCGCGACGCCGAGGACGTCCGCCAGACGATCCGCATCACCGCTGTGCAGCGACGCACGACGTTGCTCGCCGAACGCGCCTGGACGATCGTCTGCAAGGCCCGCGACGCGGTCGCGCGCGAGTTCGAGCGCCGCAAGCAACTCGGCGCCAAGGTCGGCCAGGTGGACGAACTCGAACGGCTCGCCAGCGAGGACCGCCGCGATTGGCGCGTCGCCAGCATCGTCCGGCCGATCTACGAGCACGGCCGCGACATGCCCGATCGACCGGTCTGGGATGCCGCGTTCGCCGACGTCGCGACCGCGTTCCGGCGCGAATGGCAGTCGCGCCTCGAGGTGGAGGACCCGTTCCTGACCGGGTTCCTGCGCGCTGCGGCGCTGCGGCAACTCGTGCGCGACCTCGCCGACATGGTCGGCGCCCGCATCGAACAGGAACTGCTCCGTCAGGCGGAGCGCAACTGCGAGGCGGCGGGCGGTTCGGTGCAGCCGCAGACATGGGCCGATCGCATCGTCGCCGCGGTCGGCTTCGACGCCGACCACCACGCCATGCTCAGCGTGCTCGACGACGGCGGTGCCCAGCGCACGCCGGGGGCCTATCGCCTGTTCCGGCGCGACGGGGAGTTGGCGGACGACGTCTGCCGGCGACTCAAGGGCGTGCGGCAGGGCTTCGCCGGCGGTGCGGCTGCCGTCGTCGACGGCATCCCCCTCGGCGGCTTCGCCATGCTGTTCCACGAGGTGCCGCTGACGTGGCGCGGGCTCGGCTTCGCGCTCGACGAGTCGGCGACGCAGGACCTGCCGGGTTCGGGAGGCGCGGCGTGAGCGCGGATCGCATCGGGTTCCGGGACCGGGAGTTGGGCGCCATGTCGTCGCACCCGGCCTATCTCGGTCGCCGCAGCCGGCTCTGGGCCCTGCTCGGCTTCCTGCCGCTGTTCGGCGGCGTCGCGCTGTTCCTGGCGTCGTGGAAGTTCGGCGCCGTCACGCTGCTGAGCCTCGCCAAGGACTGGACGACGTGGCTGCCGCTGGTGCTGGCGCTGGTTGCCTTCGGCTTCTCCGCCGGCGTGACGGCGCTGCTGGTCGCGCGCGCCTCGACGGTCGCCGCCTTCCAGTCGGCCGCCCCGCGTCGCGCGATCGGCTTCTGGGGTTTCCTGATCGGCGTCGGCGCGGTCGCCGGACTCGCCTTCGCCATGACGCGCAGCGACGCGCTGCGCGGGTTGATCACGCCCGACGCCGTCGCCAGCCTGCGTGTCATCGGCCACCTCGTCGGCACGCTGCCGGTGTTCCTGTTGCTGATGTGGCTCGAACTCGGCGGCGCGGCCGTCGACGAATGGGGCGAGCCGGCGCCGCGGCTGACGAAGGGCCAGGCGACCCGCCGCGTGTTCAGCCTGTTCGCGATCTTCTTCGCCTACCTGCTCCCGATGCTGTGGATCGACCGGGTCGCAGCGGCGCTCGACCTCTACGCGGCGCACCAGCGCGAACCGGCGAAGTATCCGAGCGACGACGTCGCCGCGGAGATCCTGCGTTGGATCCCGGGCCTGCACTACGACAAGTCGGCGGCCGGAACGGGCACTCCGGTGCTCAACATCCTCAGCGGCGCGCAGGACGTCATCGCCGGACTCGCGCTGCTCGTGCCGCTCGCCGGCATGACCCTGTTCGTCGTGTCGTCGGCGATCGCGTTCGTGGCCACGGCGAAGACCGTGCGCCGCCCGGTCGCCGCCGACCAGATCGCCAAGGCGGAGGGCTTCGACCTGCGGCCGACCGGCGAGAGTTGGGACGCGAACGAGGGCGCGACGCCGCGACCGACAACGCCGCGTTGGCGCGCCGCCGACGCCGACGAGGACGCCGCCGACACGGCGGGCGACGCGGCCGCGGACGAGCCGCCGACGTGGCTCGCCAA
>VGFF01000136.1 GCA_016868955.1 Armatimonadota bacterium
GGACGTCAGGCGCTGGATCGCGTGCGCGCTCCACTCGACGTCGTCTATCCCGACGACCGCCACGTCCTCTGGCACGCGCAGGCCGCGCTCTCGCGCGGCCTGCAGGACACCGATCGCCATCGCGTCCGTCACCGCGAACACGGCGGTCGGGCGCCGCCGCCGCTACAACAGCGCGTGCGCTGCCGCGCGGGCGGCGTCGGTGTCGATCGCGGAACGCCGTACGCGCCCGGCGTCGAATCTCACGCCCCAACACGCCAGCGCGTCCGCGTAGCCCGCGAGGGTGTCGGCGCCGAACGCGTAGTCGACGTCGGCCGCGATCAAGCCGACCTCGCGGTGGCCCAACCGCAGCAGATGGTTCGTGCCGAGCCGGGCGCCCGCGCGGTAGTCCGGCACGACCGCCGGTACGTCGTCGAGGTAGGCGTCGACGACGCACGAAAGGAAGACGGCGCCGGCGCCAACTCGCGATCCAAGCGCGGTCGGGCACGCCGACGACGAGCACGCCTTCGACGGAGCTCGGCGCAACTTCAGGCGCCTCGACGTCCGCCGCAGGTCGAGCGGGCGCGGGCGTCGCCAGGATGCCGTAACCGTTGGCGTTTGCCGTGGCGGCCACCCCGCCGAGGACAACACGATAGAAGAAATCGCCGAACAAGTTCGTCAGGTTCAGACCGGAGACGATGCCGAGGGTCTCGGCGCGACGCCCCGCCAAGCGCCGCCCGTGGGGATTTGGCGCGTACCGCCACGTGCGGGCGGCTGCGCGCACGCGCGGACTCCCATTGAGCGCCAGCTAGGCCGTCGCAAGCGAGACGCCAGCGAGCTTGGCGACGCCTCGGATCGTCGCATCGCGCGTCGGAGATCGAGGGTCTCGGGCACTTTTGGACATCGCATGTAAACCGGTTTACATGCGATGTCCAAACCCTCTTCTGCGTCGCCCCCGCGGTCAGTCCAGCCCGGAGAGCGCGGACAGGAGCTTCGCGAGAGCGGAGTGGTCGAGATCGCCGTCGCCGCGGCCGCGCAGCGCCCCGAACAGCTGCTGCACGATGGCGGTCGCCGGCAAGGGAACGCCGGCGGCGCCGCCGGAAGTGAGCGCGATGTTGAGGTCCTTGTGGTGGAGGTTCACGCGAAAGCCGGGCTGGAAGTTGCCATCGAGCATCCGCTGGCCGTGCAGATCGAGGATGCGGCTCTGGGCGAATCCGCCGAGCAGCGCCTGCCGCACCTTCGCGGAGTCGACCCCGAGCTTGTTCGCGAGCGTCAGCGCTTCCGCGACCGCCTGGATCGTGATCGCGACTACGACCTGATTGCAGGCTTTGCACACCTGTCCGGCGCCGATCTCGCCGATGCGGACGATGTTCTTGCCCATGACCTGAAACAGCGGAAAGCATGCATCGAAGACCGCCTGCTCGCCGCCGACCATGATCGACAGCGTCGCTTCGGCCGCGCCCTTCTGGCCACCGCTCACCGGCGCGTCCAGCATCGCCACGCCCTCCTCAGCGAGCCGCGCCGCGATGTCGCGCGTCGCGACCGGTGAGATCGTGCTCATGTCGACGACGATCTGCCCGGGCCGGGTCGCCTCCGTGACGCCCTGCGGGCCGAACAGCACCTGCTCGACGTCCGGCGTGTCGGGCAGCATGAGGATGATCACGTCCGCGACACGGACGACGCCGGCCGGCGAACCACCGTCGCTGGCGCCGCCGGCGACGAGCGCCTCCACGGCGGCCCGGCTGCGGTTGTGCACGGTCACGGCATAGCCGGCATTGACGAGGTGGCCGGCCATCGGCCGACCCATGATCCCCAGGCCGATGAACCCGACGCGCATCCTCGCCGCAGAGACGGTCAAGACAGCACCTCCTGGATCCAACCGAACGACTCGTCCGAAGGTCCCTGCGGGCGGTACTCGGCGCTGACGTAGCCGTCGTATCCGCATTCGGCGATGCGCCGGAACAGGTAACGGTAGTTGATCTCGCCGGTCCCCGGCTGTCCGCGATCCGGAGCGTCGGCGATCTGGATGTGACCGATGCGGGACACGTTCGCCGCGATCGTCGCTGCGAGGTTTCCCTCGTTGCGTTGCATGTGATACACGTCGTACTGCACCTTCAGCCCGGGATGGCCGATTTCGTCGACGATCTCGAACGCCTCCGCCGACGTCTGCAAGAAGTAGCCCGGCGCGTCGAAGCGATTGAGCGGCTCGAACAGCAGCAGGATCCCGGCGTCCGCAGTCTTCGCGGCCGCCTCGCGCAGGTTCACGACGAGCGTCTGCCGTTGTTCCTCGCGCGAGATCCCCGGCAACGTCTTGCCGACGAGCACGTTCAACCGCCGGCAATCCAGCCGCTTCGCGAACGCGATGCCTCGGTCGACGGTTTGGCGGAAGGTCTCGCGCTTCGCCGGATCGACCGCGTATCCACGGTCTCCGGCGGCGAAGTCGCCGACGTCGAGGTTGAACAGGACCTGCGTCAACTCGTGGCGCGCCAGCGCGCGCCGGATGCCGTCGACGTCTTCCTTGTGGGGAAACATGAACTCGACGGCGTCGAAGCCCGCTTTGCGGGCCGCCCCAAACCGCTCGAGCAACGGCACTTCGGTGAAGACCAGCGACAGGTTGACCGCGAGCTTCGGCTTCAAAGCATCCCTCCTGAAGACTCCCCACGCATCGTCGCTTCCGCGACCGTCCAGCTTTGATGCACAAGGCCAACGACCGCCTCGGCAGCGGCGACCGGATCAGTGCCCACGGGGAAAAGGAAGTTGCGGCCGATGAGCGCGCCGCGCACGTTGGGGCCCGCCGCGATCGCGTACTCAAGCACCGGCAGGAAGTCCTCGAATGCGCCCGGCGGGTCGCCGCCGAGCACGAGGATCGGCAGGCTCGTCGCCGCCGCCACCGTCTCAAAGGGCGGGACGATCGGCAGCTTCAGCCACGTGTACGCGGATGACGTGCCAAGGCCGGCCGCGATCTCGGAGGCCCGCGCTTGTTCGAGCGCCTCCGGCACAATCTCCAAGACGGCGTCGTTGCGCCGCACCGCCATCGCCTCCAGGAACATCGTGACGCCGCGGCTCGTCACGGCGTCGACGGCCCGCGCCGTCGCCTGCAAGGTCGGCGCGGTCGTGGAATCGCGCGGATCGATGCGGACCATGCACGCCGCGGCATCGAGGCGAAACCGCTCGATGCCCTCGATGGTGTACGCCGTGTAGCGATCGTCCAGTTCGACCGACGCCCCCCGCAATCCGCCCCGATTCATGCACCCGACGAGCAGCCTCCCATCGAGGCGGCTCCACCCTTTCTCGTCGCGTTCAAGAGACAACAACAGGAGCAGATCCTCGATAACGTCCGCCGTCCCCATCACGCCGTCGACGCCGTCGACCTCGAACACGGCCCAGATACGCGCCAAGTGCGATCGGTGGTCGGCGGCGACGATCACCAGCGTGCCAGCCGTCGTCAGCGCCGGGCGACGACGACGCGTCTGCGCCTCGACGAGGATGCGATCGGGTTTCATCGCCCGCTGCGTGCACAACGCTCCGTAACGGGAAGTAGGCAGGTGCTCGTCGATGTAGAAGATGCTCATTCCGTCGCTCCGTATCGCGCGTAGCAGGGCGCGAGCGCCTCGTACAGGGCTTCGCAGGATTCGGCGATTCGGGCGTAAGCCTCGCATCGCGCGGGGTCGGGCGTGTCGTAAGTGACGTCAGCGTTCTTCATCTTCGCCGCGGCCAGCGGGTCTTCCCACCAGCCCAGCGCGGGTCCCGCGAGCAGGAACGCGCCCATCGATGCCGCTTCCGTGTCGCGAACCGTCACGCGGCTCGTTCCCGTGATCTCGCCAATCATCGCGGGCCACGTCGTCGCCCCCGCCGGTCTGCCAACGGGCACGATCACCTGGATCGGCGCGTTTGCGTCGCGCAAGGCGCGCAGCGCCACGCGTACCTCGAACCCTACGCCTTCCAGGGCGCTGCGCAGCAACGGGCCGCGCGTCGTTCCCAAGCCGAGCCCCGCCCAGACACCGCTCGCGGCCGCGTTCCAACGGGTAGCGCGGGCGCGACCGAAGAACGGCAGCAAGCGCACGCCCCCCCCCCCCCGAGCCGAGCGGGGCCTCGGCTCCGAGCACGGCCGCGTCCTCGACGGTGACTCCGAGGATGCCGCAGATCCAGTGGACGACCGCTGATCCGGCGGGAATCCCCTGCTCGGCGATTTCGTATCCCGCGACGGCGGCGCCCGAGTACAGGATGCGATCCGTCGGCGGCGCAGCAGCGAAAGGGCCAGGCACCATCGCCGAAACGTTGACCGCGGTCCCCAGGGTCACGAGCGCGCGTCGGCAGGACGCGGAGGTCGCAAGCGCCTCGCAGGCGCGATCGCCGGCGCCAACGACAACGGGGACGTCGTCAAGCACACCGAGTACCGCGGCGGCCTCGCCGCGCAATTTCCCAGCGACCGTGTGGGACGCGAGAACGGGCGGCAGTTAGGCCGGGCGAATTCCGGCGAACGCGATCGCTTCGTCCCACCACCCGCCCTCGCGGCGCCACATTAGCGTGCGCGAAGCGAGGGAAGGATCCGTTGCCGGCTGGCCGGTGAGGTGCAGAAGCAGGAAGTCGCGCGGATGCAGGATCCACCGCGCCGATCGCACGACCTGCCGCATGTGGGCGTGCATCCACGAGAGCTTCGCGGCCGTGCATTGACCGTTCGGGCGCAGCCCGGTGCGCGTGTGCGCGTCCGGGTATCGAAGGCGTCGGCACCTCATGCGTGAGGCGGCGCAGGCTCCGGCCGTCGTCGTCGAACAGCGTCGCCTTGCAAGCGCTCGTGCCAAGATCGATCGCCACAACCTGCCGCGCAGTGTTCACACACGTTGAGTCGGCATGCGGCCGCGCCGGCTCTCGCCGCCCACCACATCCAGGAGCAGCGTCAATGGGAAGCGAGATCAGTCGGCGAATCGACAGCCAGAGGGCCACAAACGGCGACGACGCAAGAGTGAAACGCGAGGATGCCTTCGTAACGGTCGCTCGAACAATCGCTGCCAATCTCGGTGAGAACGGACGCGGCTGGGTGGTGGCCCCAGGGGAATTCGAATCCCCGTTTCAGCCTTGAGAGGGCTGCGTCCTAGGCCTCTAGACGATGGGGCCGCGAAGACCGATTGTCGATGGCTGGGGGAGGAGGATTCGAACCCCCGCTAACGGGTCCAGAGCCCGTCGTCCTACCACTAGACGATCCCCCAACGAGCGTTCGGCACTCTGAGAGCGCCGAGGGGGCCGGCCGGAAACCAGCAAGCCTCATTATTCCTGCAGCTTATCGGCATTGTCAAACGACGCCGCATCCCCCGTACGGACGATCCCCTGCAGTTGACCCGATGTCGTGGACACCTGATCGTTTGGGGTAGCCCCCAGGAAGGGGGTCTGCGATGG
>VGFF01000137.1 GCA_016868955.1 Armatimonadota bacterium
TTGCGGGCGGTGATGTCGTCCTGGCCGCCGACGAAGTCCAAGAGGCGGTCCGTGAGCGGATCGTAGAGGAGGCCGTTGACGGTGAAGTCCCGTCGTGTCACGTCGTGGTAGGCGTCCGTGAAGGTGATGTGCGAGGGGCGGCGGCCGTCGAGGTACGGTCCCTCGGATCGGAAAGTCGCGACTTCGACTATGTGGGGGCCAAACCGAGCACGGACGACGCCGAACGCGACGCCGACGTCGAGGGCCCCGGGAAACAGCGACCGGACCACCTCGGGACGCGCCGAGGTCGCAACGTCGTAGTCCTTCGGCCGGCGACCGAGGACGCGGTCGCGAACGCAGCCGCCGGCCCAGTACGCTTCGTGTTCGGCGTCGCGCAACCGCCGAACGACCTCGACGGCGGCGTCTTCCAGCGACAGGACGGTCAATTCGGCTCGATCAGATCTCCTCGAGCCGGTTCAGGTGCTCGTTGCGCGCCTCTTGAACGGCCTCGCATCCCTTTTCGACAGCGCCGCGCATGCGTTGGGACATCTCCTCGGCCTTGTGCCGTAGCTTGTCCTGCGTCTCCTTGCCGGCCTGCGGCGCTAGCAGCATGCCAAGCCCGATGCCGAAGGCCGCTCCCACGAAGAGTCCGGCTAGGAAATCGCCGCGCTCTGCCATCGCTGATCTACCTCCTTCGCTCCCTGCCCCATGCTTTCGCCTTTTCGAACCTCGGCCCGCTCGGCCGCGACCGTGCGCGCAGCGGCGATGATCCCGCCCCCTAACACGAGATCACCATCGTAGAAGCACACGGCCTGACCCGGGCTCACAGCGCGCTGCGGTCGCTCGAAGCGCACATCGGCGCGGGCCCCCGCGGCCAGCGTCACGACCACGGGCACGTCGCCGGCGGCATGCCGCACGCGCGCCGTCACGGGCAGCGACGGCACGGCGGGCGCCGACTCCGTCCACGACAGCTCGTCGACCGTGATCGCGGCAACGAGCAGATCCTCTTCTCCGCCCACGACGATCGCGTTGCGCGCGGGGTCAATCCCTGTGACGTATAACGGCCGGCCCGTCGCCAGGCCCAGTCCACGTCTTTGGCCGATGGTGAATCGTCCGATGCCTTCGTGCCGGCCGACCTCGGCGCCGTCGGCGTCGATGATTTGCCCGGGTGTCATCGCCGCCGGCTCGAATCTCGCCACTACCTCCGAGTAGTGTCCTTGCGGCACGAAGCAGATCTCTTGGCTGTCCGGCTTGTCCGCGACGGCCAGCCCCAGTGCGCGCGCCTTGGCCCGCGTTTCCTCCTTCGTCAGCTCTCCGACCGGCAGCATGAGTCGCCGCAGCTGCGCCTGCCGCAGCGCGAACAAGACATACGACTGGTCCTTCGTCCGGTCGGCGCCGCGCAACAGGCGTACGCGGTCGCCGTCGCGCTGGATTCGCGCGTAGTGGCCGGTCGCGAGGACCGCCAATCCGAGCGCATCCACACGCTGCAGCAGCAGGGAGAACTTGATGGCGCGGTTGCAGGCGACGCAAGGATTCGGCGTCCGTCCCTTCGCGTACTCCGACGCGAACGTTCGGATGACGCGGTGCTCGAATTCCTCACGCAGGTTCAGAACGTAATGGCGAATGCCCAGCGTCTGCGCGACGTGGCGCGCGTCGTCGATCGCGCCGATGCCGCAGCAGGTCGAGAATGCGTCGTCCCGATCCTCCGGCACCCACGACGGCCAGAGGTTCATGGTCAGACCGACGACGTCGTGGCCGGCTTCGACCATCAACGCGGCGGCGACCGAGCTGTCGACGCCGCCGCTCATCGCGACGGCCACGCGCGCCATCTCTCTGTCCTACCCCTCGCGATCGAATGCGACACGGCGGATCTCTGCCCGCCGCCGTCTTCCCGGTCGGATTCGTCATCCGTCCCGCGACTGGATCATAGCACTCCCGTACGCCCTGACGGCCGCGATCGAGCCGGCCGTCTGATACCTCACGCGGTCCGCGAGCGCCGTCCAACGTCCGATCTCCGTCTTTACCGCCATGCCCCAACGTCTCGCATAAGGCAGGAACCCAACGCCCCACGGCGAGGATTCCACCGGGTCCCATCGCCAGGCGAGCCGCTCGGCGCCGAGCGGTGTCAACCGTCGCCGGTGCTCTTCGGGCATGTTGGGGACGAGCTCGGAGAGCGACGAGGCCCGCGCGCCCTCGGCCCTCAGGGCAGCGATCACCGCGCTTTCGACGCGGCGCTCGACCTCCGTCGTCGCTTCGCCATCGGAACCGCACGCGCCCGAGACGAACAGGTAGTAGCCGTCGTCCCATCCTTCGTGCAGGTCGATCGCCAGCCCCGGTCGCACGTCGTCGACGAGCTTCACCACGGCGGCCACCCCCGCCGGCGCGGCCACGTGCCCGAAAAAGTGGTTGTCGCTGCCGACGAATCCATCCCGACAGACCGTGATCGTGTACGCGCGGCCGAACAGCCGCGTCCGTCGCATCCGGGCGCGTTCGCCGGGATCAAGCCGCGCCGACCCGCCAACCGCGACAACAATTCGGGCTTGCGCCGCAGCGCCGCCGCGAGGGCGGCGATCGCTTTATCGGATCCGAAAGAGTCGCCTGTGGAGCGCAAAGCGGCGAACGCGAGGTCACCGACGATCGCCGCGAGGAACGAGACGTCCTCGAACAGTACGGTGCCGCCGCGCAGGCTCGTCGCTGCGTCCTCGTACGTTGCGGGCATGCGGTCGCCCCCTGCCGCCGTCGTCAACGCGCGCGCGAACCCGCGCCAGCCAAGCGGATCACGGTTCGGCACTACGTAGACCTCGCGCTAGGTTCGCAGCCGCGACAACAGTCCGCCGGCGGCGATCAGTCCCGAAGTCTCATCGGCGTGCGCGCCTGCCGTGACGAGGATCGCCGGCCGGCAGCGGCTGCCGCCGACCGCGCACCACATCGTTTGGTCCTGCGCGAACGCGCCCAGCGAGACGATCGCGCGGGCGTCCGTCGCGAGCGCGTCGCGGAGTGCTTCGTTCGTCGCGAACATTACCGTCCCAGATTCAGCCAGACGCGGTGGAAGTTGACGTCCCACTCCTTGGGGTCGATCTCGAACCCCTGGACGCGGGCGCGCGGGCCCTGGAGGCGTAGACCCGTCGACGTATGCGCAACGCCGCGATCGTTGAGGCTGGGCTACTCGGTCGTCACGATCGCCGCCGGACGCAGCGTCTCGCATAGCGTCACGGCCTCCCGCGCGGCCGCGTCACCACTGGCCGACAAATCAACGACCGACGCCGAGGCCAAATCGAACGGCGCGAGCGCGGCGCGAAGCGGCGCATACGTTTCCGCTTCGCCGACGAAGACCGGCGAAGCACCCAGCGCCTCGCGTAGCGTCCACCCGAGCCCAGCGGCGCCGACCGGCCCGTCGGATTCACCCATCGGCAGATAGCCCGGCACGACGATGCCGCGGCCGGGACCGATCGCGGTCATCTCGACGGTAGAGAGCGTTTCGATACTCTCGGCCAGGATTTCATCGTTGTCGGGCCAGGGGAACGGACAGTCGGGCCTGTCGTTGGGGATCATTCGAGCGCGGCACTTTGTCGATCGGCCGCCGCTTTCCTGCGGTCAGCCGATGTCGTGCCCTTCGCGCTGCGCGTCCCGACGTTCCGTCTTCGAGGCGCCGGCATCCTGCGGTTCGCTCTCGGTGGCCGCTGTGTCGCGCCAGCGGCGCAGGCGCTCCTCGATCGCGGCCTCGCGCCCGCGGTCGGTCGGCTCGTAGTAGCGCCGCCCCGCCACGTTGTCGGGAAGGTACTGCTGCGGCACGTAGCCGCCGGGATGATCGTGCGGGTACTCGTAGCCGATGCCGTGGCCGAGCGCCTTCGCGCCGCGATAGTGAGCGTCGCGCAGATGGGCCGGCACCGGGTGCGCCGGCAGGTTCGCGACGTCGTCGTTCGCGGCCGCGATCGCACGGTACGCGGCGTTGCTCTTCGGCGCGCAGGCGATGTAGATCGCGGCTTGCGCCATCGGGATCTGGGCCTCCGGCAACCCGACCAGCTCGACCGCCTGCGCTGCGGCAGTCGCCACGAGCAGCGCGACCGGGTCGGCGTTTCCGACGTCCTCGGCCGCCTGGATCACCATGCGCCGGACGATCAAGCGCGGATCCTCGCCGGCGTGCAGCATGCGGGCAAGCCAATAGACCGCGGCGTCCGGGTCCGATCCGCGCATGCCCTTGATGAACGCGGAGATCGTGTTGTAATGCTCGTCGCCGGTGCCGTCGTAACGCACGAGACGGCGCTGCATTGCATCCTCGACGCGTTCGACGGTAACAACACGCGCGCCGTGCTCGTCAGGCGTCGTCGTCATCACCGCGACCTCGAGCGCGTTGAGCGCGATGCGCGCGTCGCCGTTCGCCACGTCGATCAGGTGATCGACCGCCGCCGGCGTCAGCGTCGCGTTGCGCGCCCCGAGACCGCGCTCCGGGTCGGCGAGCGCGCGCTGCACGAGGGCGCGAAGGTCCTCGGTCCCGAGCACTTCCAGACGCAGCACCCGGGCCCGCGACAGCAGCGTCGGATTCACCTCGAAATACGGATTGCCGGTCGTTGCGCCGATCAGCGTCACGGTGCCGTTCTCGACGTATGGCAGCAGCAGATCCTGCTGCGCCTTGTTGAAGCGGTGGATCTCATCGATGAACAGGATCGTGCGTTGGCCGTGGAATCGGCGCGCGTCGGCCGCCTCCTGCACCGCCTTGCGAACGTCGGCGACGCCGGCGGTGACCGCGTTCAGCGGGACGAATCGGGCGCTCGTGTGTTCGGCGACCACGCGCGCCAGCGTCGTCTTACCCGTCCCGGGCGGTCCAAACAAGAGCAACGACACGAGCTCGTCGGATTCGATGAGGCGCCGTAACAGCTTGCCCTCGCCCAGGAGGTGGGCTTGCCCGACGACCTCGCCGAGCGCGCGCGGGCGCATCCGCACCGCCAACGGGGCGCCCGGCGCCGTACGGTCAGATGCGGGATCGAACAACGACATCGCTACGTCTCGACGCGGATATGAACGTCGTGCAGTTGATCCTCGGCGACTTCCGACGGCGAGCCCATCATCATGTCCACGGCGCTCGCGGTCTTGGGGAACGCGATGACGTCGCGGATCGTCTCGCGCCCGGCGAGCAGCATCACAAGGCGGTCGAAACCGAGCGCGATACCGCCGTGCGGCGGCGCCCCGTATTGGAACGCATCGAGGAGGAACCCGAACCGTTCCTGCGCCACGTCCGGGCTGAGGTCCAGCAGCCGGAAAATCCGCTGCTGTAGGTCGGCGCGATGAATGCGGATGCTGCCGCCGCCGACCTCGACGCCGTTGAGC
>VGFF01000138.1 GCA_016868955.1 Armatimonadota bacterium
AACCGTCTGCATCCGCCCGGCGTGACGTTCCTGTTGGGCACCGACGAGCTGGGCCGCGATGTCTTCTCGCGCATCCTGCACGGCGCGCGCACGTCCGTGTTGATCGCGCTCGCGATCATCGGCAGCGCGGTGCTCGTCGGATCGACGCTCGGCGGGATCGCCGGTTACTTCGGCGGCCGCACCGAAAGCATGGTCATGCGCGTCGTCGATCTCTTGATGGCGTTTCCGTACCTGATCTTGGCCATGGCGATCGCGTTCGCGCTCGGTCCGGGCGCGGTCAGCACCGCGCTGGCGCTGGCGGCCGTGTGGTGGCCCTCGTACGCGCGCCTCGTCCGCGGCCAGGTACTGTCGTTGCGCCAGAACCTGTACGTCGAGGCGGCGCGGGCGCTTGGCGCGCCCAACGCGCGCATCGTCGCGCTGCACATCCTGCCGCACTGCCTGCCGGCGCTCGGCGTGCGCATCACCAGCGACCTCGGCGCCGCGATCATTGCCAGCGCAAGCCTGAGCTTCATCGGCCTCGGGCCGCAGCCACCGTCGCCCGATTGGGGCGCAATGATCAGCGGCGCGCGGTTCTACATCTCGACGGCCTGGTGGTACGGCTTGTTCCCGGGCATCGCGTTGTTCATCACGGTGATGGCGTTCGCGCTCGTCGGCGACGCGCTGCAGGACGCGCTCGATCCGCGGCTGCGCGGCCGCGGCTAGCGGGCGCGACGAGGCGACGAGAACGGGGGGAGTGGACGTGGACACGTTTCTGCGGCGGTGGCGCCGCGCGCAAGAGGAGCTAGGCCGGCAAGGCGTCGACCATCTGCTCGTCACGCATTCGTCCGACTTCTACTACCTGACCGGCTTGCCGATCAAGGCGTCGGAGCGGATCACCGGCTTGCTGCTCTCAGCCGACGGGGCGGCGCGCCTCATCTTGCCGCACTTCGAGCTGGCGCGCGTCCCGAAAGCGTTGCAGGCCGAGGTCGACGTCCACACCTGGGAGGAGACGGACGATCCGCTGCGCCGGATCGCCGATCTCGTCGGCAAGAGCAACACGAAGATGGCTGTCAGCGACCAGACTTGGAGCGTCTTCCTCGTCGGGTTGCAGGACCGCATGCCTGGCGGCGCTTGGGTCAGCGGCGCCCGCATCTTGACGCCGCTGCGCGCGGTGAAGGACGAGACGGAGATCCGGCTGCTGCGCGAAGCGCAGCAGAAGGCCGAGGTCGCGCTGGGAAACCTGCTCGCGCGCGGGTTGGCGGGTAAGACGGAGCGCCAAGCAGCGGCGGAGCTCGTGACGCTGCGGCAGGAGGCGGGGCTCGACACCGCCGGCAGCGTCGGCATCGTCGGCGCCGGCCCCAACGGCGCCTCGCCGCACCACCTCAACAGCGACCGGGTGATCCAGAAGGGCGACGCGATCGTCATCGACTTCGGCGGCGGGCACCATGGTTACCGTGCCGACATCACGCGCACGCCGCACGTCGGTCCGCCGTCGGCGGAATTCGCCGAGGTCTACGAGAAGGTGCGGCGCGCGAACGCGGCCGCGTTCGCGGCGATCCGGCCCGGCGTCACCTGCGCGTCGATCGACGCCGCCGGCCGCAAGGTGATCGACGACGCCGGGTACGGCGCCTACTTCACGCACCGCCTCGGCCACGGCATCGGACTCGACGGGCACGAAGAGCCGTACATCCTGGCCGGCAACGAGACGGTGCTGCACGCCGGCACGACGTTTTCGGACGAGCCCGGGATCTACCTCCCGGACAAGTTCGGCGTTCGCATCGAGGACATCGTCGTCGTCACGGGGACCGGCGCCGACAGCTTGACGACGTTTCCACGGGAGCTGCAAATCATCGATTGATCGCGAACACCAGCGCGCGGCGGCGCGGGCCGCGGGCCACGGCAACGAAGCACGCATTCGAACCGAATTGGGGGCTGGAATCAAGTGGCGACGACTGGACGGTACCGGCTGGGCGTGGACATCGGCGGAACGTTCACCGACGGCGTGTTGTTCGACACCGAGACCGGTGAATTGACGCTCGCGAAGCTGCTGACGACGGCGAAGGATCCGGCGGTCGGGGCGCGCGACACGGTGCGCGATCTGCTTGTGAAGGGCGAGATCAGCGCGCACGACCTGTTCGTGATCATCCACGGCACGACGCTCGTCGCGAACACGTTGATCCAGCGGCGGGGATCGAAGACGGGCCTGATCACGACGGCCGGCTTCCGCGACGTGCTGGAGATGGGCCGCGAGATCCGCTACGACGTCTACAACCTGACGGCGACGTTCCCGGCGCCGCTGGTGCCCCGGCCGTGGCGCAAGGAGGTCAGCGAGCGCGTGCTCGCCGACGGCACGGTCTACACGCCGATCGACCTCGAGGGCGCGCGGCAAGCGGCGCGCGAGCTCGTGAACGAAGGCGTGGAGGCGATCGCGGTCTGCTTCCTGCACAGCTACCGCAATCCCGCGCACGAGCGCGCCGTCGGAGACATGATCGCCAAGGAGTTTCCGGACCTCCCCTACAGCCTGTCGTCGGAAGTCGTCGCCGAGTTCCGCGAGTACGAACGGTCGTCGACGACTGTCGCGAACGCCTACGTGCAGCCGTTGATGGCGCAGTACCTCGGCGGCTTGGAAGGCGCGCTGCGCGGTGACGGCTACGGCCACAAGCTGTACGTCATGTTGTCGTCGGGCGGCATTACCACGGTAGACACGGCGGCGCAGTTCCCGGTTCGTCTCGTCGAGTCGGGGCCGGCCGCCGGCGCGCTCGCCGCCGCGTATTTCGGCAAGCTCATCGACGAGCGGCGCATCGTCTCGTTCGACATGGGCGGCACGACCGCGAAGGCTTGCCTCGTCGACGACGCGAAGCCGACGCGCACGAAGGCGTTCGAGGTCGCGCGCGTGCACCGGTTCATGAAGGGCTCCGGTCTGCCGGTTCGTTCGCCGGTCATCGACATGATCGAGGTCGGCGCCGGCGGCGGCTCCATCGCGTCGATCGACGAGCTGGGACTGCTCAAGGTCGGCCCGCAGTCGGCGGGTTCGGAGCCTGGCCCGGCGTGCTACGGTCTTGGCGGCACGGAGCCGACGGTGACGGACGCGAACCTCGTGCTCGGCTACCTCGATCCGCAATTCTTTGCCGGCGGCAGCGTCGCGCTGGACGCCGAGCGCGCGAAGGCGGCGCTCGGCAAGCTCAACGCCGCGCTCGGCACCGACGTCATCGGCTCCGCTTGGGGCGTGCACGAGGTCGTCGGCGAGAACATGGCGCAGGCCGTGCGCATCCACCTCGCCGAGAAGGGGCGCGACCCGCGCCGGTACACGCTGTTTTCGTTCGGCGGCGGCGGGCCGCTGCACGCTTCGCACGTCGCGAAGAAGCTGCGCATCGGCCGCATCCTCTGCCCGATGGCGGCGGGCGTCTTGTCCGCGTTCGGCTTCCTCGTCGCGCCGGCCGCGTTCGACTTCATCCGCACGTACATCACGCGGCTGGACAACCTGGACTGGAACGAGCTGAACGGGATCTACACGGAGATGGCGTCGCGCGGGCGCGCCGTGCTCGAGGAAGCGGGCGTGGCGGCGCCGGCGATGGAGTTCGTGCGCACGGCCGACATGCGCTACGTCGGCCAGATGCACGAGATCACCGTGCCCGTGCCGGGCGGGACGCTGACGCCCGACAGCCGCAAAGCCATGGAAGAGTACTTCCACGAGACGTATGAGGCGCTCTACGGCAGCTTCACCGCCGACGATCCGATCGAAGCGCTGAACTGGCGCCTGCTCGCGACCGGGCCGGAGCCGCAGATCACGCTGCACGTCAACGGCGCCGGCGGATCGGGCGCGACGACGAAGGGCACGCGACCGGTGTACTTTCCCGGCAAGGGCTTCGTCGAGACGACGGTCTACGACCGGTACGCGCTGCCGATCGGCTTCCGTGCCGACGGTCCGGCGGTCGTCGAGGAGCGCGAGTCGACGGCGATCGTCTATCCCGGCGACCGCTTCCACATCGACAAGTACAAGAACTTGATCATCGAGCTTCCCGAGGCGGGGGCGTAGCGGCATGCTCGACTCGAGCTTGCACGCCAAGGGCGCAGGACGCCTCGACCCCGTCCAGCTGGAAGTGTTGTGGAGCCGCCTGATCTCGATCGTCGAGGAGGCGGAGACGACGCTCGTGCGCATGTCGTTCTCGTCGACGGTCGGCGAAGCGGACGACCATGCGGCGGCGCTGCTCGACGCGAAGGGCCAGATCCTGGCGCAGACGCCGTCCGGCATGCCGGCGTTCATCTCGATCCTCGGGCGGACGACGCGCAAGATGCTCGAGTACTTCCCGGCGCAGACGCTGCGGCCCGGCGACACGCTCATCACGAACGATCCTTGGATCTGCGCCGGCCACCTCAACGACATCAACCTGCTGCGGCCGATCTTCCACCGCGGCAAGCTCGTCGCGTTCGCGGCCAATACCGCGCACCTCTCCGACGTCGGCGGCCGCGGCTCGGCGGAAGCGGTCGACCTGTTCGAGGAAGGCTTGCGCATCCCGCCGAGCAAGATCTTCGTCGGCGGGCGGCCGAACGAGGACGTGTTCAACTTCGTCCGCGCGAACAGCCGCACGCCGAAGCAGATCATCGGCGACCTGGAGGCGCAGCTGGCGGCGAACGCGTCCACCGAGAAGCGCATCCTCGAGATGATGGAGGAGTACGATCTCGCCGACCTCGAGGTCATCACCGAGGAAATCCAGGAGCGGACCGAGCGCGCGATGCGCGCGGTGATCGCGAGGCTGCCGGACGGCGAATACCACGGCGAGATCATGGCCGACGGCTTCGACGAGGGCATGCTGATCAAGGTCAAGGTCACGATCGGCGGCAGCGACGTGCTCGTCGACTACGCCGGCACGTCGCCGCAGGTCAACCGCGGCATCAACTGCCCGTTCAACCTCACGTACGCCCAGACGATGTTCCCGTTCCGCTGCATGGCGCCGCACATTCCGATGGCCGAGGGTGCGCTGCGCCCGATCCAGGCGACGGCGCCGGACGGCTGCGTGCTCAACCCGCGCTTTCCGGCGCCGGTGCTGCGACGCACGGTCATCGCGCACAACGCGCACGCCGCGATCTTCCAGGCGCTCTCTCCTCTCGTGCCGGAGTTCCTCGGCGGCAATCACGTCGCGGCGCACTCCGGCTGCATCTACGGCGTGCGGTTCCGC
>VGFF01000139.1 GCA_016868955.1 Armatimonadota bacterium
AGGAGCGCTCCGGCGCGCCCGTGCGACGCCGCCTCCGTCACGTCGCGCTCGTTCGCGGCCGCGACCGACGGCCATGAGGACTCGAGCAATTCCGCCAAGCGCAGCAGCGCCGCGTTCTTCGCATCTGTCGAGAAGACACGCAGCGCGTCGGCGGCCCGCCGAGACTGGGCGACGATCCGCGCGGATTCGTTCATCGTCGTGCTCACGGTTCCACCACCATGTTGTCGCGGTGCACGGCTTCGATCACGTGCACGCCGAGGATCGCCGCCGCCTCGGGGCTGCGCCGCCCCTTGATCCGGTCGAGGTCCTCGCGATTGTACGTCGAGACGCCGCGTCCGATCTCGTCGCCGTCCGGCCCGAGGATCGACACGACGTCGCCGGCTTCGAAGTCACCGTCGACGGCCGTAATCCCGGAGGGCAAAAGACTCTTGCCGCGATCGCGGACGGCGGCGGCGGCGCCGGCATCGATCCGCAATTGTCCGCGCACGCGGGTGCGCAAGGCCAGCCAGCGGCGGCGGCCGCGCAGCGGCGTCGCTTGGGCCCGGAATCTCGTGCCGGCGTCTTCGCCGGCGAGCACGCGGGCGACGACGTCGGGGTCACCGCCGTGCGCGATCACGACCTCGACGCCGGAGGCCGTCGCCATGCGCGCGGCGCGCACCTTCGTCGCCATGCCGCCGACGCCGGTCAACGAACCGGTCTCGGCCGCGAACGTCTCGAGCTTGCGCGTGATCCGATCGACGACGGTGATGCGGGTCGCGTTCGGATCCTTGCGCGGGTCACCCGTGTACAACCCGTCGACGTCGGAGAGGATGCACAACAGATCGGCGTCGATCAGCGCCGCGACCCGCGCCGACAACGTGTCGTTTTCGCCGATGCGAATCTCCTCCGTCGCGACCGTGTCGTTCTCGTTGACGATCGGAACAGCGCCGCGCCGTAGCAGCGCCTCCAGCGTATTGCGGGCGTTCAGGTAGCGGCGGCGATGATCGAAGTCGCCGGCGGTCAGCAGCACCTGGCCGACGAGGATGCCGTGGCCGGCGAACCGCCGATCGTACTCGTGCATGAGGATCGCCTGGCCGACGGCCGCCAAGGCCTGGCGGTCGGGCATCGCGCGCGGGGGCGCCTTCAATCCGAGCCGCGAAGCGCCGGTGACGATCGCGCCCGAGGTCACCAGGACGACATCGCGGCCGTCCCGCTTACAGCACGCGATCGCGGCGACGAGAGCATCTAGGCGATCGGCCGAAAGCGCGTAAGCACCGGCGGTCAGCGTGCTCGTTCCGACCTTGAGGACGAGGCGCCGCGCTGCTACTTCCACTTGATTGTGCAGCCGACGGCGCGCGTTTCGGCGACCGGCGGTTCCTCCCCGGCCAAGACGGCCTCGATCGCGGCGCTCAGGTAGGGCTGCTTGACGGCACCGGGATCGTCGTAGTTGTCGTCGACGGCACCGTGGTACCGCAGGCGGCCGCCGAGATCGAACAGGAAGACCTCGGGCGTGCGCTGCGCCCCGTACGCGCGCGCGACCCACTGAGTCTCGTCGCAGAGGTAAGGGAAGTTGTATCCCTTCTCCTGAGCGCGCTCCCGCATGCGCGGAAAGCTGTCGTCCGGGTACTCGGCCGCATCGTTCGCGTTGACGACGACGAAGCGGACACCGCGGGCCACGAACGCGCGCTGCAACTCGATGAGCCGTCCTTCCCACGCTTGCGCGTACGGGCAGTGGTTGCAGCTGAAGATGACGACGAACGGGCCGCTGGCGAAGTCCGACAGGCGATGGACTTTGCCGTCCGTGCCGGGAAGCTCGAAGGTCGGTGCCGATGCGCCCAGCGTTAGTCTGCTCATGCTTTCAGTGTACCGTGGGCGCGCCGTTCAACGGCCGCGCGGCGCGTCCTGGTACCCCGTCATCTCCAAGTAGCCGCGTCCGAACGGACGGCCCGCGGCCAAGACATCGACCGCGCCCTCCCAGTAATTGAACGATACCGCGAGCTCTTGATCGTCGAGGGCGGGTCGCACCTCCACGTCGATCGATTCGGCGGGCACGCGGAGCCGCCAGCGGACCGGATACGTCGCGCCGCTACGCGGGCTCGTCCATGTCGAGAGCGGCTCGGCGCGGAACGCCGACGTGGCGAGCGCGCGAGCGCGGCCATCGCGATCGATGATCGTGCCCTGCCCATAGCTCTGCGCGCCGTCGCGGCGGCGCAATCGGAAGACCATGAGATCCCGGCCATCGTCGAGGTGCAGGCCGAACCAGTCCCACCCGATCTGGTCCGGTTCGAGAACGCTCGTGCTCCACTCGCGATCCAGCCAGGCCGTGCCGCCGACCGTAAACGCCTCGCCGCCGATCCGCACCGTGCCAGCGGCGGCCATCCGCGTATACGAGTAGTAGTAAGAAGCGTTGCGGCCGGTCGCGCTCTTGCGGCTCAAGCCGCGATCGCCGTGACGCACGATCGGACGATCACTGCGCAGGGACAGATCGATCGCGACCGCGTCGGCGGCGGCGCGCAGACGCCACGGAAACGCGGCGCCCGCGGTCGCCGCGACCTCCCAGTCCTCCAGCCAAACCCGAAACGGCGCCGCCCGCGCGCCCGCCAATCCCAACGCGCCGCGGCTGAACCGTTCGAACGCGTGCAGGCGACGCCCGCGCGCGTCGGTGACCGCGAAGTGTGCCATGTAGAGCTGGTCGCTGCCCCAGGCGGAGTCGCGCGGCGTCGGCTGCGGCGCCAGACTCGAGCGGAAGATCGTGAAATGAAACCCGAAGCGTCGGCCATCGGTCGTTGGGAGGTTCCCGGTGAAGTACCACCACTCGGTTCGGAACGCCGGATGCGGGCCGTGATCGGCGGGAAACACGAATGGCCGCGGGCGCTCGGCCCGCGCGAACCCGTCGCCGCCTTCCCCGAGCGCTTGCCGTACGGTCAGGCCGGCGCGGATCTCCGAGGGTGGCGGCGGCCGATGCACGATCGCGGCGACGACGGCCAGGGCCGCGACGACGGCGGAGATCCAGAGGAAGGGCCGGCGCTTCATCGCTATTCGTCCCGCAGCGCCGCCGCCGGCGACGTCCGGGCCATGCGCAGCGCCGGATACGCGCCGGCGAGGATCGCGGCCGCGACCGCGAGCAAGAGCGCGTGGAGCAGCACGGGCGGCGGCAGCGCGATCTGCAGCGTCCACCCGAACGAGCGCCGATTGACAACGAGGATGAGGACGAGCGACAACGCCAGACCGACAGGGATCGACAGGAGTCCGGCAGCCAGGCCCATCAGACCGGTCTGCGTCGTGACGAGCCCCCACACCTGACGCGGCGTGACGCCTGTCGCGCGCAAAACGCCGACCTCGCGCGCGCGCTCCAGCTGCAACGCCATCAGCGCGCTGAGCACGCCGACGAACGCGACGATCGTCGCCAGGATCTGCAGCACCCCGGTGATGACGAAGGTACGATCGAAGATCTCCAGCGACAACGCGCGCAACGCGCGGTTCGAGCGCAGGAAGACCTCCTGGCCGGGCCCCGTCGCCGCCCGCAACGACGCGATCACCGCATCGACGTCCTTCCCGTCCTCGACGAACACCGCCATCGACGAGATCGCGGAATCGCCCCACGCGTCGACGTAGTCGCGGCGTGGCATCATCACCGCGCCCTGCTCCGAGCCATAGTCGTAGTAGACGCCGACGACGCGCCACCGACGCTCGCCGGCTTTCGCGCGAAAGCGCAAGACGTCACCGGGGCGCAGACCGTGCCGGTACGCGAACGGCTCTGAGATTAGGACGGCGCCGCCGGCGCGGAAGCGGTCCAAGGCATCGGGCGCCCCTTCCTTCAGGGTCACCGGGCGGTAGCGACGGTCCGCGAGGTCGACGGCGAGCACGTGCACCGTTCCGACCGAGGACGGGACGAAAGTGCTGCGAAGCACCGTCGTGTCGGCGACGCCGGATACGAGGGCCAGCCGCGCGATGAGCGCGGGGTCGAGCGATCCCTCGCTCTGCCGCGAGACGAGACTCGGCGGGGAAATGTAGATGTCCGCCTGCAACGCGCTCTCCAGCCAGCGCATCACCGTATGCCGGAAGCTTCCGACCATGACGCCGACGCCCACCGTCACGGCGATCGCCATCATCAACGCGGCGATCGCGACAGCGGTGCGGCTGAGCGTCGCGACGACGCCGCGCACGGCCATGCGACCCATCCAGCCGAACGCGCGGCCGGCGATCGGCCGCAGCACGGCCATCAACGCGACGGTGACGCCGGGCGCGAGCAGCGCGCCCCCGATCATCACGAGGAAGAGCGCGACGAATCCGAGCACGAGATCGCGACTGGGGATCGCCAGCAGCGCTGCGGCGAGCGCGAGCAGCGCACCGCCGAGGGCCGCCGTCCGCGGCACCGCCCGCCGCACGTTCGCCTCGATCGCGGCCCGGCTCATGACCGTGCGCGGCGGCGCCGTCGTCGCTTCCCAGGCCGGCGCGACGGCCGCGAGCAAGGTCGCGCCCATGCCGAGCACGCCGCCCTTGATCAACGAGAGGGGGTCGATCGTGAGCGCGCGCACGGTGACGACAAAGTACAGGTCGTTGATCGTCCTCGTCACCAGACCGACGAGCCCGCGTCCGAGCACGATGCCAAGCGCCAGCCCGAGCATCGTGCCGATCGCGCCGATGACCGCCGCCTCCACGAGAACGACGCCGAAGACCTGCGGCCGCGTCACGCCGATCGCCCGCAGCGTGCCGATGAGCGTGCGGCGCTGCACGACCGAAAACGTCATCGTGTTGTAGATGAGGAACATGCCGACGACGAGCGCAAGCAAGCTGAGCGCCGTCAGGTTCAAGCGAAACGCCGCCGTCATCTGCTCGATCGCGCCGGCGCGCGAAGCCGCCGGAACGAGCTGCAGCTGCGGCGGGAGCGCCGTTCGCAGGCGCGCGAGAAACGGTTCGGCCGTGGCCCCCTCGGGCGCGCGCACATCGATGCGCGTCAGGCGGCCGGCGGAACCGAGCAGCTCCTGCGCCGCCGCGATGTCGGCGATCAGCAGATTGTCGATGGCACGGCGGCTGCGTTCGTCCTCCCCGGCGAGCGTGCCGATCACGACCGCGTCGCGTGTCGCGCTGCCCGCGCGCACCGGCAATGGGTCGCCGGCG
>VGFF01000140.1 GCA_016868955.1 Armatimonadota bacterium
TGCCGCGACCGGCGCGCGGGACCCCATGAATCCGCGGGAACGGCGGCCGCTCTCGCGTTGAGATGAGGTGAGATGGAACAAGCGGAAATGAGAATTGGCGGAAGGCTGTAGGAATCGAACCTACCCGGAGCGAGCGCCCCGCGCCGGTTTTGAAGACCGGGAGGCCCACCAGGACCCCTTGCCCTCCGTGTTCCGCAATGCCGATAGTTGAACTAAGTCCCGTCGCGTTCCGGTCCCTGCCGCGCGTCGACGGCCTCACCCCGTTTCGCGCGGGGCCCGGCCACCCGCACCTCACCTTTGCGGCGCGTCAGGCCGATCGTATCGAAGTGCTCCAAGATCGGCAAGATGTACTTCCGCGACGAACCGAGCAGATCGCGGGCTTGCGCGACGGACAACGTCTGGACGGTGCGCAGATGCCCGACGATCCTCGTCGCCGCGTCCTCGATCGCGGCGCGCGCAAAGATCAGCCCCCGCAACTCGAGGGCCGTTCCGTTATCGATCAACCACTGCAGGACGGGTTCGGCGTCGTTTCCGAGCGCTTGCGCAACCTCTTCCTTGGTCAACCCCTCGGTGCCGCCGCCCG
Source organism: Armatimonadota bacterium (assembly GCA_016868955.1). GTDB lineage: Bacteria > Sysuimicrobiota > Sysuimicrobiia > Sysuimicrobiales > VGFF01 > VGFF01. The sequence goes on from VGFF01000140.1 coordinate 584, forward strand.
TCAGCCGTGCGCCGATCCGCAATCGCGCCGTCGCTTGCGACGGCGTGAACGACGGCTGATGACCGAAGACGCGGACAAATTCTCCGTGGTCCTCGACGTGCGCCGCCGCCGCGTTCAAGACGAGCGCCGCGAGGCCTTCCCCGGCGCGACGCCGCGCCAGCGTCGACCATTCCGCTCGTGGCATTCCGACCCGCCAGGAGACGCGCGCGTGGTAGGCGCGCAGCGCCTCGACGATCGCGTCGGCTTCGCGCGCGACGATCGACGCGAGGAACACGCGATCCTTGGCGGCGCGCGTGGCGCCCTCTTCCGCGAGCGCGGCCGAAACCGCGGCCACGATCTCGCGCGGTACCGCGGCGATCCGCGCAATCTCGTCGAGCGTGGCCCCGGCGACACCGGCGCGCTCCAGCGCGGCCAGCACCGCCATGCGCGGATCTCCGCCCTCCAAGCGCGCGAGACTTTCGGCAACCCCTGCATCCTTGCGGCGGTGGCGCGGCGGATTGACCTGCAGCACCTCGCCGCCACCCCACGTCAACGGCGACGCGAACCGCCGGATCACGAACGGATCGCCGCGGGCGGCAACGGTTGGCGCCTCCAGCCGAACTTGCACATACGTGGATCGGCCCGGCTCCAGCCGCGATTCTTCGAGCAGCGCCACACGGCCGATCGTCTCCGCCGTACCGATGTGGACGCGCACGCGATCGAGGTGCTTCATCGCCGGCGCTCCCGGCAACAGGTGCAAGCGCGCGTCGAACGCTGTCGCGACGACGAACGCGCCCAGCGTCGCGATCACGTCGCCGCGCGTCACGTCTTCGCACGATACGCCGCCGAGGTTCAGCGCGGCGCGTTGCCCGGCGCGCGCGACGGTCACGGGTCGTCCGTGCGATTGAATGCCGCGGATCCGCGCTGACTTTCCGGCCGGCAGGATGACGAGCGAGTCGTCGACGGCGATGCGTCCGCTCCAGATCGTCCCTGTCACGACGGTTCCGAATCCTGGCATCACGAAGGAACGATCGACGGGCAGCCTGGCTGGTCCTTCGGCGGTGCGGCGCGATCCGGCGCTGAGCGCGCGATCGATCGTCCGCACGAGCTCGGGCAGTCCCTCACCGGTTCGTGATGAGACCGCGACGATGGGCGCGTCCGCCAAGAACGTGCCGGTGAGGTACGCGCGCACGTCCTCGGTCACCATCGCCAGCCACTCTTGGTCGACCAGGTCTCGCTTCGACAATACGACGATGCCTTTCGGCACGCGCAAGAACCGCAGAATGTCGAGGTGCTCGCGCGTCTGCGGCATGACCCCCTCGTCGGCCGCGATCACGAGAAGGACGAGGTCGAATCCGGCGGCGCCGGCGAGCATGTTGCGGATCAAGCGCCCGTGGCCGGGGACGTCGACGAAGCTCAAGAGAAGGCCGCTCGGCAGATCGAGGTGCGCGAATCCGAGGTCGATCGTCATGCCGCGGCGTTGCTCTTCGGCAAGGCGGTCGGGATCGATCCCCGTGAGGGCGCGCACGAGCGCGCTCTTGCCGTGGTCGATGTGTCCGGCGGTCCCGATCACCGTCGACCGTGGCGTCTCGCCTGCGGGCGCGGGGATCTGGGGAACGGGTCTCACGACGCCAGTGCCGCGCGCAGCGCCTCGTCATCCTCGGGCAGCAGCGACCGCAAGTCGGCGACGAGCGCGTCGTCTTCGAGGCGAACGAGCACCCCTGTCGCCGCGGATCGCAGCCGAGCCGCCCAGGCCGCAGGGCGCAAATCGTCGCGGCGGAGCCGTAGGCCGAATGACGGCAGCGGCAGGCCGGGCAACGCGCCGCCGCCGACCTCGGATTGCGTGGCGGTGATCGTCACATGGGCGATCGGCCCTGCGGCGCGCAACGCCGCCGCCAGTCGATCGCACCGCGCCCGCAGGTCCGCCGGCTTCGCCGCGAGCATGCGCCAGATGGGAATCCGCTGGACCGCGCGCTCGGGGTTTCGGTACAGCCGCAGCGTTTCCGCGAGCGCGGCGACACCGAGCTTGTCGAGCCGCATCGCGCGCGCGAGCGGATGACGCCGCAGCACCGCGATCAGCGCCGCCTTGCCGACGAGGATGCCGGCTTGCGGACCGCCGAGCAGCTTATCACCGCTGAACGCGACGAGGTCCGCGCCCGCGGCGATCGCTTGTTGCACCGTCGGCTCGTTCTCGAGCCCGAACCGACGGACGTCGAGCAACGCGCCGCTGCCCAGATCGAAGAACATCGGCACGCCCGCCTGGCGCCCGAGGGCCGCGAGCGGCGCGACGCCGGTTTCCTCGGTGAATCCGATCACGCGAAAGTTGCTGCGGTGGACCTTGAGCAGCAGCGCCGTCCGCGGCGTCAGCGCCTGCTCGTAATCGCCGAGGCGGGTGCGGTTCGTCGTGCCGACCTCGACGAGCGCGGCGCCGCTGGCGCGCACGACGTCGGGCATCCGGAACGAGCCGCCGATCTCCACCTGCTCGCCGCGCGAGACGATGACCTCGCGCCCGGCCGCGAGCGCCGAGGTCGCGAGCAAGACAGCCGCGGCGTTGTTGTTGACGACAAGCGCCGCCTCGCCTCCGGTAACGTCGCGCAGGAACGGCTCCAGGTGATCCTGCCGTGACCCGCGGCGGCCCGTCTCCAGGTTCAGCTCGACGGACGAGGCGCCGCTCGCCTGCTGCACGGCGATCCGCGCTTCCTCCGCCAACGGGGCCCGCCCGAGGTTGGTGTGCAGCAGAATCCCCGATGCGTTGAGGAACGGGCGCAACGTACGGACACCGGCGGCGCCGATCCGATCGAGGACGGCGCGCTCGATCGCGGGAACGTCGACGGGATCGCCGGCGCGAACGCGCGCGCGATGCTCGTCGAGCACGCCGCGGACAAGTTCGGCCGCCACGCTTCGAGATAGCTCGCAGAGCGCGCCGCGCCGCTCGAGCGCGACGAGCATCGCCTCGACCGACGGGAGATCGCGCAGCAAGGGGACTACTTCAGACCGAATCTAAGCGCGAGGCCGCCAGCCGCGGCGATGACGAACGCGACGACGATCCGCGTCAAATCCGCGCGAACACGCATCATCAAGGACGCTTCCGTCTCGCGGGCGAGGACCGGAGACGCGGCGGCGCGACGTTGCGCACGCCGGCCACCCACCTGGCCCGTGGGCGTAGCGAGGCCACTACGAGGTTCATCCATGCTTCGAGTCTCCTTCGCGGTCCGCCGCGCTCGCGGCGCCTGACCGCGGCGCGAGCCGGCGACGCGCTTCGTCGAGCCGTTCGACGGTGTCGGCCGGGACGTATTGTCCGCCGACGACGAGGTCGCCGCCCACGCCGCCTCCATGATAATCGGTGCCCCCGGTCGTGACCAGACCGTAGCTTCTCGCCGCCTCGCGGAAGCGAACCACGTCCGCGGGCGAGTGCTCCGGATAATAGGCCTCGATGCCCAGCAGGCCGGCCTCAACCATGGTCTCGATTCGCTCCGGCGTACCGCCCCAGATCGGGTGGGCGAAGACCGGGACGGCGCCCGCGTCCCGCAGCTCGCGCACCGCACCCTCGGGCGTCAGGCGTTCGCGTTCGACGTACGCCGGTCGGCCGTAGCCGATGTATCGTTGGAAAGCCTCCGAGACCGTCCTCACGAATCCGCTTTCGACGAGGGCGCGCGCTACGTGCGGGCGACCGACGACGCCTTGGGCGTGGCGCGCGATGTCTTCATATCGCACGGACGCGCCGAGCTCGTTCAGCTTCGCGACCATGCCACGGGCGCGCGCCACGCGCGCCTCGCGCAAGCGCTCGAGCGCAGCCGCGAACGCCATGTCCGCCACGTCGACGAAGTATCCGAGAACGTGCACCTCGCCGCCGGCCCCGTCCGTGCTCAACTCGACACCACCGATGAGCCGGAGGCCGGCGCGCGCTGCCGCGGCGCTGGCGGCCGGCAGCGCCGCGGCCGTGTCGTGATCGGTAATCGCCAGCGTGCCGACGCCGCGCGCAGCCGCCAGCGCGACGAGCGCATCTGGCGCCAGCGCACCGTCGGACGCTACGGTGTGCGTGTGCAAATCGATGCGGGAACCCACGGGAAGCGGCGCGAGGACGTTACTTGGGCCGGCGCGGCTCGACGACGAACCGGATCGTGGTGCGCGTCTCGCCGTCGATTTGGACCTCGGAGAACGCCGGCACGAATCCGATGTCGACGCCGGAGGGCGCGAGGAAACCGCGGGCGATCGCGAGCGCCTTGACCGCCTGATTGATCGCGGCGGCGCCGATCGCCTGGATCTCCGCCCGCCCTTGCTTGCGCATGAGGCTCGCGACAGCGCCGGCGACGGAGCTCGGATTCGATCCCGACGAAACTTTCAGCAGCTCAATAGGCACGCGCAATCCAGGTGGCAGACGTTGGCGTACGGTTCGGGGACACGGCGTCAAATCCTCCTGAATCGTGTCGCGGGCGGTTCATCCCAAACACCGAT
>VGFF01000141.1 GCA_016868955.1 Armatimonadota bacterium
GACGGCGACGAACGAAGGAGGACAACTCGTCGCGGTCGGCGACGCGTACGGCCAGGCCCGCCAGACGCTGCGAAACATCGAAGCGGCGCTGCGGCGCTGCGGCGCGCAGTTGGAGGACGTCGTGCGGACGCGCATGTACGTGACGTCGGTGCGCGACTGGGAAGCGATCGGCCGCGCCCACGGTGAGTTCTTCCGCGATGTTCGCCCCGCGACGTCGCTCGTCGAGGTGTCGGCGCTGATCGATCCCGGCATGCTCGTCGAGATCGAAGCCGAAGCCTATTGCGCCGGGGGAGACGCGTGAGCGGCCGCCACGGTCCGCTGCGCGCCGGGGAGGCGGTCCTGCTGATCGATCGCCGGCGCCGCCGCTACGTCGTGACGCTGCAGGCCGGACGCGTCCAAGACATCCGCGGGCGCTTCGCGCACGACGAGATCATCGGCGGGGACGACGGCGGCACGGTGCGCACGGACCGCGGCGAACGCTTTCTCGTGCTGCGGCCAACGCTCGCCGACTACGTGCTCGACATGCCGCGTGGGCCGACGGTCATCTACCCCAAGGACCTCGCGACAATCCTGATCGCCGCCGACATCTTCCCCGGCGCCGACGTCGTCGAGGCCGGGACGGGATCGGGTGGTCTGACGATGACGCTGCTGCGCGCCGTCGGCCCAACCGGCCGCCTGTACAGCTATGAGGTCCGTGACGACTTCCAGCGGCGCGCGCTGCGCAACGTCGACGCCTACCTCGGTTCGCAGCGCCACCTCGTCGCGCGCTTGCACGACATTTACGAGGGCATCCCCGACGCGCCCGTCGATCGTATCGTGCTCGACGTGCCCGAGCCGTGGCGCGTCGTGCCGCACGCGATGGCGGCGCTGCGTCCGGGCGGGATCTTCTTGTGCTACGTGCCGACGGTGCCGCAGGCCTTGCAGGCGAGCGAGGCGCTCCGCACGGCCGGCGGCTTTGCGCTGGTCGAGACGACGGAGACGCTCGTGCGGGGCTGGAATCTGGAGGGGCAGAGCGTGCGCCCTGCGCATCGCATGATCGGCCATACGGGGTTCATCACGACGGCGCGGCGGATTCGTGGCCGCTGGCAGACGCCCGCGATCACGGCGAGAGGTGCCGATGCATCGAATATCGCCGATGAAGACCGCGTCGCGGCCGACGACGAAGCGACCGGAGAATCCGATGTCGGCCCGCTCGAACCGTAGTCAGGCGGCGACGGGCATGCGGTCAACGACGCGCTCGCTCATCCGATCGAACGAAAGATTCGAGCGGTGAATGCGTAACCATCCAAGACCTTTGGTGGGGTCTCATCCATGGGGGTCGCAGGATGATGAAGTCGATCATCGTTGTGCTCTTGTCCCTGATCCGTCTCGTTGGCGCGGTCGCAGCCGCGGACGCCGGTCCAGTGGCGCCGGGTGTCTGGTATGAGTTCTCATTCCTCGGCGGCGTGATGGCAGCGACCGGATGCTCGCCGGCGGACCCTGATGGACTCTTCTGTTGCCCCAGCGTCGGCACGCCCACGATATTTGCAGACGCGCTGCGGTGGACGTTCACTGCGCCGGCGGAGGGTGCAACGCTGCGCGTGCAGGACGCATTTGATCTCAACGATCAGCTTCAGGTCTTCGATTTCGACGTGTCGTTGGGTGTTACGTCGCGGCCGCCCGGCGAGGGGTTCTGCGGCACTTCCGTCGCGAACTGCATTCTCCTCGGCGCGAGCCGCGGGACGCACCTGCTTGGCGCGGGCGACCATTCGATCACGATCCAGCTTGTCGCTGGGGCGGGACGGGCGCGCTTCGTGCGATGGGATCGCGGCCACGATCCCATCGCCGTTCCGAATCCGGGCGCTGGATTGTTCGCTCTCGTCGGTATCGCCGGCGCCTTGGCGCGCGGCTGGCGGCGGGGCCAGGGACCTGTCACGCGGCGGTTCCTTCTATCTGATCACCGTTAGGCGAGCCGGACGGCGAGCGGGCTGAACCCCGCCATCTCGAGGTGGAACAGATCGCCGGCGACCGCCGGCACCGCGCGGCCGAGCGATCCCGAGATAACGATCTCCCCGGCGGCGAGCGACACGTCGTACGCCGCGAGCTTGTTGACGAGCCAAGCGACCGCGCGTGCCGGGTGCCCCAGCGCCGCGGCCCCAACGCCCTCGGCGGCGACTTCGCCGTTCTGGGACATCAACATGCCGACGAGCCTCAGGTCCGCTGCAGCGGCGGCCCGGCTCCACTCGCCGATGACCACGCCGCCGTACGACGCGTTATCCGCGATGGTGTCGGCGATCTTGATCCTCCAATTCTCGATGCGACTGTCGATGATCTCGAATGCCGGGGCGACCGCGTCCGCCGCCGCGAGCACTTCCTGGAGCGTTACGCCCGGCCCCTTCAGCGCGCGGCCGAGCAGGAACGCGATCTCGCCTTCCATGCGCGGCTGTAGGAACCAGTCGTACGGCACCTCCGCGCGACCCCCGGGCGCGGGCACGTCCCGCGAGCACCACAGGCTGCCGTAGTCAGGCTCTGAGACGCCCAGTTGCTGCTGGATCGCCTTGCTCGTGAGCCCGATCTTACGGCCGATGACGCGGTCTCCGGCGGCGACGCGCATCTCGGTCCAGGCGCATTGGATGCGATAGGCTACCTCGACGTCGGGCGTCGGACAAGCGTCGCTGAGGGGGGAGAGGGGAGCTGCCTTTCGCTCCCAGGCGGCGTTCAAACGATTCGCGATGTCCTGGATCATGGCACCAACCTCGTCACGAATGACTCGCGTCCGATCGAGACTTCCAGCGTGCCCGGCTCGGCGGGAACAGCGGCGGCGGGAGAGCCTAAGAAGACCGCCGCGCCCGCCGGCAGGCTACCGGTCTGAGAAGCCAGCCACGCGAGCCGCTCGCCGGGATCGCCGAGCGAATCCACGGGACCCCCACCGGCAATGCGCCCATTCAGCCACAAACGCAGGGCGCCGTGCGGTGCCGCGTCGAATCGTTGCGGCCCGAGCAGGAAGCCGCCGCCGGACGCGTTGTCGGAGACGACCTCCGCGATCGTGAACTTGTAGCCGCGCCAGACGCTGTCGAGGATGTCGACGGCGAGGTAGTAGCCGCCGATCGCGGCGTGGATCGCCCCCGGCGTCGCGCCCGCCGCGATTGGCCCGCGCAGGACGACCGCGATCTCCGGCTCGACGCGCGGCTGCAGGAACGTCGCGAGCGAAACCGGTCCCTCCATCAGCATCCCGTCGAGGATGCGCCCGTAGATCGGCGCCGAGATACCCATCTGCGCTTGCTTCGCGGGGCTCAGCAAGCCGAGCTTGTACCCGCTCAACGGTCGGCCCTCGGCAAGCGCCGCTTGCACGCGATACGCTGCCGGCAGCTCAACCGCGCTCACGATCGAGTCGGCCAGCCGCCGCTCCCGTCGGCAACGCGCGATCGTCGCGCTCAGTTCCTTGTCGCTCAACGCCATGCCTCCAATGCCGGCCGTTCTGCCGCGTCGTCCGGATCCTCGGCACGACGCATGAACGGCCCATGAATGCCGCGATGGAATCGACCGCGGTAGAACAACAACGGCTCGCCTTCGGCGGCGCGCAGCGCCGTCACGCGTCCGACGAAGATCGTGTGATCGCCACCCAGATAAGCCGACGACACGTCGCACGCGAGGTGCGCGATCGCGCCATCAAGAACCGGCACGCCGTTGAGCGTCGAGAACGGGGGCAGGGGACCGGGTTGCGGCCGGCCGGCGAAGTGCCATCCCGCCGGCTCCTGCTCCTCGCTGAGGACGCTGACGCCGAACTGTCCCGCTGCTTCCAGGAACCGGTGCAGGCGCGCTCGGTGGTCGACGACGACGAGCACGAGCGGCGGATCGAGGGAAACGGACGCGATCGCGTTCGCGGTCATCCCGTGGATGCCGGCCTCGTGCGCGCACGTCACAACGGTGACGCCGGTCGCAAACCGCCCGAGCGTATCGCGAAACGCACGTTGGTCGAACTGAGGCGCGGCGCCCGGATCGTCCGTGGCGGCGATCTACTCCACCCCTTCCTTTTGCTTCTTGAGGTCGACGGCGACGTCGAGAATCCAGTCCTCCTGGCCGGCGACGGCGCAACGTCTGCCCAGCTCGACGAGGATATCGCGCGCGTCGACGCCGAGGCTCTCCCCGATGCGCTTCGCGTGCAGCAGGAACGTGGAGTACACGCCGGCGTACCCAAGCGTGATCGCGTCGCGATCGGCGAACGGCAGAGACGCCATCATCGGTCCCGCGACGTACTCGGCGACGTCCATGATTTTGAAGACGTCGATGCCGGGATTGATCTCCATGCGGTCCAGCACGGCGACGATCAGTTCCGTCGCCGCGTTTCCGGCGCCGGCGCCAAGGCCGCGCAGGCAGCCGTCGACCTGATCGGCGCCGGCTTCGATGGCAGCGATGGTGTTGCCGATCGCCAATCCGAGGTTGTTGTGCGCGTGGAATCCAACTTGGACGCGCAGCGCTCCTCGCAGCGCGGCAACGCGCGCGTAGGCGTCGGCCGGCAACATCGCGCCGGCGGAGTCGACGACGTAGACGCAGTCGGCACCGTAAGACTCCATGAGTTTCGCCTGCTCGACGAGGACCTCCGGCGGGCGCATGTGCGCCATCATGAGGAAGCCGACGGCTTCCAGCCCCAGTTCCTTGGCGAGCCCGAAGTGCTGCTCGGAGACGTCCGCTTCCGTGCACTGCGTGGCGATGCGCAGGACGCCGATGCCGCGCTTGACAGCTTCCCGCAGTTCGGCGCGCGTGCCGACGCCCGGAATGAGCAGCGCCGCGATCTTGGTGCGCGTGCAGGCGGCGCGAGCGGCTTCGATCAGCGCCAGCTCGTGCGTGCCCGAGAATCCGTACTGGATCGACGAGCCCGCGAGGCCGTCGCCGTGCGTCACCTCGATGACCGGTACGCCGGCGGCGTCCAGCGCGCCGGCGAGGGCGCGCACCTGCTCGATCGTGAAACGATGGCGCATCGCGTGCGAACCGTCGCGCATCGACGTGTCGGTGATGCGGGGGGGGGCCAGCGCAC
>VGFF01000142.1 GCA_016868955.1 Armatimonadota bacterium
GAATTCGTCGCGTCGAGGTCGATGTTGATCGTCGCCGCGTCGGCTGACGCGGCCGCCGCGCCAATCCCCAACGCGACCGCAACCGCGGCGATCGCCATACGAAGCTTCATTGTTCCCCACCGTCTTTCGTGCCCATGGCGTGCTTCGCGACCAAGGGCCACACAACTCACAACTGCTCGGCAAAACCCGTTCTATCTGGCACTTCTGACATCACTATATTTTCGGTGACTTTGGCGCGCTTCCACCGATCCGAGGAATCGACCGGACAGGACGATCCGATGTTCAACTGGCCACGAAGGGGTGGTGGGCGGGGTGGGAATCGAACCCACAAGGGTGTTCAGCCCAGCGGATTTTAAGTCCGCCGCGTTTTCCGGTTTCGCCACCCGCCCGACGGATCCACACTAACGTTGCGCGCGCTGGGGCCGCAACTCTATACTTAAGCGCTGTCAGCGCGGGAGTAGCTCAGGGGTAGAGCGTCTGCTTGCCATGCAGAAGGCCGTGGGTTCAAATCCCATCTCCCGCTCCATCTGGAAGTGCACGCGCGAAGTTTTTCCGAGCCGCTCTCCGCGGCGGCTTCGCCGGGCGACGTAGCCAAGAGGCAAGGCAGGGGTCTGCAAAACCCCCACCGCCGGTTCGAATCCGGCCGTCGCCTCCACCTTTGGTAATCGCAGGGTTGTCCAAGTCGCGTTGCCATTACGATCCTCGGTGGTCGCCATGCCGAATCCCGATCGCTTCGCGCCGTACGCGCTCCTGCTGCTTCGGCTCGTCGTCGGCGTCGCGTTCGTGCTGCACGGATATCCCAAGTTCCAGTCGCTGGACGGCGTCGCCGGATTCTTTGGCAGCCTGAGCGTTCCAACCCCGGGCATCATGGCGCCGATCGTGGCCGTCATCGAGACATTCGGAGGGTTGGCGCTGATCGCTGGGTTCACGACCCGCATAGCCGGCGTGCTGCTGGCGGTCGTGATGTTTTTCTGCACCGTCCTCATGAAGCTGCCGCAACTGGGCTTCGTCGCGGCCGACCTGAAGCCGGGCGCGGAGTTCGATCTGGCGTTCCTGGCGGCAGCGCTCGTGATCGCAACCGTTGCTCCGTGCGTATTCGCGATCGATCCAACGGTCAAAACGACAACCCGGTCCTAGATCGTGCCGCGGCGCTGCGCCAGCAGCCACAAGAAGAACGGCACCCCGAGCAGCGCCGTCACGGCCCCGACCGGGATCTCGATCGGCGGTGCGGCCGATCGCGCCGCCAGGTCAGCGGTCACCAGGAGTGACGCTCCCAGCAGCGCCGCGGCGGCTAGGACACGGCGATGGTCGGGGCCAACCACGCGCCGCACGGCGTGCGGAACGATCAAACCGACGAATCCGATGAGGCCGGCGGAAGCGGCGGCGGAAGCGGCGAGCAACGTCGCCGCGATCACGAGCCGGCGGCGGACGCGCGTAACTTCGACGCCCATCGAGGATGCCTCGTCGTCGGTCGCGAGCAGGAGATTCATCTCGCGCGCGTGGCGCCGGGCCAAGACGTAGCCGACTCCGACGAACGGCAACGCCACTGCGACGTGTTCCCAGCCGCGCCCGCCGAATCCGCCGGCCAGCCACGCCAGCGCTTGCGCGACCGACCCGTGATCGAGCGCGAGCACGATCGATAGCACCGCCGCGAACAGCGCCGCGATCGCGAGGCCCGCCAGCAACAGGTTCTCCATCCGTGGCCGGTCGCCGCGACCGGCGATTCCCAGCACGAGCGCGACCGACGCCAACGCGAACGCGAACGCGGCCGCAGGCACGAACAGCCCGGACGCGCCGGCCGTGATCGCCACCACGGCGCCCAGGGCCGCGCCCGCCGACACGCCGATGACGTATGGGTCGGCGAGCGGGTTGCGAAATAAAGCTTGGAACGTGGCGCCCGAAACGGCGAGCGCGGAACCGATCAGGGCCGCCAGGACGACGCGCGGAGCGCGAATGTCGACGAGGATCGCGTCGGTCGACAGGGGTGCTCCGCGGCCGGCGATCGCGCGCGAGACCGCCGACGCCGCCTCTTCGATCGAAATCGGGACGGAGCCGCGCAGCAACGCGAGCCCCATCGACACCGCCAGCAGGACCGACGAGATCACGAGGATCGGCGGGCTGGACGCGCGACGCACGAGGTCAGCCGGTACGGATCAGGGAGAAGAACTCGGCGCGCGTGCGCGGATCTTCGCGGAAGATCCCGCGGAGCGCCGAGGTCACGAGCTTGCTGCCGGGCTTCTTGACGCCCCGCATCGTCATGCAGAGGTGCTCCGCTTCGACGACGACGGCGGCGCCACGCGCCCCTAGGCCCGTCGACAGGAGGTCGGCGATCTGCGACGTCAAGCGCTCCTGCACCTGCGGGCGCCGCGCGAACGCTTCAACGACGCGCGCCAGCTTGCTAATGCCGACGATGCGACCGTTGGGAATGTAGCCGACGTGCGCGACCCCGTGAAACGGCAGGAAGTGATGCTCGCACATCGAGTAGAACGAAATGTCCTTGAGGACGACCATCTCCTTGTGGTCCTCGTCGTCGAAGCCGACAGCGATAAGCGCCAGCGGATCGATTTGGAGTCCCGAAAAGACCTCCGCGTACATGTCGGCGATCCGGCGCGGCGTTTCGCGCAAGCCTTCGCGATCGGCGTCCTCGCCGACGGCGGCGATGATGCGCCCCACGGCATCCTCGATCGCCGGCTTGTCGAACGGCGCGCCCGGGCCGGTCTTCATCGGATCTCCCCGCGATCCAGCACGTCCGTGGGGATGCGCCCGCCCTGCTGCTGCACGAACGACTCAGTTGTCTGCGGAACGTCGACCAGGCCCAGCAACGCCTCCAGCGTACGAGCGAGCCGGGCGGTGAACTGCACGTCGTGCGTCCGGACGACACGCGCCCCGCGCTCGACGCCGAGCACGACCGCCGCCGCGGTCGCCTCCAACAGCTCCGCCGGCGGCAGCCGGAGGATGTCGCGCAGGTAGTTCTTGCGCGAGGTAGCGAGATAGATTGGATAACCGATCGCCAGGAGCTCGTTCGATCGCCGCAGCAGCGCGACGTCATGACTCGGTGCTTTATGGAAGCTGAATCCAGGATCGATCAGCAGGCGATCGGCCGAGACGCCCACCTCCCGGGCCTGCTTCGTCCGCTCTTCCAGGAAAGCGTACACCTCGGCGAAGACGTCATCGTAAGTTGGATTGCGCACGCCGATCTTGTGCGGGCCGCGACGGTGCATGACGACGAGCGCCGCGTCGCCACGCGCGGCGACTCGCGCCATCTCGGGCGTCGGTAGCCCACTCACGTCGTTGATGCCGAGGGCGCCCGCATCGAGCGCGGCGCGCGCGACGTCCGGCTTCACCGTCTCGACGAGGATCGGGATGCGGACGGCGTCGGCGAGGCGGCGGATCAACGGCACGACGCGCCGCGCCTCCTCCGCCTCAGGAACGTCCGGCCCCGGACGAGCGGACTCGCCGCCGACCTCCAGCAGGTCCGCGCCCTGCGCGACGATCTGGTGCGCGCGCGCGACCGCGGCCTCCGGATCGAGATGGCGAGCGGCGGCGTAGAACGAGTCCGCGGTTACGTTCAGCACGCCGGAGACGTGCACGCGGCGGTCGAGGTCGAGGGTGAACCGGCCGAGGCGCAGGATCGACGGCCGGAGTGAGCTATCCGGTTTCCGCATGCGGAAGCGAGTATATCACGCGTCTTTCGCCCCGATGTCGAATCCTTGCCCAAGGTGCCGCGGATGCCCGCTGACACTCCGGATGCTAATCGCAAGACGATGATGTCCGAACTTACGTCCGCGCCCGAACGTGACGTAGCCGACGTACTCGTCGAGGAGGGACTTCTGTCGCCGGACGAGCCTGCCTACGCCGATACCCATCAGCGCACGACCTCGTCATCCGTCCATCGCATCTTGTCAGCACTGGGCATGGTGCGCGCGTTGGACGTCGCCCGCGGCAACGCCCGCGCTTGGGGTTTTCCGTATCACGACCTCGCCGCCGATCCGCCGCAAAAGGTCTTCATACGCCGGTTCCCGCTGTCGGCGATGCTCGAGCACCACTTCGTGCCCGTGCAGCAGACACCCGACGGCGCGCTCGTCGTCGCTGCCACCTACAAGCCGCGGCCGGCGCTGGAGGCGGCGCTCCGCGAAACCTGAGGCGACCGGCCGATCCGGTATCGCGTCACGACGGAGCGGGATCTGCGAGACACGCTGATGCGTTGCTTCCGCGGCGAGCTCGTCGACGCCGCGACCTTCGACCCGCGGGAGCGGATGCCCCGCTACTCGGCGTACGTGACGATCACGCCGCGGCAACGGACCTTCCTAGTGCTCCTGGAAGCCATCTTGATCGCCAGTCTCGCGGCCGCCCCGGTCGCGAGACTGATCACGATGAATCTCGCGATCAATCTGCTGTTCGCCGCGAGCGTCGCATTTCGATTCGTGACGTCGTTCCACGGTGCCAAGCTCGAAACCGAGGTATCGCTCACCGCCGACGAGGTCGCGGCGTTGCGTGACGAGGATCTCCCGGTCTATGCGGTGCTGTGTCCGATGCACAAGGAAGCGGCGAGCGCGCCGTGCTCCGCCCCCGACGGGAAGGCCGTCGATGTCATCTACATCACGGCCGCGAAGTACGCGACGGCCACGCTGGCGCCGCTGATCGACCGCGCCGCCCCTGCAAGCAAGAACCCGATCAGCGAACCGCCCCTTCCCGGTACGATGTCGTGTCGTGCTCCCGCAGGTACGCGACGACCCGCGACGCCGCCTTCCGTCCGATGACCGCGGCGACCGCCTGCTCGTCCGCCTCGCGAATGCCGCGCACCGATCCGAATTCTCGGATGAGGTCGCGCTTTCGCTTCTCGCCGATGCCGGGGACCTCATCGAGGACGGAGAAGACGATCTTCCGCCCTCGCAATGTGCGGTGGTACGCGTTCGCGGATCGATGGGCCTCGTCCCGGATGCGCTGCAGTAACTGCAGCGCGCCGGCGTCCTTCGGCA
>VGFF01000143.1 GCA_016868955.1 Armatimonadota bacterium
GCGCGGCGCCAGGACGCCGTCACGCGTGTAGCCGCGATCGCAGAACGCCTCGGTCGCGACGCGCAACCCGGCTGCGCGCGCCGCCCGCTCGCTCACGGAGCCCGCGAGGACGACGAGGATGCGGCTCGGGAACGCGAGACGCATCGCGTCGGCGATCGCGCGCGCCGTCGGCTCGTCGACGGCTGCGAAATTGTACAGCGCGCCGTGCGGCTTCACGTGTCGCAGCGTGGCGCCCTCGACCCGGGCGATCGCTTCCAGGGCGCCAACCTGCGCGACCACCGCCGCCGTCACCTCCGCCGGCGACAATCCCATCATCCGACGCCCGAAGCCCTGCAGGTCCGGGTATCCGGGATGCGCGCCGACGGCGACGCCGTACTCGCGGGCAAGCCGTACCGAGACGCGCATGCCGACAGGATCGCCGGCGTGAGCGCCACAAGCGATGTTGGCCGAAGTCAGGTACGGCATCGCGGCCGCATCCTCGCCGATGCGAAACGCACCGAACGATTCGCCGAGGTCGCAGTTCAGGTCGATGAGGCGGCGCATACTCCATGGAATGTCGACGCGGCAGCGGACAATCCTTCTTCGTGTTGAAATCTGGCGGATCTGCCGGGACTATTTTCGAGTACGACTCGTTCCGGCATCGGCCGGACGATCCTGGCCGGATATCTGGCGATCTTCTTCCCTTTAAGTGCGTTTTTCGGCCTCGCCGCGTCCGCCATTCTGTCGGTGGCGGTCGCTTCCGAGCGCCGTTTTCTCAGCCTCGTCGAACACGGCGCCCTGGGCGGCCGATCCACGGAGCCGGATTGGACCGTCCTCAGCAAGGTCGTCACCCTGTCGCTGCAACGCGTGCGGGATCGCGGACGGGAAGACGACCGCGCCCGTTTCCATGATTACTTCGATCGCGCTCTCGCCTCCGACGCCGCGTTCGTCGAGGCTGGGCGCGCGTTCGAGGCGGCCCCAGAAGGGCTGCGCCCGCAACGGTTCCGGCAAGCCTACCGCGCGTAGAGTCAGCTGCGAGAGGCGCTGAACGGTTTCGCCAGCGCCCATCGTCGGACCGCCAACGACGAAATGCGCGCCCTCGACTGGTACACGGGGCAAGTCTGGCTGCATCGCTTCCTCATCGAGCTGGCCGCCCAAGTCACCGCATTGAGTCAATTCAACCGCGCGATCAACGCCGCTCAGCGCATGGAAGCGGCGTTCGTCGAGCGCGGAGCCGCGATGCTGTCGCAGGCGATCGACCCCGCGGCCGGATACGGGGTGGCCGAGACGGACGGGGCGCGGCGTACCCGGGAGGCGCAGGTCGAGATCCAGTCGGTGTCCCTCCGGCCGGAAGCGCAGGAGCCGCTCACCGACGTCCTGGAAGCGCTCTTCCACTTCGACCCCTTCGCGAACCTCGCTGGTTTCACGTTCCGTAGCGAAGGCCTCGACTCGTACCGCTCGATGTTGCGCACGGCGTTCCCGTCGCGAGAGGCGGCCGTGAACGCAACCTTCGAATCGCTCAACGCGATGTTGGAGGTCGAACGTGCCGACATCCGCTCCAGCATCGGCGTCATCGGCGACGCCGTGCTGTCATTTCTCGAGAGTTTGGTCATCATCGCGGTGTCGACGCTCGGCGTCGGCCTGATCATCGCCGCGATCGTCACGCGCAGCGTAACGGCGCCCTTGACCTATTTGAGCATGGCGCTGCAGCGCGTGCGCGGCGGTGATCTCTCGGTAAGCGTCGATCCCGACCGGTCGTATCGCGAGACGGCGCAGATGGCGCAAGCATTCAACGCGATGGCCGAAGACCTTCGGACGTCGCGGCAGAAGATCGACGAGTCGCAGCGAATGATGGAGGCGCGCGTCGCGGATCGAACACGGCAGCTCGAGCAAGCGCAGGCCCAGCTCGTGCACGCCGAAAAGCTGCGCGCCCTCGGCGATCTGGTTGCCGGCGTGGCCCACGAGCTTAACAACCCGCTGACATCGGTCCTCGGATACGCCGATCTGATCGCGCTGGACGACAAGTTGCCGGAGGAAGTCCAGCGCGACGTCGCGATCATCGTCCATGAAGCGGAACTGGCGCGGCGCATCGTGCAGAACCTGCTGTTGTTCGCGCGCCAGCCCGCGCACGAGTGGGACTGGGGCGACCTCAACGCCGCGTTGGAGCAGACCCTGAACCTACGGCGCTACCACCTGCAAACGCGCGGCCTCGAAGTCGTGACGGCCCTCGACCCGGAGCTACCGGCCGTGCGCAGAGACCTCTATCAACTGCAGCAGGTGTTCTTAAACCTCATCAACAACGCGTTCCAGGCGCTCTCCGGACGCTCCGGACGCCTCGAGATTCGGACGAGCCAACGCGATCGTCACGCGCACGGCGAGTTCCTCGGCAGCGGACCGGGAATCGCCGCCGAGAACTTGCACCGCATCTTCGATCCGTTCTTCACGACGAAGGCGCTCGGCGAGGGAACGGGGCTTGGCCTGTCGATCTCCTACGGCATCGTGCAACAGCATCGCGGCACGATCACGGCCCGCAAACGCCCGGAAGGCGGCGCGGCGTCCCTCATCGAGCTACCGCTTCAGGGCCCCGAAGAAGAGGCGCCGGCGGCGCTCTCCGGCGCCGGCGTTGCGGCGTCCGCCGCCGCTTCGACCTCCCCGTCGGCCTCCGACCAGCAGACGTAACGCGCGCCCGCCGGTCCGGCCTGCGCCCAGTGAGTCGTCCCGGCCGGAACGCGCAAGCGATCCCCGGGGCCGAGCAGGTGCGCCTCTCTATTCGCGAACGTCACCCGCAACGCGCCGCTGACGAGCCACCGGTGCTCGATCGACGCGTGCGCATGGGGCGGATACGCAGCGTCCGGCCTGTCCTCCCAGACGTAGGCGTCGAGGCCTCGGGCGCGGAGCGCGCGCAGGATCTCGCGTTCGTCCGGTCGTGCGCTCACGACGCGGCCCGAATTGCGGAGACGAACGGTCGCAGCACGTCGCGCAGCGCGGCGCGCGCTTCGATCATCAGCAGATGGCCGGCGTCCGGGAGGACCGCGAAGCCGGCGCCGGGGATCGCCTCCGCCAGGGCTCGGGTCGTCGCCGGCGGCGTCAACCGATCGGCGCTGCCGGCGATCACTAACGCCGGCAGCCGCAGCGCCGACAGCCGCGTGCGCGCGTCGAACGCGGCGCAAGCGCGGAGATCCGCGAGCAGGACAGCCGGGGCCACTCTCGCGAGCGCCCGCCTCGTGCGCGCGATCGATGCCGGCGTCGCAAGCGGTCCGTGGCTCGACGCCGCGATCTGCGCCATCGCGGCGTCCGGATCGCACGCGGCCAAATCCAGCAAACGCGGATCGACCGGCAGCTGAGGGCCCGTCGCGAGCAATCCCAGCGCGGCGACGCGGGCCGGCGCGGCGATCGCCACCTCGAGCGCGATCGCGCCGCCCATGGAGTGGCCGACGAGAAGGGCGCGGTCAGGGCCGCGACCCGCCAGCCACCCGGTCAACCATGATGCGTAGGCCGCGATGCTGGGAAGCGGCTCGCCCTGCGGATGCCCGGGGAGGTCGGGAGCGAGCGCGCCGGGCACGTCGAGCAACTGATTCTGCCATAGCTGCCCGCGCGCGCCGGCGCCGTGGAGGAACACGACCGGCATCACGGCCGCGGGATCACGCCATGCGGACGAACGGATTCGAGACACGTTCGCGGCCGACCGTCGTGTGCGGGCCGTGGCCCGGATAGAGCAGCGTCGCGTCCGGGAGCGTCATCACTTGCTCTCGGATCGACCGCATCAAGCGCGGGCCCTCCGCGCCGGGGATGTCGGTGCGCCCGATGCTGCCGGCGAAGATCACATCGCCGACGAACGCCAAGCCGTCGCCGACGAACATCACGTGTCCGGGACTGTGACCGGGCGCGGCGCGCACCGTCAGGGTCAGCGCACCGGCACGCAACACCTCGCCATCCGGTAAGAACCCGTCCGGATCGGGCGGTTGCGCGATGCGGAGATTCATCCGCGTCGCCGCGTGAGCGGCCGCGTGGCGCAAGATCTCGAGGTCGGCTTCCGGCACGCGGAACGGCGCGTCCGTCTCGTCCTTGACCGGCGCGACGGCGCCAACGTGATCCCAGTGGCAATGCGTCGCGAGGATCCACGACGCGCGCAGGCCGTGCGTCTCCAACAAGCCGAGGATGACCGTCGCGTCGTTGCCCGGATCGATGACGAACGCCTCTCCGGAGGACGGATCGCCGTAGAGGTAGCAATTCGTGCCGATCGGGCTCGTTTGGATCTGTTCCAGGATCACCAGCGTGCCTCCGGGGTACGTTTCTCCGGCAGGATCAGCCGGGTTCCGAGCGTGCTCTCGGGCTCATCGATGAGGAAGCCGGGCCCGCGCGTCGCGAGCTCCACGACCTCCCCATCCGGGCAACCGATCGGAAGTACTTGCGATCGAGGGGTGGCGTCGTCGCCACGCCGGCGCGCTGCAACCGCGCCCGCGCATGATTGATGTCGGTCGCGCTGTCCAGCAAGAACGCGAAGTGGTGCACGGTCCCCGGTCCGATCCGAGCCGACCGCATGCGCGGAACCTCGAAGGCCGTGACGACGGTGCCCGGAGTGCCGCGTCCGTCGCCGAAGTACCAGTGTTTGGCGTCGACGTCGTCGTAGTTGAACGTCGGCTTGACGACGTGGAGTCCGACCGCGTCGCGGTAGAACGCCGCCGTCTGGTCCATGTCGCGGCCGAACAACGTCACGTGGTGCAGACCCGGCAACGCGATGTCCTCATCGATCTGGGTATTCAGCACGTCGTCGGCGGCGGTGTCGCCGCTGGTCCGTCGCGCTCGTTCGTCGTCCGGCGCGCTTATGATCCGCACACCCAACCGGTCCTCGGCTTCGTCGACGGCGAATCCGGGACCGCGCGTCGCCAGCTCGAGAATCAGCCCATCGGGGTCTTGAAAGTACACCGATCGGCAGTACGTGCGATCCTTCGGACCGGCGGTCGCGACGCAGAATCGC
>VGFF01000144.1 GCA_016868955.1 Armatimonadota bacterium
TTCATCGAGGGCTTATACAATCCGCACCGACGGCACACGTCCATCGGCGGCATCTCACCTGTCTCTAACGAGAGGAGGTGGCTCCGCCAAGTCGAAATCACCTAACCGTTACCCGGCCACGACATCAGGGTAGCTTCATAGACGATCCCAGGGCCGGCGATCTCCCAAACGCTGTAGAAATTTCACAGGCGCGCGCCCGGCTGGCCGACCATGTTGAGCTCGTCGTCGAGCGTCACGATGAGCCGGCACCCCATTTCCTTTCAGCGCGCGTGCGCCGCGATCCAGGCGCGAAAGACGCCGTTATTCTCTTCTTGCGTGGCCCGGGACCACCCGTCCACAAACGCCCCGCGCACGATCATGCGCCACGGCCATGGGCGCTACGCCGATGCCGTCATCAAGCTGCCGCCTCGTGGCGGGCCGCGGTAGCGGACCCGCGAATCGTCTGCAGGCATTCGACGGCGGCCCGTGCGACTTCCTCGCGGACCACCCGATGCGCGCTTCCCGCTCCGACCGAGACCCTGCGGGCGCCCGGTCAATCCGCCGGGGACACCGTGCAAACCGCGTTGTAGTCGGGTTCCCCCGTAGCCGGATCAAAGCGCCCCATGCGGATGAGAACGTTGCCCTCAGGCCAGTGCACCTGCAGGTTGCCGGGGCAGATGTCGGCGATCTTCACCCGGCCGCGCATCTCGCCGACGTCGGAGCGCACGATGATCGGCGATTCGCTGCGTAGTCCGAGGCGCGCAGCGTCCTCGAGCGCCATGAAGACGTCCTTGCGCGCAGCACCGCTCAGCGGGTCGCGATCGTCCCAAACCATGCTGTTGAATTGCGAGCCGCGCCGGGTCGCGACGTAGAACGCGCCGGCGGGGACGTCGAGCACCGGCAGATCCGGCACGTGGAAGTGCGCCTTGCCGTCGCGCGTCGCGAACCGGCCGTCGGCGCACAAGCGGGCTCCGCCCCATTGGACGCTGTCGCCCTGCGTGCGGAGATCCTCAATGCCTTCGTAGGTCGGCACGACGCGGGCGATGTCCGCGCGCACAGCGGCCGTGCCCTCGTACGCGATCCGCGACGCACGCTCGGGGAAGACGCGCGCCGCGACGTCCAACGGGATTCGCCACTCCGGCCGCGCCTCGCCGACGCGGCGCCCCGGCACCTCCGGCGAATAGATGATACGCCGCTCGGTCGTGGTCTCGGTGACGCCGCCCGGCGTCTCGTAGCGCGTCGCGCCGGGCAAGATGATCGAGACCTCGCCCGGCGGCAGCAGCATCATGGGATTGATGACGATGTCCTGGAAGACGCGCACGGGCACGCGCGACAACGCGTCCTCGGCGTACCGCGGATCGGGCAGCGTTTCCAGGAAGTTGCCGCCGGCCGCGTACAGAACGTCAAGCGCGCCGTCGTGCGCGGCGACGATCATCGCCGTGGCGGTCAGACCGGGACGCTCGGGCACGGGGAATCCCCACAAGGATGCCAACGCCTCGCGCTGCGCCGGGTCGGCGATCGGCCGGCCGAGCCCGCAGGCGTGCGGCACCGCGCCGACCTCCGCACCGCCCTGCACGCCGGAGTGGCCGCGAATCGGCATCAAGCCAGTGTGCGGCTTTCCGATCCGGCCCATCGCGAGCGCCAGGTTCGCGATCGCGAGGATATTCTGCTCCCCGTGCTCGTGCTGCGTGACGCCCATGGACCAAACGGTGACGGACGTACGTGCGCGCGCGTACTCATCCGCGAACGCGCGCATGCTTTCGATCGACGCGCCGCTGGTCGTCACGAGCGCGTCCCACGACAGCGTCGACAGCCAGGCGGCAAGCGCGTCGAACCCTTCGCTATGAGCCGCGACGAACGCGCGATCGACGCGCCCGGTCTCGACGAGGCGCTTGAGGGCGCCGGTGAAGAACGCGGCGTCGCCGCCGACGCGGACGGCATAGAACGTGTCGAGCACCTTCGTTCCGAACGCCGCGCTGGCCCACGAGGACGGCACCCAGTAGTTGACGAGGCCGTCCTCGCGATAGGGGTTGACGACGACCACGCGCGTGCCGCGCTTCTTCGCTTCGTCGATGTACTTCACGGCCACCGGTTGATTGTTGGGCAGGTTCGATCCGACGAGCACGAGCAGGTCGGTGCCGATCCAATCCGTGTAGCTGCAGGTCGTCGCCCCGTAGCCGATCGCCTTCGTCAGCGCCGTCGTGCTCGGCGCGTGGCAAATGCGGGCGGAGTTGTCGATGTTGTTCGTGCCCAGGAATCGCGCCGTCTTCTGGAACGTGAAGTACGCTTCGTTCGGCATGCCGCGCGACGTCATGTAGAACGCCAGCCGTGACGGGTCGCGTGTAACCGTGCGCCGGATCGCGCCGGCCGCCGCGTCCAACGCCTCGTCCCACGAGACGCGGCGATACCCCGGATCGCCCTTGCTCCAGATCATCGGGAACGGCAGACGGCCAAGCTTGCGAAGCGCCTTCGACGGTCGATCCCGCAACGCGTCCGGTCGGGCCAGCAGCTGCGGGTCGATGGCGGGCATCGTGTTCAGCCGCAGCATCTTCAGGCGCACCGAGCACAGGTGGACGCCGCGCATCGTCCAATCGCGCAGGCCATTGGTGCCGAGCGCACATCCGTCGCAGCAACCCTGATTGAGGATGCGCCAAGCGTACGTCAGCTCGTCGCGGTTCTCCCAGGCGACCTGGAGCATCGTCCTGTACGCGTTCGGTTTCTGATGGCCGACGCCGAGCGGGCGGAGACTGACGCGGCGCGATGCGCCGGGCTTGCGTTCAGGCATTCGTCGTGACCTCGGTGACGGATTCGGCGAGCACCACGCGGTGTGCCCCGGCGTATACGTTGCAGCGGCGTCCCCGCGCGAACCCGACGAGCGTCATGCCGAGGTCGACGGCCGCTTCGCGCGCGAGGCTCGACGGCGCCGAGACTGCGACGAGGATCGGCACGCCCGCGACCGCCGCTTTCTGCACGAGCTCGAAGCTGGCCCGGCCGCTGACCATCAGGATCGTCGCCGCCAGCGGCAAGCGGCGTTCCAGCAGTGCCCATCCGACGAGCTTGTCGACGGCGTTGTGCCGTCCGACGTCTTCGCGCACGGCCAGCAGCTGCCCGCTGACAGTGAACAGCGCCGCCGCGTGCAGCCCGCCGGTGCGGGAGAACAACGATTGGGCGGTCCGCAGCTTGTCGCTGAGCCCGGCGATGACCGCGGTCGAGGTGACCGCGCCGTCGGCGGCGACGGACAGCACCGCGTGGGCAAGCAACGACTCGATCGACGTCTTGCCGCAGACACCGCAGCTCGACGTCATGTAGAAGTTGCGCGCGAGCGCCGCCGCGGAGACGGCGACGCCCGGACGCAGATCCACGGTGACGACATTGTACTGCTGCGCCTCCGGCTTCGTGCAATAGCGAATAGCCACGACTTCGCCGGCCGATCGGATCACGCCTTCGGTGGCGAGGAAGCCGGCGGCCAGATCGAAGTCGGCGCCCGGCGTCCGCATCGTCACGGCGGCCGCGAACTCCGGCCCCTCCGCCGGAGCGATCCGGATCTCCAGCGGCTCCTCGGTGACGAGGTCGTCGTCGCGCCATCGGACCTGTCCGTCGTCGAACGTCCGGACACGAACGCGCGCGGTCGAGCGGCGCACGGGCATGCTCATATCAGATAGATGTTATGCGCTGGGGGCGGGAAGTGCGAATCCTAAGCGAAAGAACGCGGCCCGACGCAAACGCCGAGACACCGGCAACCCCCGCGATCGCCGGTGTCTCGCGAGAGCCTCGGTACCTCGCGGATTGCGGGGACGAACCCCGCGGCCCAGTGGGTCTGGCAGTGACCCGGGGTCCGAGACTCGCTACCTGTATTTTGCGGGCCCGGCCGGGGCGTGGGTATCGGGTCGAGGACTGATTCCAGCATCGGGTGGGGGCTGGAATCCCGTTGTGATCGGATGGTCGAAACCGCCTGCGGAGGCTACTGTGGGGTTGCAAGGACAAGCGGAACGCACGAATCATGAGGAGGTGAAGGGTCATGCTCACGCGTTGGACGCGTTGGAATCCGATCGCTGAGATCAACTCGATGCAGCGCGAGTTCGGCACCCTGTTCGCGCGCCTCTTCGGTCCCGTAGAGCAAGCGACGGCCTTTCGAACGCCCCCGATGGAGGCGTTCTACCGCGACAATAGCCTGTACGTCCGCGTTTTCCTGCCCGGCGTCGATCCGGCGAAGGTCGACATGACGATCAAGGAAGGCTTGCTGATCGTGCACGCCGAGCGCACGCAGCCGGTCGTCCCAGTCGACGACGTGCTGTTCTCGGAGATTGGTTACAGGAAGATCGAGCGGACCGTGCGCCTTCCGGACGGACTGAAGACCGACCTCGTGAAGGCGACCTACCAAAACGGCGTCTTCGAGATCGTAATCCCGCTGGCCGAGGCGCCGCACCTGCACAAGGTTCCGATCGAGGTCGCCGTCACCCCGAGGATTAAAAAGAAGGACAAGCCGGCGTAGTCGGCGCATGCGCCACGCACGGCGTCTCGGGCGCCCGACTTCGGCCGGGCGCGCTCGGTTTCGTATTCGGCTCGTCGGGTAAGATCGACGTCGTGCGCGTGGCTCTCCTTCACGCCGGCGAGCGTGACGCGCACGAACTCGGCGTTAGCCCATAGCGCGGCGATCGTCCGCGCGCCGCAGTAGCTCATGCCGGACCGCAAACCGCCGACGAGCTGCGACCAGACATCGGCGACCGTGCCGCGGTACGGCACGGTCGCTTCCACGCCCTCAGCAACGATCTGACTGAGATCCGCCTCTTCGAGCGGGGCGTCCAGGGACTGCCGATGTGCCGCCGCCCTTGATCGTCCTTCGTCGCCTGCGG
>VGFF01000145.1 GCA_016868955.1 Armatimonadota bacterium
CGCGCCGCACCTTAGCGCGCGTAACTTCGACGCCGCAGCGGTCGCAGATGATGCCTTTAAAACGGATGCGCTTGTACTTCCCGCAGTGGCACTCCCAGTCCTTGGTCGGACCGAAGATGCGCTCGCAGAACAAGCCGTCACGCTCCGGCTTCAGAGTGCGGTAGTTGATCGTTTCCGGCTTCTTGACCTCGCCGCGCGACCACATGCGGATCTGCTCCGGCGACGCCAGGCCGATCTTCACGGCATCGAAGTAGTTGACGTCTTGCATCAGATCGGCTCCTCCATGAGGGCCTCTTCGCCCTCGAGGTTGATCCCCAATGACCGCGCCGTCTCGGTGATATCCTCCTCGATCTCCTTGAGCTCGATCTCACGCTTGTCCTCGCTCAGCACCTTCACGTCGAGGCACAGCGCTTGCAGCTCCTTGACGAGCACCTTGAACGACTCGGGGACGCCGGGCTCCTGGATGTTCTCGCCCTTGACGATCGCCTCGTACGTCTTGACGCGTCCGACGACGTCGTCGGACTTCACGGTCAGCAGCTCCTGCAGCGTGCTGGCGGCGCCATAGGCCTTCAGCGCCCACACTTCCATCTCGCCGAACCGCTGGCCGCCGAACTGCGCCTTGCCGCCCAACGGCTGCTGCGTGATCAGGCTGTACGGACCCGTCGACCGGGCGTGGATCTTGTCCTCGACGAGGTGCAGCAGCTTCAACATGTAGATCTGACCGACCGTCACCGGCTGGTCGAACGGCAGGCCCGTCTGGCCGTCGTAGAGCATGATCTTGCCGCTGTCCGGCAACCCCGCCTGATGCAGCAGATCCGTGATCTGGGACTCGCGGGCGCCGTCGAAGACGGGAACCTCGGCGTAGAATCCGAGGTGCTCGCAGGCCCAGCCGAGGTGCGTCTCCAGGACCTGGCCGACGTTCATACGACTCGGCACTCCGAGCGGATTGAGGACAATGTCGACCGGCGTGCCGTCCGGCAGGTAAGGCATGTCCTCTTCCGGGATGATCCGGGAGACGACGCCCTTGTTGCCGTGCCGACCGGCCATCTTGTCGCCGACGGTGATCTTGCGCTTCTGCGCGACGTAGACGCGCACGAGCTGGTTCACGCCGGGCGCGAGCTCGTCTCCGTTCTCGCGCCTGAACACCTTGATCGCGACGACCTTGCCCTTCTCTCCGTGCGGCACCTTCAGCGAAGTGTCACGCACCTCGCGCGCCTTCTCGCCGAAGATCGCCCGCAGCAACCGCTCCTCCGCCGTCAGCTCCGTCTCGCCCTTGGGCGTGACCTTTCCGACGAGGATGTCGCCGGAGCGGACTTCGGCGCCGATGCGGATGATGCCCCGGTCGTCGAGGTCCCTCAGCGCTTCCTCGCCGACGTTGGGGATGTCGCGCGTGATCTCTTCCGGCCCGAGCTTCGTGTCGCGGGCCTCGAGCTCGTATTCCTCGATGTGGACGCTGGTGAAAAAGTCGCGGCGCAACATGCGCTCGCTGATCAGGATCGCGTCCTCGTAGTTGTAGCCTTCCCACGGCATGAACGCGACGAGCACGTTGTGACCGAGGGCAAGCTCGCCTTGCTCGGTCGAAGGGCCGTCAGCGAGGACCTGCCCCGCCTTGACCGTTTGCCCGGAGGCGACGATCGGGCGCTGATTGATGCATGTCCCCTGGTTGGACCGGCGGAACTTCGTCATGGGGTAGGCGCGGGTCGTCTTGCCTTCGATGACCACCTCGTCAGCCGTGACCGACGTGACGACGCCTTCCTCCAAGGATGTGACGACTGCCCCGGAATCGACCGCGACCCGGTTCTCGATGCCGGTCCCCACGAGCGGCGCTTCCGGCCTCAGCAGCGGGACGGCTTGCGTCTGCATATTCGACCCCATGAGCGCACGCGTTCCGTCATCGTGCTCGAGGAACGGGATCAGCGCCGTCGTCACCGAGACGATCTGCTTCGGCGAGACGTCCATGAAGTCGACTTCCTGGCGCGGCACCACGACGGGATGACCGCGCGACTGCCGGGCGACGACGCGCTCGGCGAGCAGGTCATCGGACGCGATCTCGGCGTTCGCCTGCGCGACCGTGTGGCGCTCCTCCTCGTCGGCGGTCAGGTAGTCGATGTCGCGCGTGATCCGGCCATCGCGGACGCGCCGGTAAGGCGTTTCGATGAATCCGAGGTCGTTGACGCGGGCATACGTCGCCAGCGAGGAGATGAGGCCGATGTTGGGGCCTTCCGGCGTCTCGATTGGGCACATCCGGCCGTAGTGGGACGTGTGGACGTCGCGCACCTCGAAGCCGGCGCGCTCGCGGCTCAGGCCGCCGGGGCCGAGCGCCGACAGGCGGCGCTTGTGGCGCAGCTCCGACAGCGGATTCGTCTGATCCATGAACTGCGACAGCTGCGACGATCCGAAGAACTCCTTGATCGCCGCGACGACGGGGCGAATGTTGATCAACAGCTGCGGTGTGACCTGGCCCGTCTCCTGGATCGTCATACGCTCGCGGATGACGCGCTCCATGCGCAGCATGCCGATCCGGAACTGGTTCTGCAGCAACTCGCCGACGGACCGCACGCGGCGGTTGCCGAGGTGGTCGATGTCGTCGATCTCGCCTTCTCCGTTATGCAACGCGATCAGGTAACGGACGATTTGCGCGATGTCTTCGGCCGTGAGCACGCTCTGATCGAGCGGATGATCGAGGTTCAACTTGCGATTGAGCTTGTAACGGCCGACGCGGCCGAGATCGTACCGCCGCGGCTCGAAGAACAGCGTGTGCAGCAGGTTGTTGGCGGAGTCCACCGTCGGCGGATCGCCCGGACGCAGCTGGCGGTAGATGCGAATCAGCGCCTCTTCGCGGGTGCGCGTCTCGTCCTTCTCGAGCGTATTCTGCAACACGCGCTCGTCGCCGTACAGCTTGCCGAGCGTCTCGTCCGTGTCGTATCCGACGGCGCGCAACAGGACCGTCGCCGGCAGCTTTCGGGTGCGGTCGATACGCACGAACGCGGCACCGTTAGCGTCCATCTCGAACTCGAGCCAAGCGCCGCGGTGCGGGATGACGGTCGCGGCCGGCAGCTGCCGGCCGTTGCTGTCGGTGATGTAGTTGTAGTACACGCCGGCGGACCGGACGAGCTGGCTGACG
Source organism: Armatimonadota bacterium (assembly GCA_016868955.1). Classification (GTDB taxonomy): domain Bacteria; phylum Sysuimicrobiota; class Sysuimicrobiia; order Sysuimicrobiales; family VGFF01; genus VGFF01. The sequence goes on from VGFF01000145.1 coordinate 3,125, forward strand.
ACGACGCGCTCGGCGCCGTTGATCACGAACGTGCCGTTGATCGTCATGAGCGGGAAATCGCCCATGAAGACGTCCTGCTCCTTGATCTCGCCCGTCTCCTTGATCACGAGGCGGACGCGTACCTTGAGGGCGGTGCTGTAGTTCGCGTCCCGCTCCCGACACTCATCCGGGCCGTACTTCGGCGCTTCGAGGTAGTAGCCGCCGTAGTCGAGCGTGCCCTGCGAGAAATTGAAGATGTCCCGTGACGCCGGCGGGTGAGCTGCCGCACCGCCTTCCGGAGCCACCGCGAAGTGCAGCTCGAGGTTTCCGGTGAAGTCCCCGATCGGGGAAACCTCTTCGAAGACCTCGCGAATGCCTTCTTCCAAGAACCAACGGAACGACTTGCTCTGGACATCGATGAGATCCGGCGGCTCGATCAGGTCCTGCAGATGCCCAAAGGAAACCCGCTCTCGTCCTCCACGTTCGACGATGCGACCGACGCCGAGTTGCGGCGCCTTTCGGAATTCCCGGGCGAAGTCCGGCCGAGTTACGGAAGTACGAGCGTCACCGAATGCTTTCGTGGCGGTCACCCCCAATGCGCGGATCCGGCGTTTCCGCCGGGGCCAAAGGAGAACATGGGTCCCGGAACCTCGCCATGACGGCGAGCAAACCGGTTCCTAGAGCAGTGCGATTGACGGTATGAGGAGAAGGATGGCCCGAGCTCTCCCTCGCGCAGACTCGACGCACGGGCAGACGGATGCCGACGACGAGACACTTACAGATCAATATATCGCTTCAGGAGAAAAACAGTCAATGGAAAGAGGGATCTCGGATGGGTTTTCCGACCCCCTGTCCCGTGGCTTGATTTCTCGCGGCGACCGAAGCCTACTTGACTTCGACTTCAGCGCCAGCATCCGCGAGCTTCGCCTTGACCGTCTCCGACTCCTGCTTCGAGACCTTCTCCTTCACGGGCTTGGGAGCACCGTCGACGAGGTCCTTCGCTTCCTTGAGGCCCAGGCCCGTTAGCTCACGCACGACCTTGATCACGTTGATCTTGTTGGCGCCGGCGGCCTTCAAGATGACGTCGAACTCGGTCTGCTCCTCGGCCGGGGCGGCCGGGGCACCCGCGGCCGGGGCAGCCGCGGCGACCGGAACGGCCGCGCTGACGCCGAACTTGTCCTGCAGTGCTTTCACGAGGTCGGCGAGCTCCAGGACAGTCAAACCTTCGATGGCGGACATGATCTCAGCGGTCTTCGACATTCGTCTTCCTCCTTAAGCGGCTCCGCCGCTGCGTCCTAAGTCGCGGCTACGCCGCCGCTTCCTTTTGCTGACGGATTTGATCGATCGCGTACACCAAGTTGCGCTGGAGTCCGGTGAGCGCGCCGACGAGCCCGTACAGCGGCCCTTTGATGCCACCGACGACGCTCGCGATGAGCGCCTCGCGAGACGGCAGATCGGCCAGGGCCTTCACGCCGTCGGCGTCGATCGTACGCCCTTCGACGTAGCCGCCCTTGACCTCCAACTTGCGGAACTGGCGGATGAAGTCCTGAATCGCCTTCGCCGGCGCCACCGGATCCTCGAACCCGATCGCGATCGCGGTCGGTCCCGTAAGGTACGGCGCCAATCCGTCAACACCCGCCTCGCCGGCGGCGATGGTCAGCAGCGTGTTCTTGACGATGTGGTACTCGGCGCCCGCTTTGCGA
>VGFF01000146.1 GCA_016868955.1 Armatimonadota bacterium
GCGTGTCGTTGACGGGCGTCACGGGTGCGAGGACAGAGCTGAGCCCCGAGGTATCCGCATTATTGACGCGGGTTCGTCGTGTCTCGACGCTGCCCGCCGTTGTCGGCTTTGGGATCTCGACGCCGGCTCACGCCCGGGCCGTCGCGAAGGATGCCGACGGCGTGATCGTCGCCAGCGCGTTGTATCGCGCGATTGAGGATGCCGCGGACCCCGCCGCGGCGGCCAGTTCTTTTATTCGTCCTTTCGTGGACGCCGTTCGAAGGTAACCGGTTCGAGCGACCTCAGAAACGTCTCGGCTTGAAGCTCGCCATGGCGCACAGCGGTCATCAATCCTTCCGTCGTGCCGTTCATGACGTCGACACCGATCTCCGATAGATCCATCGCGGGCCGAATGAGCCATAGGTCACATCGTTCGCGAGATTCGGGGAGCACCCGCTCTCGGAACAAGTCGCTGTAAACCGGGCCCGGGTCCGTAACGACTGCCACGATCGCGGAAACGCTGGTCGCCGCGGCTTCGTTCACCGGCACCAGGCAAAGGAACGCTCCGTCGATGTACGGGCGCCCGTCGACGCTCGCGGGCCTCGGCCAGGCGTGCGGCATCCGCGTCGACGCGTACAAGATCTCCGCGAGGTTGTCCCGCCGAATGCGTAAGCTCGCGTCTTTTGCCTTCGTGTCGAAAACGTGGAGATCGAGGTACGCGTCGACCCATGACCGATCGCGCTGCTGAACTTGCCGCAGCAGTTGCCTGCCCAGTTCGAGCGCGCGATCCCCTTGGGTCACCCGGGCGGCTTCCGGCGAACGAACGTGACAAGCGGGAACCAGGAGTCGGGGCGCGCCTTGTTCGAAGAGCCACTCGCCAACGAGGGGCATGACCCGCTCGATGCTCTGGTCGACGACGTCACCTATGTTTCCGCCCTGCTCCAGGACGCGGCACGCCGCTTCCCATTCCTCGCTGCCGAACCGCCGAATGCGTCCGATTGCCGCTTGTGCGGCGAGCACTGCCGACGACGACGCGCCGGCGTAGACGTCAGCGCGCACACCGGCTTCTTCGAGCACGCGCAGGGCACCTTGTACGAAGGCCCCGCGCATGCCTCCTGCGCCGCAAACGACCGCCAGTGACCGAATTCCGAGCCGTGCGCCGTGTTCACGCAAGGTCGCGGGCGATCGCTCGTTCAAGACTGCGCCGCCCGACGAGACAGAAGGCGGGAGCTAGGCCGCCGAATGCCTTTCCGCGGTGCTCCAGAGAGGAAGCTGCGGGACGACGCCGCCGCTGGCCAGTGCATCGGCGATGACCACTCCGAGCGCGGTTTTCTCTTCGGCGGCCGGCTCGACGATCTCCACCCTACGGTATGCATGGATGAGCGCCCGAGCGACGAGAAAAGGTGTGACGTATTCGCTCGTGACCTCCTGCCGCTTCGACAGCATCGCGGCGACGCCCGCGTCGTTGACGGCCATACGGAGCGTGCGGCCATAGCGGCGAGCCGCCCCGAGCGCATAGCTGATCCCCTCGAAGAACGCCGCCGTACGCGTCGCACCAGGCACGCGGGACACAAGGCGATGCAGCGCGCGACCGTTGCCACGGATGACGGCGGCGTATAGGAAGCCGTCCGCATTTTCGAACACGTCGATCAACGCGCACAGGCGCTCGTGTTTCATTGTTTCCCTCTTGCTTCTATCCGACCCTCTTCGTCACAGCAGCGTCTCGAAAATGGCCGCAATGGTGAACAAGATGGCCAACAAGGCGAATTTGAGAGAGACCAAGCGCTGATCATCACGCCATCGCTCGGCATACGTCACGGAGCGAGTGCGCCGCACGGCGATCGGCGGGAACGCCGCGATGGACGAAGGCGATTGGCGCCCTTGCGGCCGCGACGCGTGCCGGAGATTGCGAGACGGAAACTGCGCCACTCTCGAGGCGGAAAGCGCGCTCATGACACGCGCCCCTGCGCCAGATCACGCGTTTCGTAGCGGCGCAGCAAACCAACGACCTTCCCTGTGATCGAGAACACGTCGTGAATCGGCGCGAATGCCGCGTTTTCCGCTTTGAGGTACGGGGCACCGTCTTCGACGCAGAGCCGTTTCACCGTCGCCTCTTCGCCGAGCAGCGCCACGATGATGTCGCCGGGCTGAGCAGTGCCCTGGTGACGAACGATGGCCATGTCGCCGTCGAAGATGCCGGCGTCGATCATGCTGCTTCCTCGAACCCGGAGGATGAAGCAGCCCTCGTTCCAACCGAGGTGGCGGGGCACGGGAAGGAACTCCTCGATGAGCTCCTCCGCCACACCGCCAGGGCCGGCGGAAACCTTGCCTACGACAGGGAGCGCGACCGCGTCATCCGACATCGTGGGGGCGTAGGCGGGGTCGAGGATCTCCAAGGCGCGCATGCGGTCAGGCAGCCGGCGCAGATACCCCTTCTTCGCGAGACTGTCGATATGCTGTTGAACCGTGGCTGGAGAGCGCACACCAAGCGCGCGGGCGACCTCTCGGACCGTCGGAACGATGCCCTGCTCTCCAATCGTCTTGGAGACGTACTCCAAAACTTCCCGTTGCCTGGGACTCAGGGGCTGCATGACGATCACCTCGGCCCGCGAATATCGAACAAACGTATGATATCAACGCGGCCGATATGCGTCAATATGTTCGATAGTTTTCGGCTAGGTCCGTTCCGATCGGGATTTCAGACCCAACATCATCTTCCGGGTCATCAAGAAACTTACGATAAATATCACGCGGATCGTCGTCGTCAATTTCGGGCGCCAATCATACGCGTAGCGCTCTCGGATGATGAGGTGCGTGTTGCCCGGCTCGACGGCCTCGAGAACGAACGACCAGACGAATTCGTAGAAGGGGGGAACGGTTCGCTTCGTGACTTCGCGCGTGTTCGTGTCCGCGGCCTGCAAGACCAGCGCGCGTTGGTCCTCAATCGCCGAACGAGCCAACCGATCGGAAGCGTCGCATGCGCCCGCACGACGTCGCCGACATCGAGCTTCTGCCACTCCGGGTGGATGCGGGTTGCGCTGCGAACGCCGCAACCCGCGAGATTTTCCAACCAATCGTAGCTGTAGAATCCGCCCCGCCCCTGGCCGATCTGCAAGAGCCACGGCCACACGCGCGTCGGCGGGGCGTGAATCGTGATCGCGCGCGTCGCCTCGAGCTGCGGGGCCGGCAGCAATGCGTCGCCTGGCAATGGCCGCCTGATCTCCGCATCGGACGCGCCCCAATTGCGCTTTTCCGGTCGGAGCCACTGCCAATACGCCGTAACGGAAACGGCGACCGCAATGAGGATGCCGCGCAGGATGCGAACGGTCACGCGAGCAAGCGGGCCACTAATTCCGGATCAGCGTTGCCGCCGCTGACGACCGCGACGCGGCGCTTGCTCGAAGATCCCTGCAATGCCGCCGCGACGGTCACGGCGCCGGACGGTTCCACCAAGACCTTCCCGTCGATCAGCAACCGCTTCATCGCCGTGAGCACGGCGTCGTCGCCGACGGTGACGAAGTCATCCACGTGGCGGGAGGCCACGGCCCAGGTCAGATCTCCCGGTTGTATCGCGCGCAGGCCGTCCGCGATCGTGTCCACTGTCGCAAGCCGCGTGATTTCTCCCGCCTTCCAGGACGCGTAGAAGCAGGCGCCGCCTACGGGTTCGGCGCCGATGACCCGAATGTCGGGGCGCACGGACTTGATCGCCAGCGAAACGCCGGACACCAATCCGCCGCCACCGCAGGGGACATAAACCTCATCGACGTCCGGATGATCCCGGACGATCTCGAGTCCGATCGATCCTTGACCGGTCAGGATATGGCGATCGTCGTAAGAGGGGATGACGTGTAAACCCCGCGCGGCGGCAAGCTCGACCGCTTTGTCGTATCGATCCTTCGTCATGAATCCACAGCGCACGACCTCGGCCCCGAACTTCCGAATCCCATCGGCTTTGATCGGCACGACGTTCTCGGGCACGACGACGACGGCGGGGACGCCGAGCTTTCTGGCTGCGTAGGCCACGGCTTGCCCGTGGTTTCCGGAGGACGCCGTGATGACGCCGCGCCGGCAATCGCCCAATCGACCCAGGAGGTGGGAGAACGCGCCGCGGGCTTTGAAAGAGCCCGTGACCTGCAGCGACTCCAGCTTCAGCCAGACGCTCGGGTCGGCTTTCCAGAAGTTGACGATGGGCGTCGGAAGCACGTATGCCGCGATCCGGGCCGCTGCCTGTTGAATGTCCTCGATCGTGGGAAGGCTCATCTCCTGCGTCTGCATGTCACGTCTCCTGTGTCGAAATTCGCAACTCGGGGATGATGAATGGCATATACACGACGCCGAGCGGATTGCCTTCCTTCAACAGCGCCAGCCGTGCGCGCCGAACGGATTCGCCGATCGGCACGCCGGCTAAGAACCTCTTCAGACAGTCTTCGGCGAACGCGCGAGAGAGCGGCTCGAAGATCGTGATCTCCGTACCGCCCTAAAGCTGCCCTGATGTCGTGGCCGGGTAACGGTTAGGCGATTTCGACTTGGCGGAGCCACCTCCTCTCGTTAGAGACAGGTGAGATGCCGCCGATGGACGTGTGCCGTCGGTGCGGATTGTATAAGCCCTCGAT
>VGFF01000147.1 GCA_016868955.1 Armatimonadota bacterium
CGATCGAGACCGGTCGCCGTGCCATCGCCTATTGGCCCTCGACGCCGCGTCCCGGCATTTCCAGGTTCAGGATCGGAATGTAGCCCTCGCGCATCAACAGCTGCGTGCCTTCGCGGGCCGACCGGATCATGTCGCGGGCCTGCGCGACCAGCTGCTCGCGGGTCGCGTCCGAGAAACGCGCGACGCCCTGATCGATGCCGCGCACGCCGACGGCCGCGGCGACGAGCGGATAGACCTCCCAATCGTCCATCGACGGGATGATGTACTCCTCTTGGAGACCCTTCGTCTCGGCGTAGCGCGCGAGCTCCTGGGCGGCGGCGACGCACATCTCGTCGGTGATCGTCTTCGCGCGCACGTCCAACGCGCCGCGGAAGATCGCCGGGAAGCCCAGCGAGTTATTGATCTGGTTCGGGAAGTCGCTGCGGCCGGTCGCGACGATGCGGGCGCCGGCGTCGCGGGCGTCCCAGGGCCAGATCTCGGGAACCGGGTTCGCGCACGCGAAGACGATCGCGTCCTTCGCCATCGTTCGTACCCATTCCGCCTTGACCGTGTCCGGTCCGGGCGTGCTCAACGCGATCAGCGCGTCGGCGCCGCGGATCGCCTCGCCGGGGCCGCCGGTGCGCTGCTCGGCGTTCGTGATCAGGCACATGTCCCACTTGTCGCGATGCGACTCGCGCAGCTCGGTGCGGTTCCGGTTCAGGATCCCCTTGCTGTCGGTCATCACGATGTTGCCCGGGGTCGCGCCGGCGGCGATCAGCAGGCGCGCCGTCGCGATGCTCGACGCGCCGGCGCCGACCATCGCGACGCGCGCGCCCCCCAGCGTCGTGCCGACGATCTTCAGCGCGTTCAACAGACCGGCCAGCGTAACCGTGGCGGTTCCCTGCTGGTCGTCGTGGAAGACCGGCACGGTCATTTCCTGGCGCAGGCGATCGAGAATGTAGAAGCACCCAGGCTGCTCGATGTCCTCGAGATTGATGCCACCGAAGGACGGCTGCAGGATGCGCGTCGTCCGGATGACCTCCTCCGGGTCGCGCGCGTCGAGGCAGATCGGGAACGCGTCCACGCCGCCGAGGTACTTGAACAGCAACGCCTTGCCTTCCATGACCGGCATCGCCGCCTCGGGCCCGATGTTGCCGAGACCGAGGACGCGTGTGCCGTTCGTGACGACGCCGACGGTGTTCCACTTGTTCGTCTGCTCGTACGCCTCCAGCGGATTGCGCTCGATGGCGCGACACGGCTCGGCGACGCCCGGCGTGTACCAGATCGCGAAGTCGTCGACGCTGCGGATCGCGCACTTCGCCTGAATCTGGATCTTCCCGCGGTAGAAGCGGTGCATTTGCTCCGCGACCTTGGACGCAGCGAACGCTTTCTCGACCAGTTCTTGACGATTGGCCACCATACGCGATTCCTCCACGCGCCCCTTCCTGGGGCGCCCGATCGGTCAACGGCCCTCGGCGAGCCGCTCCCACAGCGGCCGCGGCAGATCCACGGCCTGCATCTTCGCTTGCACCGCCTCGACGGAGTAGGTGAGGCGGCGGAGCTCGACGGTGCGATTTTCGGTATCGTACACGACAAATCCCGAGCGCGGGTCGCCGTCGCGCGGCTGGCCGACGCTGCCGACGTTGACCATGTGCCGATAGCCGCTCTCCAACTGAACGGGTTGGTTCGGCGGCAAGCTCCGCATCCGCGTACGAATTCCGTCGTGCACGAACCAGATCGGATAGTGCGAGTGCCCGAAGAAGCAGATCGAAAACGGCTCGGCCCGGAAGTTGTCGTCGGCCGCTTCCAGATCCAACAGATACTCGTGCACGGGCTGGCGCGGACTGCCGTGCACGAGCAGAAGCCCTTCCCAGTCGGCGCGGGCGGGCAGCGTCTCCAAATACCGACGCGACGCGTCCGTCAGCGCCGCCTTCGTCCACTCCACGGCGACGCGCGCGAACAGGTTGAAGCCGACCGGGTCGAACGCGCCGATTGCGGCGAGATCGTGGTTGCCCGCCAGCGCCGGCGACGCGACCTCACGCAGGCGCTCTACGCATTCGTTCGGCTCCGGTCCGTAACCGACGAAGTCGCCCAGGCACGCCACGCAATCGATCGACGCCGCGGCGATGTCCGCGAGGACGCGATCGAGGGCGTCTCGGTTGGCGTGTACGTCGGACAGGATCGCGTACCGCACCGTATCGGAGACCTCTTCCGCCCGCTGCCGCCGTCCGCGGCCCGCGGCTACCGACTGGCGCGCCGCTCCGCGAGCACGCGCACCGGATCATCCCACGACGATCCTTCTCGAGCCAGCAGCACCATCAGATGATAGATGAGGTCGGCCGCCTCTTCCGCCAGACGCTCTCGTCCCTCGCGCCGCGCGGCACGAACCACCTCCGCGGCTTCCTCGAAGATCTTTTCATGGAGTCGCGACGGGTGGGCGTACAGAAGCTCCGTCGTATACGAGCCTGGTTTCGGGTTCGCTGCGCGTTCGCCGATCACCTTCGCGAGGTGAGGGAGGACCCCGACCGCCGCATCCGCCGCGTCCCCGCGCTCGTTGCGATGAAAGCAGGAGCGCTCGCCGGTGTGACAGGTCGGCCCCTCCGGCTCGACGAGGTACAGCACGGCGTCGGCGTCGCAGTCGATCAGGGTCGCCTGCACCTTGAGCCCGTTCCCCGACGTCTCGCCCTTGCGCCACAGCGTGTCGCGTGACCGGCTCCAGAAGTGGGCCCAGCCCGTCTCGCGTGTCTTCGCGAGCGCTAGCTCATTGGCGTAGGCGAGCATCAGCACCTCGCCGGTGCGCGCGTCCTGCGCGATCACCGGCACGAGCCCCGCATCGTCGAATCGAATGGAAACCAACGAAACCCTCTCCTCGCCGGCGCCAGTCAGGGCGACGCCACCCCCCAGAGAGACCGCTGCGGCCGGCTGAGGAAGAGGCAGCCGGAGGCGGTTACGACGAGATCTTCCTCGATGCTGACGAACCCGCGCCGGGCCAAGGGAAGCCCGATTTCGAGCGTGTAGACCTGGCCTGCCTCGACGAGGTCGAGCGGCCGGTCGCCGTAGCGCTCCCAGCGCGGGCCGAGGACGCCGCCGCCGTCGTGGACCATGCGGCCGAGCTGGTGCCCGAGCGCGAACTCCCAACCAAGCCCGGCTGCGGCGAAGACGTCCCGCCCCGCCGCATCGACCTCCCAGCCGGCGGCGCCGGGACGAAGCGCGGCGGCGCCGGCGTCGAGCGCGCGCCAGACGAGCGCGAACGCGTCGCGAACGTCCGCGGGCGGCTCTGCTTCGTGCGGCGCCAACGCGTACCACGTACGCTGCAAGTCGCTGCAGTACCCGTCCACGCGGACGCCGAAGTCGACGTTCAATACGGTGCCGCGCTCCCAGCGCGCGTCCGTCGGTCCGACGTGGCCGATCGGAGAATTCGGACCGGCCGTCACGCGCGGGCAACTCTCTCGGTGCCAGGCGGTCTCGAGCCCGCGGCGGTCCACCTCCGCGTGCAGGTACCGCGCGACTTCCTTCTCGGCGACGCCGGGGCGTAGCAAGGCGGACAGCGCGTCGAAGATCGTCTCGGTGACCTGCGCCGCCTGCTCGACGCGCGCGACCTCGGCCGCCGATTTGCGACCGCGCACGCGCGAAGATACGGGCTCTCCGGAGACGACGCGCTCCCAGTACGGCGTCTCCCGCAACGACAGCTCCAGCCACTTGTACAGTCCGTGAGTCAACCCGTCGGCGACGAAGTTGTCCGTCGAGAAATTGACGGCGATGGTGCGCGGATGCCACGTCTCGAGCACCGCACGCAGCGGATCGGAGGCGCTCTTGACGTAGCCACGCACGTCCCAACCGCCGGCGCGCTCGACGCTCGCGACGTCGCCGGTGCCGACGATCGCCACGCACTGCCCCGATCGATGAACGAGGAAACACGACACCCACGTCACGTGCGTGTCGACGAGCATCCGCAGGTACGGATCGGCGAACTGCTCAGTTTCGCGTCCGACGAGCAGCCAGACGTCGAGATCCAGCTCGCGCAGCACGTCGACGGCTTGCGATCGTTTCTCGGCGGCGATCAAGGGTCGGCCCCCTTCTCCACTCGCCGAACCGGAATTCCCTTCGCGGCCAGCGCGTCCTTCACTTCGTGGATGCTCACGGTTCGGTAGTGGAAGATCGAGGCCGCGAGCGCAGCGTCGGCGGCACCGTCGCGGAGAACCTCGACAAAGTCATCCGGACCGCCGGCGCCACCGGACGCAATGACCGGCACGTTCACGGCCGTGCTGACCGCGCGCGTCAACGCGACTTCGAATCCTTGCGTCGTACCATCACGATCCATGCTCGTCAACAGGATCTCGCCGGCGCCGCCGGCGGCGACGTCACGGGCCCACGTCACGGCGTCGATGCCCGTCGGGGTTCGTCCGCCGTGCGTGAACACCTCCCAGCGCGGGGCCTCCTCGGTCCCAGGGACGCGCCGCGCGTCGATCGCGACGACGATGCACTGGCGGCCGAAGATTCGCGCGGCATCGGCGATCAACGCCGGATTTCGCACCGCGGCCGTGTTCATCGCGACCTTGTCGGCGCCAGC
>VGFF01000148.1 GCA_016868955.1 Armatimonadota bacterium
TACGATTCCCGTCGGCGAAGACAAGCAGTTTGCCCGCATGACTGTGCTCTCGGCGGCGTCTTTGCTCGCCGAGGCGATCCGACGCATCCACGGCGACCAGTCCGTGAGCGCGCTCTTCTCCTGATCGGAGGACCGGCCTTCGTGTCCGTTCGCACCCGCTACGCGCCAAGCCCGACTGGCATGCTGCACGTCGGCGGTGCCTGGATGACGTTCTTCAATTGGTTGTACGCGCGGCGGCACGGCGGGCAGTTCATTCTGCGCATCGAAGACACGGACCGGTCGCGCTCCACCGAGTACTACGAAAAGCTCATCATGGACGACCTACGCTGGATCGGGATCGACTGGGACGAAGGTCCCGACGTCGGCGGCCCACACGGTCCCTATCGACAAACCGAGCGGTCGACACTCTATGCCGAGGCCGCGGACGAGCTGATCCGGCGACAGGCCGCGTATCGCTGCTACTGCACCGCCGACGAGCTCGAGGCGGAGCGCGCGGCGGCCGCGGCGGCGCAGCGCGCCTACCGATACTCCGGGCGCTGCCGCAACTTGACGCCGGCCCAGATCGCGGCGTTCGAGGCGGAAAAACGCCGCTACACGATCCGATTCCGCACCGAGTCCTTTCGCGATCCGGCGCGGGCGACGACCGGCGGTTGGCTGCAGGCGCGAGACGACGGCAGCGGACCGCGTGTCTTCGTCGTCGTGCCCGACTTGATTCGCGGCGAGGTCGCGTTCGATCTCGCCGACATCGACGATTTCATCATCGTGCGCTCGGACGGCGGGGCGCTGTACAACTTCGCCAACGTCGTCGATGACCATGACATACGCATCACGCACGTCATGCGCGGCATTCAGCACCTGACGAACACGCCGAAGCAGTTTCTCATGTACGGCGCGCTGGCGTGGACGCCGCCGGCGGTGGCGCACGCGCCGGAGCTCGCCGGTCTGGATCGCAAGAAGCTCAGCAAGCGCCACGGTGATACGTCGCTGCGCGAGTACCGCGACGAGCTGTACCTACCGGAGGCGATGGTGAACTTTTTCGCGCTTATGGGTTGGTATCCGGAGGAAGGGCGCGAGCTGTTCAGCCGCGAGGAGCTGATGCGGCGCTACGACATCGCCGAGATGGGCAAGGCGTCGCCGATCTTTGATCGCCAGAAGTTGAACTGGATGAACGGCGAATACATGCGGCTGGCCATGCAGCAGGAGCCGGAGCGGGTGCTCGATCTGATTTGCGGCTATCTGGCGCGGCACGGCCTATTGCCGGCGGAACCGACGGCGATGCAACGAGCGCTGGTGCGGCGCGTGCTCGCGATCCTCGGCGACCGTGTCAAAGTCGGCGCGGACGTGCTCACGTACGCGGACTTCTTCTTTCAAGACCCGCCGGCGATGGACGATGCGGCCGTGGAAAAGCACTTGCGAGCCCCGGGCATCGGCCCGTTCCTCACAGCGATCGCCGACCGATTGGACGCGTTGGCGACGTTCACGGCGGCGGCTGTCGAGTCCGAAGTCCGCGCCACGGCCGCCGCCTTCGGGATCGCGTTCAAGGTCGTCGTTCATCCGATCCGCGTGGCGCTCACCGGCAAGACGATCGGCCCGGGATTGTTCGAGCTGACGGAGGCCCTGGGGCGCGAGCGCGCTGTGTCGCGACTGCGCGCCGGCGCCGCGATCGCCGATCGCGACTAGCCAATTTTGCCGTCCTGGCGCCCGGCCGTGGTTTGACAGTGCTCGACGGCGATCCGTATAATCCCACAGGCGCCCTTCGGGGCGTCTGTTGTATCTTTTGTGCGTCTGCTCGCGACTTGGGGGATTTGATGGCCCGCGGTACGGATGTCACGAAGCGACCGGCTAGTCCGGCTCCGGCGAAGGCGGCTGCGCCTCGTCGTCTGCCTCCCGTCGCCGACAAGGCATCCCGGTACCTGCGTGAGATTCGCGCCGAGATGAACCGCGTGACCTGGCCGAGCCGTCAGGAGCTCATCGCGTCGACGATCGTCGTGCTCGTCGTGCTCGTCGTTATGGCCTTGTATCTCGGTGGATGGGACGCGATCTTCACGTGGCTATTCCAGCGCGTGTTGCCCCGGTAGCGATCGAGGTCGACTTCCCGATGAACTTCGATGAAACCCGCCTGACCGAGGAAGCGGCGCTGTCCGCCGAGCCGACCGCGACCGCGGCCGTTCCCGACGTCAAGGACGACCGCCGGCAGTGGTACGTCATCCACACGTACTCCGGCTACGAGAACAAGGTCACGACGAACCTCGAACGCCGCGTTTCGTCGATGAACATGCAGGAGAAGATCTTCTCCGTGCTGGTTCCGACGGAGGACGAGTACGAGATCAAGGAAGGCAAGCGGCGGATCGTCAAGCGGAAGATCTACCCTGGGTACGTGCTCGTGGAGATGATCATGGACGACGATTCATGGTACGTCGTCCGCAACACGCCGGGCGTCACGGCATTCGTCGGATCGGGAAACCGGCCGACGGCCCTCACGGAAGGGGAAGTCAAGAGCATTCTCGGCCACGTCAGGGACGAGGTGCCGAAGTTCCGCATCAACTATGAGAAGGGCAACGCGGTGCGAATCACGTCCGGGCCGTTCCAGGACTTCACCGGCGTCGTCGACAAGATCCTGTTGGACAAAGAGAAGGTCCGCGTGCTCGTGTCGATCTTCGGGCGCGAAACGCCGGTAGAGCTCGATTTCGTGCAAGTCGAGAAGATCTAGCGCCGTCGTACGAGGGGGAAGCATGGCGAAGAAGGTCGTCGCCCAAGTGAAACTGCAGATCGCCGCCGGTAAGGCGACGCCGGCGCCGCCCGTCGGCACGGCGCTTGGCCCGCACGGCATCAACATCATGGAGTTCGTAAAGGCTTACAACGAGCGGACCGCGTCCCAGGTCGGCATGATCGTGCCCGTCGAGATCACGATCTTCGCCGACCGGTCGTTCACGTTCGTGACGAAGACGCCGCCGGCGTCGGTTTTGATCAAGAAGGCGCTCGGCTTGGAGACTGCTTCGCCGGAGCCCAACAAGAAGAAGGTCGGCAAATTGACCCGCAAGCAAGTGGAAGAGATCGCGAAGGTCAAGATGCCCGATCTCAACGCGAACACCATCGAATCCGCCATGCGCATGGTCGAAGGCACCGCGCGCAGCATGGGCGTCGAAGTGGTCGGGTAGGGGGCGGTCGAGATGCCTACGAAAGGAAAGCGGTACAAGGTGGCGGCGAAGCCTATAGAGGCGGAGCGCCAGTACGACCCGTCGGACGCCGTGCGTTTGATCAAGGCCGGCGCCAAGGCGAAGTTCGACGAGACGATCGAGATCGCCGTACGTCTCGGCGTCGATCCCAAGGACCAAGATCAGCAGGTTCGCAGCACGGTCGTGCTGCCCAACGGCAGCGGCCGCAAGGTCCGTGTGCTCGTCTTCGCGCGCGGCGACAAGGCGAAGGAGGCGGAGGCCGCCGGCGCCGACTACGTGGGTGCCGAGGATCTCGTGGAGCGGATTCAGGGCGGATGGACGGATTTCGACGTCGCGATCGCCGCCCCCGACATGATGTCGCAGGTCGGAAAGCTCGGACGCATCCTGGGGCCGCGAGGCTTGATGCCGAACCCGAAGGCCGGCACGGTGGCGCCGGACGTCGGGCGGGCCGTGAAGGAAGTAAAGGCCGGCAAGATCGAGTTTCGTACGGACAAGGCCGGGTTCATCCACGCCCCGATCGGCAAGGCGTCGTTCGAGGAGTCGGCGCTCGTCGAGAACCTCGGCGCGATCGTCGACGCGATCGTCAAAGCACGACCGAGCGCCGCCAAAGGCGTCTACTTGAAAAAGATCGCCGTGACCTCGACCATGGGCCCGTCCGCGCTCGTCGACGTGACGAAGGCGCAGACGATCTCCAGCGGAGCCGCCTAGCTTCCATCGGGCGCGGCCGGCCGGTTGACGGCTGTGGGGTTCGTTGCTAGGATCGCGAAGGCAAGTCGGCCGTGATCGGCCGGCATCGAATGCGAACCGCAGACAGCAGGTATCGGGCGAACGGCAAGCGCGCGTTCGCCCGGTTGAAGGCGCGAGCGCCTGCCGAGGATCGCGACCAACGGAGTCTCTCTCCTGGGCGCCCCTGTCTGCGGGCGCCCAGTTTGTTTGTGCGGGAGTGTGCGGCAATGCCGAAAGCGGAGAAGGCCCAAGCGGTCGCCGATTTCAAGGAAAAGTTGAACCGAGCGCGCTCGGTCGTCTTGACCGACTTTCGGTCGCTGAAAGTCTCCGAGCTCGATACGTTGCGCGGCAGCCTTCGCAAAGCGGGCGCCGAGTACCACATCGTCAAGAACACGCTGCTGACCATCGCCGCCGGCGAGGCGGGTGTTGACGGATTGGCGCCGTACCTTACGGGACCGACCGCGATCGCGATCGGGTTCGACGATCCGGTGGCGCCGGCGAAGGCGATTCAGGACTTCATCCGCCAGTTCCGCAAGTTGGAGGTTAAGGGCGGCTACGTCGAAGGGCGTACGATCGACGCCGACGGC
>VGFF01000149.1 GCA_016868955.1 Armatimonadota bacterium
GCGAGTCCCAGCATCCAGCCGAGTTGGCCGCCACCGAGTACGCCTACGATCATGTCAGGCAGGAGTCTTGCACAAATGGTGCCGGCGTCCACACGACGTCTCAAGTTTAGCAGGGATCTCCCGGCCGTAATACAATAGGTTCGGCCAAAAGACACGGGTTTCCGCCTTACATGGCAGAGCACCCCGCACGAGGAGTGTGATCGTTCGTGACATCCGCAGTGACGACCAAGACTCCGATCACCGTCGCGAAAGGAGACGGCATCGGCCCCGAGATCATGGCGGCTACGCTGCATGTGATGCAGGAAGCGGGGGCCTCCCTCGACATCGAGACGATCGAGATCGGCGAGAGCGTCTATGACAAGGGGCACAGCGGCGGGATCCTGCCGGAGTCTTGGGATTCGTTGCTGCGGACGAAGGTCTTTCTCAAGGCGCCGATCACGACGCCACAGGGCGGCGGGTTCAAGAGTCTCAACGTCACGGTGCGCAAGACGCTCGGCCTTTATGCCAATATCCGGCCCTGCGTCGCGTACGCGCCGTTCGTCAAGACGAAGCACCCCGGCATGGACGTCGTGATCGTGCGCGAGAACGAAGAGGACACGTATGCCGGCATCGAGCACCGACAGACCGATGACGTCTACCAGTGCCTGAAGTTGATCACGCGCCCCGGCACGGAGAAGATCGTCCGCTACGCGTTCGAGTACGCGCGCGCGAACAACCGCAAGAAAGTCACCTGCTTCTCGAAAGACAACATCATGAAGATGACGGACGGCCTCTTCCACAAGGTCTTCGACGAGGTCGGACAGGAGTATCCGGATCTGGAGAAAGAGTTCTGGATCGTCGACATCGGCGCCGCCAAATTGGCTGATACGCCGGAGGTCTTCGACGTCGTCGTCATGCCGAACCTGTATGGCGACATCCTTTCCGACGTGACAGCCCAGATCGCCGGCTCGGTCGGCCTCGCCGGCTCTTCGAACATCGGCGCGAAAGCCGCCATGTTTGAAGCGATCCACGGCTCGGCGCCGCGCCGTGCCGGTCAGAACCTCGCGAACCCGTCCGGGCTTCTCCTCGCCGGCGTCATGCTGCTCGTGTACGTCGGGCAGATCGAAGCTGCCGAGCGCATGCACAACGCCTGGTTGAAGACCCTCGAGGACGGCATCCACACGTACGACATCTTCAAGGAAGGCTTCAGCAAGCAGAAGGTTGGGACAAAGGAGTTCGCGCAGGCGATCGCCGCGCGAGTCGGGCAAGTGCCGCAGCATCTGAAGGTCGTGAGGTACAGCCCGACGCCGATCAACCCGGAGAAGTTGGGCTTCCGTCCGAACCCGCCCCAGAAGAAGGAGACGATCGGCGTCGACGTTTTCCTGCATCATCGCGGGCAAAGCCCCGATGAGCTCGGCGCCGCGCTGCAGAAGGTGCAGGGCGAGCTGAAGCTCGACATGCTGTCGAACCGCGGCGTCAAAGTCTGGCCGAAGGGGATCCCGGAGACGTACTGCGTGGACAACTGGCGCTGCCGATTCCTGGCCGAGCCGTTCAAGTCGCCCTTGCGTCACCAACAGATCATCGATTTGCTCAAGCGCGTGACGGACGCCGGCTTCGAGTTCATCAAGATCGAGAACCTTTGCACGTTCGACGGGGAGATCAACTTCTCGCTCGGCCAGGGACAGTAGCGCCGCCGCGGAAACTACCGACGAAACAGAAGAGGGGACGCCGGCGGGCATCTCCTCTTCGCGTCTCCGCGCCGAGCGCGGCTGCCGCTACGGATGCGTTGCGACCATCGCGATGAACAAGGCCCCGAGGATCACGAGCGCCGCCGGCATCGGCGTCGGAACGCCGCGGAGCACCCGGTCGAATCCCCTCGGGGGGGGTGTGCGCGTGGCCGGGCATCGTCGCGCCCATCTGCAGCGGTGCATCCGGCGCGGCCTTGCGGGCCCGCAGCATGTTCGTCATCACCCGCGTCTCGTACGACTGCGCCGCGACCATCGACTTGGCCAGGCGCACGACCTCCGGGCGGGTGGCCATCTTCGCCGCGGCGTCGGCCATCGCCACGCCGCCTTGATGGTGGCGGATCATCAACTGCAGGAAGAGGACTTCGGCGTCCGGCGCCGGCAGCGTTCGCAGGCTGCCGATCTCCTCGGCGCAGGCCAGGCCACGCATCGGGCCGCTCGTCGGCATGCCCATGCCAGCCATTGCTTCGGCGCGACCCGTATGCGGCAGACCCCACGTGTCGAGCCATCCGCTCATGATCCCGAT
This sequence comes from Armatimonadota bacterium, assembly GCA_016868955.1. Taxonomy (GTDB): domain Bacteria; phylum Sysuimicrobiota; class Sysuimicrobiia; order Sysuimicrobiales; family VGFF01; genus VGFF01. Next base: position 2,251 of record VGFF01000149.1, read on the forward strand.
CTGGCCTTGCTGCGTGAGGACGATGTCGGTCGCGACCTGGCGTAGCTGTTCGTCGCCGGCGCGACGCGAGATCAGGTGCGCCATCTCGACGGCCTGGGCATGCTGCACGCTCATGTCCCGCGCGAATCCGGCTTCGGCGGAGTCGTCCGCGGGGTAGACGGTCGACGCGGCCGCGTACAGCCACTACGTTCAGACGACGACGATCACCAATCCGACCCATCCGAGCGCGTGCCGAGAGTTCATGCGTCTCCTTTCCGGTTCCACCGGGCGGAATTCGCGGGAATGCCCAAATCCAGGACGGGTCGCACCCCTGCGTCGGCGCCCGAGGGCGCGTACACTGTGACCGGCGTCGACTCTCTCCTATTGTAGGCGACCGCGCCCCGGCCTCGGGCCCGGATGGGGTGGGCGTCCGGAGTCGTTATCATGGAGAGGTCATGTCGAGGATCGTGAACATCGAGGAGAAGCTGCGCGTCCTGCCGCGCCAGCCCGGCGTCTATCTCATGCGAGACGATGCCGGCAAGGTGATCTACGTCGGCAAGGCGCTGTCGCTGCGCAATCGCGTCCGATCGTACTTTCAGGAAGGCGCCGGCGACGCTTCGCCGAAGCTGCGCCTGCTCGTCGCCCGCATCTTCGACTTCGACGTAGTCTCCTGCGACAACGAGGTCGAGGCGCTCATCCTCGAGACGAACCTCATCAAGCAGCACCGCCCGAAGTACAACGTGCGGATGGCCGACGACAAGTCGTTCCCCTACGTGAAGATCACGAACGAGCCCTATCCGAAGATCCACATGACGCGGAAAGTCCTGCGCGACGGTGCGGGCTACTTCGGGCCCTATCCTTACCACGAGCCGAAGCTGGTCAGCCGAACGATCCGCACGATTCGCAAGTTATTCAAGCTGCGCACGTGCAAGATCGAGATCGACCGCAGGCTGCCGCGGCCTTGCCTCGACTACTACATCGGGCAGTGCAGCGCGCCCTGCGTCGCCTGGGGCGCCGACGCGAAGGCGTACGCCGACCAGGTGCGGCAGGCGTCGTTGTTCCTCGAAGGCAAGCAGGAGGACCTCGTCGCCGCGCTGCGCGACCGGATGGCCGAGGCCTCGGAGACGATGGCCTACGAACGCGCGGCGGCGCTGCGGGATCAGCTGCGCGCGATCGAGGCGATCACGGAGCGGCAACGGATCACCGCGAGCGCCGAGGACGATCGCGACGTCGTCGCGGTCCACGTCGACGGCGACGACGCCTGCGCGCTGGTGTTCTTCGTGCGGGCAGGGCGACTCATCGGCCAGGAGCACTTCCTCCTCACCGGCGCGGCGCAGCACGGGGCGGCCGAGGTCCTGCGCACCTTCCTCGAGCAGGTCTACGAGTTCTCGACGCGGCTGCCGCGCGAGGTCTTGATTCCGGAGCCGATCGAGGGCCAGGAAACGATCGGAACGTGGCTGTCGCAACGCCGCGGCGCGAAGGTCGAGCTCTTGGTTCCGCAACGCGGCGACAAGCGGCGCCTCATCGAGATGGCCGCCGAGAACGCCCGCCTCGCGCTGATACAGGAGCGGTCGCGGCTCGTCGGCAAGGAGGGGGCGGCGGTCCGATCCCTGCAGCAGGTGCTGGGCCTCGACGAGCTGCCGTGGCGCATCGAGTGCTACGACGTGTCCAACCTCGGTGAGGGCGAAGCCGTCGCGTCGTTGGTGGTCTTCGAGCGCGGCCTGCCGAAGAAGGACGCGTATCGCCGCTTCAAGATTCGAACGGTCGAGGGGAAGAACGATTTCGCGATGCTTCAGGAGGCGCTGCGGCGCCGGTTCGAGCAGGCGCGGGCGGAGCAAGAACGCCTTGATCGCGACGAGCCGGTCAAGCCGAAGTGGTCGATCCTTCCCGACCTCATCGTGATCGACGGCGGCCGCGGGCAGCTCAACGCGGCCCTCGAGGTGCTCTTCGAGTACAACCAGTACATGCCGGCGATCGGGCTCGCCAAGCGCGAGGATCAGGTAATTCGCGCCGACCGCCCGGAGCCGCTGGCGCTGCCGAAGGACGCCGGCGCGCTGCAGTTACTGCAGCGCATCCGGGACGAGGCCCATCGATTCGCGAACGCGTACCACCGCACATTGCGAGGGCGGAAGATCGTCTTCTCCGTCCTCGATGAGGTCCCCGGCATCGGCGAGAAGCGAAAGCGCGACCTCATCCGAGAATTCGGATCGGTGCGCGGCAT
>VGFF01000150.1 GCA_016868955.1 Armatimonadota bacterium
CAGATCGTTCGCGATCGCCTCGCGCAGCGCGGGCAAGCCGGCCGGCGCCGTGTACTTCGTTTCGCCGCGATCGAGCGCCGCCTTCGCGGCCTCGACGACGTGCGGGGGCGTCGGCAGGTCGGGATCGCCGCGACCGAGGTTGATGAGGCTGTCGAACCGCGACGCCAGCCGCATCATTCGGAGGAACGGGCTCTCCTCTCCGCCGCGCAGATTGCGGGCTCGGTCGGAGAGGAGAACGCCGGGAGGAACGGCGGCCGACGTCATCGCGCCTCGCCGTCCAGCGTCACCGCTTCGCCGCCGCGCGCCCCGGAGGCGCCATCATCTCGGCGGCGCTGACGACGCGCGTGAGGATCGGCGTCAAGCCGCTCCAATCGAGCAATTCGGTGATCTCGTCGTTCGACGACGGATCGAGCCCCATCGCCGGATGGCGCAGACCGTTGTGGGCGATCAGGCCGCGGCGCTTGAGGATCTCCTTGCGCAGCGCCAGGCCGATGCCCTGCTGACCTTCATAGCGGATCAAGGGCGCGTACTTGTAGAAGATCTCGCGCGCGCCGGCCCGGTCGTCGGACGTGAAGCGCTTCTGGATCTCGACGAGGATCTCGGGGAACGCGAAGCCGGTCATCGTGCCGGCGGCGCCGCGGTTCAGCTCCTCGTAGAAGTAGACGCCGCCCATGCCGCCGAGCACGGACGTCGCTTTGGGATCGATTTGCTTGAGCACCTGCTCCGTCTTCAACGGCGACGGCCACTCCTCGAGCTTGATCGTCCGCGCCCGCGGCAGCGCCTGACAGACGCTGACCAGGAACGCCGCTGGCATGATCACGTTCGAGAACGTCGGCTCGTCCTGCACGACCATCGGCAGGTCGACGGCGTCGTGCACGCGGCGGTAGTACTCGCGGACCGCTTCCAGGCTCTTGGAGTTCGTCGGCGGAGCGACCATGCTGCCGTGCGCGCCCAGCGCCTTCGCTTCCTTAGTGTAGGCGATCGCCAGATCCGTCGCGGCCGCGCTCGTACCAACGATGACCTTGACGCGCGAACCGATCTCCGCCATGCAGATCTGGATGACGCGGCGGCGCTCGGCTTCCGTGAGCTTGTGCGCTTCCCCGAGGATGCCGAGGATCGTGACGCCGTCGACGCCGGCATCGGCTTGGAACTTGGCGAGCGTGCGCAGGCTGGCCTCGTCGATCGAGCCGTCGGGATGGAAAGGCGTCGCCATGATCGCGTAGATGCCGCGGAAACCGTCCATGTGGTCTTCCTCCTCGTTCTTGCGGTCGTTGCCGTAGGGGGTTCATCCGGCGGGCCAGGGCGAGCTCGGCTCGCCGGCGCAACCTCCTCAGAATACCCGGTCCGAACCCTCCGCCGCAGCGGATTCGCCGGCCGATTCGATCTTCACCTGACTGATCCCGTCCGGGATCGTGTCGCCGATGCCGAGCTCGCGCAGCGCTTGGCCGATCGCGGCGAGATTCTCGAGCTTCGTCTCGCTGTAGTTGCGGCTGAGCAACAACCCGTCGGCGCCGCCCTCGTACGACGCGCGCACGGCCTCGCGCATGCTCTGCGGCGTGATCTGCTTGTTCTGCGGCCCGCCGACGCCTTGCACGCCGACGCCGAGGCCGGGATAAACGCGGACCTTGCCGCCGTACCTCCGCACCATCTCCTCGGTGCGCTGCCGGATGTAGCCGGCGGAGAACCCGGCCTTCGGCAGCTCGTCGAACGGCGCCTCGTTGAGCTTGAGGATCTTGTAGAGGAACTGCGTCGCCTCCTGCGGCGTGAAGTCGCCGAGGAACGTCTTCGTAAAGCTCTGCACGATGCGGTTGAACCGGAAGCCGGCGGCGTCGTGATAGTGCACGGGCTTGACCCAGTCGGCGCAGCGCTCGAGCGTCTTCAGGTCGTACTGCGCGCGTAGGAACGGGTGGTACGTGTCGATGAGCTGCCAGATGTGTAGGCCGACGTCGAGTTTCGGATTCAGCCACTTCACGGTGCCGTAGACCTCTTGGTACAGGCTCGTGTGGCTGTCGAGCCAGAACTTCTCCCAATCCATGACGGCCGGATGCTGGAACCACAGGCGCATGAATTCGACGAAGTATCCGTCGGGCGCATGGCCGGCGCGCGCGTTTCTGAAGTACGCCTCGAACGCCTCGTAGCCGCGGATCGCCGCCTCGACGTCGACCCCGCGCTCGTGCGCCAGCCGCCGGCAGTGCGGGCAGAAGCAGGTCGGCACGTCGCCTTCGGCCATGTTGAACAACGGGCTGCGGCGCTCGATGCCCCAGCAGATGCCGTCGATCGGATAGCTGCGGATGATGTCCTCGTAGTAGGACAGCACCCAGGCGCGGTAGTCGGGGTGGTTGAGGCAGACGCGCGCGGCCGTGCGCCCCCAGGCGTCGCGCTCGAGGATGTGGACGATGTTCGGCACCCACAAAGGCTTGATCTCGTTGCCGGCCGTCTCGCAGTAGTTCGCGTAAACGGTCATGCCGCGCTTCTTGGCCTCCGGGATGACATTCGCGAAGACGTCGTAGCCCTGATAGGCCGGGTCGGGCGCGTTGAACTCCTTGATGATCGTGTTGTTGTAGTACTTCGGGTGGATCGTCGTGTACGCGCCGCCCTGCAGGTTGTCGGGCTCGGCGACGCCGTGCTCCGGGAACCAATCGGTGCCGCGCCCGGCGTTGCCGCGGCTCCACGACGGGGTTGAGATCAACAGCGCCCCGACGTTCGCGCGCTCCTGCAACGAGTCCAGCACCGAATGCACGCCCTCGTCCACGAAGCTGATGACGCCGATCTGAATGCCGATCCAGTTCTTGCGCGGTGCCACGATACACGCCTCCTTATGAATGGGACGACTGAACGCGACGAGGTGCGGCTACATGCCGCGGCGGACGGCACCGGCGTCCACGACGAGCTTGCCGCCGACGAAGACCTTGTCGATGCGCCGCAGGTCTTGCAGATTCGTGAGCGGATCGCCGTGCGCGATCGCGAGGTCGGCGCGCTTGCCGGCCTCGATCGTGCCCGTCGTGTCGAGGACGCGCAGCATCTCGGCGCTGCGCTTCGTCGCGACCTCGAGGATCTGCTCGACCTTCTCGAAGACGCCGAACTCCAACAGCGCTTCCATTTCCGAGACGATGTCGTTGTGCGGAACGACCGGGCTGCCGGAGTCGGTGCCGAACGCGAGCTTCGCGCCTTTCTTGCGCAGCCGCGCCACACCGAGCAACCGCACCGGGTTCTCCAGCGTCTTGCGCCGCCGCTCGACGTCGGCCGGCTTCATGCCCCAATCGATCCCGTGCCGGGCCTGCATCGTCAGCGGCGAGAACGTCGGCGTGATCCAGACGCCCCGCTCGACGATGAGGTCCTCGACGTCCGGCGCATAGTTGCCGCCGTGCTCGAGGCTGTCGAATCCGGCGAGCACGCAGGCGCGCGCGCTCGGATCGTACGTGGCGTGCGCGGTGATCGGAAGGCCGTGCAGGTGGGCCTCGTGCGCCATCGCCTGTATCTCTTCGTCTGTGAACTCCTGGGGTTCGTGGCCGCTCGCCATGACCTTGATCCACTCCGCGCCGGCGCGCATCTGTTCGCGCACGGCTCGGCGGCAGTCGACGGGCCCATCCGCTTGTCGCACGGCCCACCAGGTGTGGCCACCCGTGCAGGCGATCGCCGCGGCCGACGGAATCACGCGCGGCCCGGCGATGATGCCCCGCCGCACCATGTTCCGCGACGCCAGCCCCGTGTGATGGACGCCGAGATCGCGGATCGTCGTGACTCCGGCCTCCAGACAGCCGCGCAGGTCGTACGCGCAGCGCAGGCCGGCGCGCACGGGATGCTGCGCCGCCTCTTCCGATTGCTCTTGTAGGTCGCCGTAGCCGTCCCAGCCGAGGTGGGCGTGGCAGTTGAACAATCCCGGCATGAGCGTCTTGCCGGTGAGGTCGATCACGGTGTCGCCGGCCGCCGGGGCCGGCGCCGCGCCCGGTTCGAAGATGCCGGTGATCTGCGTGCCGTCGACGACGACGGTCGCGTCGCGCCAGCGGCCTCGGACGCCGCCATCGTAGGTGTTCGCGTGGGTCAGATGAATGGTCATCGCACTCTCCTTTTCGTCCGTGCTGCGGGCGCTATGGTCCTTCGAAGTAGCCTTCGGGCAGGATCTCGTCGACCTCGCGCAGCGTGCGCGACACGCGGAGGCGGGCCCGCGTTGCCACGGCGCTGACGAGGGCGTTGATGCACGATGTCGCCGCCGCGTACGAGTTGTGGAAGCTCTGTGACGCGACCGACGTCTGGATCGCGTGCTCGGCGAAGCGGGCCGCCG
>VGFF01000151.1 GCA_016868955.1 Armatimonadota bacterium
CAGCGGGACCGTAAGGGCGAAACTGAGGACGGCGACTGCCGCGAGGCCACGCATCTCCATCTACCGTAGCGCGGCGCTCATCGTTGCGGCAAGGAACCGACGACGAACCGGGGTCGCGCCCCTACGTTCCAGGGGTGAAGTCGCCGAGGATGACGCGGCGCCTCGCCCCTGTCGCCGACGGCAGGTTGCCGGGTAGCCCTCAGGCGTGCTCGGCCGCGAGCACCGCGAACGCGATCGCTTCCTTGAAGTCCGGATCTATGCCGTACGCGGCGGTCGTCCACACCGTCGCGGGCGCGATCGCGGTGACTTCGAACCCGTCCGCGATCAGTCCCAATGCTTGGTGGTGAAACGAGTTCACGCCGGTCGCCGGCGCCGCACCGATCCCCGCGATACGGCTACCGCCGCGCAAGCGCACGGCGCGCGCCGGAGTGCCCGTCGCGAGAATCGGACGGCGCCTCGTTTGATCGTGCGCGTCCGCGGGCAATCCGAGGAAGATCGTGTCCTGCACGAGCGCGCCGCCGGCCGCGACGTTGAGCACCTGGATCGCGCGGCAGATCGCGAGCAACGGCAGCTCGGCGGCGAGCGCCGCGCGCGCGAGCGGGATCTCCAGCGCGTCGCGCGCGGCGTCGACTTCGACGCGTTGGTGCAGACCCTCGTCCGTCCTGAGGATATGTCCGTACCATCGCGGGTCCACGTCGTCGCCGCCGGTCAGCAGCAATCCATCCAAGACGGCAACGTCCGTCGTCATCGCGCCCGCGTCTTCCGGATGGATCCGGCACGGCCCACCCCCCGGCTTCTGCGATCGCGCGCTCGTAGAGACCTTGCTTACCGAAATCTCCACACCACGTCACACCGATCCGCGGGCTTGCGTTTTTCATGCCCTAAACGATAACAAACCGGATCGGGTCGCCGGGGCGATGTTGCGCCAGGTTCCCTAGGTCCTCGGCAGTGACCACGGCCAGCACCGGATAGCCGCCGGTGACGGGGCCGTCCGGCATAAGGACGATCGGCTGGCCGTCGGGCAGGATCTCGACCGCGCCGGGCAGCATGCCTTCCGAGAGGATCTCTCCGGGGCCGTCATGCGCGATGGGATCCCCCGCGAGTCCATAACCCGACCGGTCGCTGCGCGTCGATATCCGGTACGCTGCACTCGCGAACCGCTCCAGTGCACCGGCCGGAAACTGATCGACGTGCAGACCGGGCCGCAACCGGATCGCGCGCCGCGGTTCAACGATCGTCGGGGCCGGGGGCGTGGCCCACGGCAACCGGCCGGAGTGCAGGACGTCCCCGGCGCGCAGCGGTCGACCATCGTGCCCTCCGAATCCCGAGCGCACGAGCGTGGACGCGCTGCCGAGGATCGACTCGACCGCGAATGCGCCGCCGATCGCGAGGTAGCCCCAGAACCCCGATCGCGGCGCACGGAACCGCAGGGTACTGCCGCGCCCGATCGTGGTCATCGCGACGTCGGTTCGATCGTCCCGCGGCACGGGCGCGCCGTCGACCTCCGGTCCGAAATTCGCACCGGCGATCGCAACGTCGACACGGCGCAGCGCCGTCAACACGGGGGCCGGCCATGCGAATTCCAAGACGGCGGCGCCCGGCGCATTGCCGACCGCGACGTTCGCGTTGTGTTGGGCGCTGCGATCCATGACGCCGGCGGGTGGCACGCCGAACCGACGTCCACCGTCCCGTCCGCGATCTTGCACCGTCGAGAAGACGCCCGCGCGAACGACGGCGAACGCAGGCCACGAATCGTGGGCCACTTCCGCCGGTCTGGTCAACGGATCGGGCGATGGCAATGCATCTGGTACGGTTGGCACGAACCGAACGCGGTCGCCTGTGGAAAGGTGCGCCGGACACGCCCGACGCGGATCGAACAATCGCACCGTCGTCCGCCCGATCAACCGCCAACCGCCCGGCGTCGAGGCTGGATAGATGCCGGTCTGGCGCCGCGCGATGCCGACGGAGCCCGCGGGGACGCGCGCGCGCGGTCGGGGAAGCCGCGGCGCCGCGATAGATTCGGCCACGAGCCCCAGGTACGGGAAGCCCGGCGTGAACCCGACCATGTACACGAGGTATTCGTCGCCGGCGTGCAAGTCGACGACTTGCGTCTCGGGCAAGCCGGCCCAGGCTGCGACGTCGCCGAGGTCCGGGCCGTCGGCGCCGCCGTAGGCGACCTGAATCTCGTGGAGTCGTCCATCGACCGTCTCCGGCGTCGACGCGTCGGCTCGGCGGGCAGTTTGCGCCAGCGCCTCGGTGCTTATAGATGCGGGATCGTACAGCGCCAGAACCGACGCGTACGCCGGTACGGTCTCGATGACGCCCGTCAGGTCGCGCAGCGCGCGGTCCACGGACTCGACCCGCGCCAGGGTCTCGGGTTCGATGCGCGGCTCGAACGCGAACGAAACCGCGGCGTCGCCGAACGGGACGACTCGCACCGTTTACTTCACGTAGCGGCGAGGAAGCCGGGCGGCGAGGCACGTGACGATCTCGTGCACGATCGTGCCTCTCGCAGCCTCGAGAACGACCATAAGCGCCGTCGTCGCGGGGAGCCGCTCGCGAGCCGACACGACGTTTGCGCGGATCTCGGCCCGGTCGATCTCAAGCCACGCGGAACGCATTCAGTTCGATGATCGGGGACGGAATCGCGGCATCGTGAACGGCCCGCACCGTTTCGGGGAGCAGATTCGCGACCTCGTGGGCGAGCAGACCGCGGTCGGCGCGGGTCTGCGCGAGGCGATCACCGGCCGCGCCGTGCAAATACGCGCCGACCCACGCGGCATCGAACGGCGCCAGACCTTGACCGACGAGCGCGGCGATCACCCCGGTCAACACGTCGCCCATGCCGCCGGACGCCATCGCGGCGTTGCCGGCGGCTATGACGCGAATGGCATCGGCCGGATCGGCCACGACCGTGCGGGCGCCCTTGAGGACGACGACCGCGCCGGCGAGCCGCGCCGCGGAATGCGCGCTCTGCACGCGCCCACGCTGGATCTCGGAAGTGGCGACGCCGAGCAGGCGCGCGAGTTCGCCGGGGTGCGGCGTCAGGATCAATGGCGCCCTCGCGTCGCGCAGCGCCGTGTGGTGTCCGCTCAACACGTTGATCGCGTCGGCGTCGACGACCATCGGACGGTCGCAGGCCGCGATGAATCCACGGACGATGTCTGGCACGCCCCCGTCGAGCGACATTCCCGGGCCGAGCGCGACGGCGTCGGCCTCGCTCGCGAGCGCGAGCAGCGCCGGCAGCGACGCGGCAGCCAGCGCACCGTCGAGATCGGGGAATCCGCTGGGCATCGCTTCCCACAACGACGCGCTCACCGGCGCGTAGATCGATTCCGGTACGGCGATGCGGACCAAACCGGCGCCAGACCGCAGCGCGCCCAGCGCCGCGAGCCGCGGCGCGCCTGGGTAACGGCGCGAACCGCCGATGACGAGCACGCGCCCGCACGCCCCCTTGTGGGTGTCGGGCGCGCGGGCGGGCAGCAATCCGCGCACGCGCGCCGCGGTCGCGAGCTCCGGCGCGTCGCCGATCTGCGCCGCCAGCGCGTGAGGGATGCCGATGTCGCCGACGAACAGCGTGCCGCAATAGGAAGCGCCGGGATAGACGATCGTGCCGATCTTCGGAAGCCCCATCGCCACCGTCGCCGTTGCCCGCACGCAAGGGCCCTTCGGGCGGCCGGTGTCGGCGTCCAATCCGGAGGGCACGTCGATCGCGAGGATCGGCACGCCGTACTCGTTCATCGCGTCGATGGTCCGCGCCGGAATTCCGACCGCCGGGCCGCGCATGCCCGTTCCGAACAAGGCGTCCACGATCAGATCGGCGCCGGCCAACACGGATCGCAGCGCGATATCGGCGAGGCCGACGAGGTTGTCGACCTCGACGCCGGCCGCCCGCAACGCGCGCAGGTTCACGGCGGCGTCGCCGCTGACGTCCTGGTCGCGCGCCAGCAACACTGCGCGCACCGGTACGTTCGCGTTACGCAGGTGGCGCGCGGCGCACAATCCGTCGCCACCGTTACTCCCCTTTCCGCAGACGACGACGACGCGGCGGCTCCGCGCCCCTCCGAGAACGCGCTGCACCGCCTGCGCCGTCGCCCGCCCCGCATTCTCCATCAACACGAGTGTCGGCAAGCCCGCATCATCCGATGCACGGCGCTCCAGATCACGCATCTGCGCGACCGTCGGCAGCTTCACGAGGCATCCTCGCGGTCGGGACCCTCGCAGATCGCGATCGCGGTCGCGTAGGACTCGC
>VGFF01000152.1 GCA_016868955.1 Armatimonadota bacterium
TGAGCTTTTCAGCCACCCGGAGGCTCGCCTTGACGACGGCACCGCCGCCGACGACCGCGGCCCGGCTCGCGCCGGAACCGGACCCGAACGGCATCGTTGCGGTATCGCCCTGCTCGACGGTGACGTGCTCGATCGGCATCCCGAGATGGTCGGCGATCAGTTGGGCGAAGACGGTGGTGTGGCCCTGCCCTTGGCTCCCGAAACTGACGTAGGCAATGACCTTGCCGTCCGGCTCCATCCGGATCGAGGCGCCGTCGTAGCCCGGCCAGCGCGACGCCTGGCCGCGCGAGCGCGTGATCGAAGTCCCCTGTCCGGTGTGGTCGGTCATGCAGGCGATGCCGATCCCGCGATACTTGCCGTCGGGTCCGAGCTTGCCCGAGTGGGTGCGCTTGAACTCGTCGTACCCGATTTGCGCGAGCGCCCGGTCGAGACACTCGAGATGGCTCGCCGTGTCATGGATGACGCCGACCGCGTTGGTGTAGGGAAGGTCGGCGGCGGTCAGGAGATTGCGGCGCCGCATTTCGATCGGGTCGATGCCGAGCTTGGCCGCCATCTGCTCGAGCAGCGTTTCGGTCGCGAACGTGCAGATCGGACCGGCGACGCCCCGATAGGGTGCCGCCGGCGCCGTGTGGGTGACGACCGACGACACGTCGTAGGCGTAGTGCTTGATCCGGTAGGGCCCCATCATGTGATGCCCGGCGCCGCCGGCATCGATGCCGGCGGTCGCGATCCATAACGGGTAGGCGCCGATGTTGACGACCGCGTTGAGCTTGACGCCCAGAATCGTACCCTTTTCGTCGAACGCCATGTCGACATCAAAGCGAAACTCGCGCCCGTGCATGAGCGACAGGTCCTCCTGGCGGTCTTGCACCCACTTGACCGCGCGACCGGTCTCACGCGCGATGACGGCGCCGACCACGTCCTCGGCGCGGGTCGGAACCTTCATGCCGAAGCTGCCGCCGATGTGCGGCGTGATCACCTGGACGTTCTTCTCGGGCAGCCCCAGCGCTTCCGCGATCTCCCACCGCATCTTGTGCGGCATGTGTGCGGTCGAATAATGACGCAGCTTGTTCGTACCGGCGTCGAACTGGGTCAGGAACCCTCGCGTCTCCATCGCCACCGCCGAGACGCGCGCGCTCGAGAACCGATCCGCGAGGACGTGCGCGGCGCCGGCGAAAGCCTCGTCGGTGCCGGGAACGACATGCTTGAGATTGAATACATGATTGCTTGGCAGATAGTCGTGGACCCGCGGCGCCGCCGCCGCCAACGCCTGCTCGATCGTGAGCGCGGCCGGTAGCGGCTCGTAGTCGACTTCGATCAACTCGACCGCGTCTTCGGCTAAATACGGGCTTTCAGCCGCGACGACAGCCACGGCTTCGCCGACGTGGCGCGCGACATCGACCGCCATGTTCGGCCGGATCAAGAGCGGCTGCCCCTTGAGGGTTGGCGACACCATCGGCTCCGTCCGCGCCGCGAACAGCGCGCCGGTGAAGACATCGACCACGCCGCGCGCGGCCTTGGCCTTGCTGACGTCGATCGACTTGATGCGGGCATGGGCGTAAGGGCTTCGCAGGAATGCGAGGAATACAGTCCCGGCCGGTTCGGGCAGGTCGTCGACGAACGCGGCTCTGCCGCGCAACAGCCGCTCATCCTCGCGGCGCGGCACCGCGGTGCCGACATAGGTAGGTTTTGCGCTTGCCATATTCGTCCTCAGATTTGTGGTCGGCGCGGTCCGCCCGCGGCCGCGACCGGGGCCCTGTCCGTCGGACCTCATGCCAGACTTCGCGGGCTCAAGGGAAGAGCCTTGGTCGATCGGCGTCCGGCCTGCCATAGCTCCCGCGCCAGTTGCCAATGTCCGTACATTCTACTATAGGTGAAAAAAGCTGCCGTTGAGTATTGTCGAGCGGGATTTCGCGCTACGCTGGGTGTCCGCGGGGCCCGATAACCGCTTCCGGACAAGGGTTGAATCTCAAAGCGACGGAGAACGACGATGCCGGTCGGAGATAACGAACTACTCAATATGTTCGAGCATGTGTTGCGGCTGTCGCGCGTCGACGCAACGCAGTCGGTCGCGGTGCTGAAAAGCAGTTACTCCAATCCCAAACTGGCGTGGGCGGCGATGGAAGCCGCGCAGCGCCTCGGGGCGAAGGTCTACGCGGTCGAGCTGCCGACGACGAATCATGCATCGGCGATGGGCAACGATCTGACCGCTTACGTCGGCGATACCCCGCTCTCCGGGCACAAGGCCGCGCAGCAGGCGCTGGCCGGTGCCGACCTGGTGGTCGATACCATGTTGCTGCTGCATTCGCCCGAGCAGACCGAGATGCTGAAGAACGGATCGCGCATCCTGCTCGTAGTCGAGCCGCCGGAGATTCTCGCGCGCCTGCTGCCGACCGAGGACGACAAGCGCCGCGTCACGGCCGCCGCGAAACGCCTGCAGAAGGCGAAGAAGTTCGAAGTTCGCTCGAAGGCCGGGACGGAGTTCGTTTGCAGCGTCGGGCAGTATCCGACGGTCTCCGAGTACGGCTTCGCGGAGGAGCGTGGCCGCTGGGATCATTGGCCGAGCGGCTTCCTGTTCACTTGGCCCAACGAAGGCACGGCGCGCGGCAAGATCGTGATCGACGTCGGCGACATCATTTTCCCGTTCAAGTCCTACGCCCAATCCAAAGTCACGCTCGACGTCAAGGACGGCTACATCACCAAGTTCTCGGGCGGCTTCGACGCCGAGTACCTCGAGGACTACATGAAGACGTTCGACGACCCGGAAGTGTTCGCGATCTCGCACATCGGCTGGGGCCTGCAGCCGCGCGCGAAGTGGAGCGCGCTCGGGCTTTACGATAAAGCCGAATCGATCGGCATCGACGGCCGCGCCTATTACGGCGGCTTCCTGTTTTCGACCGGCCCCAACACCGAAGCCGGCGGCTCGCGCAATACGGCGTGCCACATGGACATCCCGCTCCGGCGCTGTTCCGTGCTGCTCGATGGCGAGGAGATGGTGAGAGAAGGGGTCGTCGTGCCCGCCGATCAAGCTGTGCCGGGGTTCAAGCGGGCCGCCGAGTAGCTACCGAACCGTACCAACACGACCGATGGAGAAGGCGCGATGAGCAGCGAAGCGATTGAAGCCCTGGACGCGAACTACGGCGATACCGGCTTCAACGGCCAGATCGGTTTCGGTACGAAGCCGGCGTTGGTCCTAATCGATCTGGTCGAGGCCTACTTTCGCGAAGGATCGCCGCTTTATCATCCGCGGTTCCAGGAATCGCTCGAAGCGTCGCTCCGGCTCCGTGAAGAAGCGCACAAGGCGTCGATTCCGGTCATTCTCACTCGGGTCGAGTACAAGCGCGGCGGCATCGATGGCGGCGCCTTCTTCAAGAAGATTCGGATCGCGTTGATGTGTTTCGAGGAAGACAACCCGCTCGGCGATTTTCCGCCGAGCCTCAAGGTGCGGCCCGAGGACATCGTTCTCACGAAAAAGTATGCGAGTTCGTTTTTCGGCACGCCGCTCGCGCCGATGCTGACGTCGCACGGCGTCGATACCGTGATCCTGACCGGGGTTTCAACCAGCGGGTGCGTCCGCGCGACCGCGGTCGATTCATGCTCTTCGGGATTCCGGACCATGGTCGTGCGGGAAGCGGTCGGCGATCGTCATCCCTCCCCCCACGAGGCCAATCTGTTCGATATCAACGCCAAGTACGGCGACGTCGTGTCCGAGGCCGAGACGACGAATTACCTCCGCTCGCTCGGTCAGCGGCCGCAGTAGTCGCCGCCGCATGTCGTCCAAACCGCGTATCGCGATCGTCGGCGGCGGCCTCGGGGGGTTGACCGCGGCGATCCTCCTGCAGCGATCGGGTTACGATCCGATCGTCTACGAGCAGGCGCCGCAGCTCGCCCGCCTCGGCGCGGGCATCAACCTGTTCGCCAACACCACCCGCATCCTGATCAAACTCGGCCTCGAAAAGCAGCTCAAGACGTCGGGCATGGTGCTCGACAGCTGGTTGAGCCGCGAATGGGACACCGGCCGGGTCTATTTCTCCTACCCGATGCGGTATTGGGAAGAACTTTACGGCGCGCCGCACATGATCCTGCACCGCGGCGACCTCCAGGTCGAGCTCGCCGCCGTGCTCAAGCCCGGAACCATCCAGTACAACAAGTGCCTTGCCGGGCTCGACGACAAGAACGGCATGATCGAAATGACGTTCCGTGACGGGTCCAAAGCGACCGCCGAT
>VGFF01000153.1 GCA_016868955.1 Armatimonadota bacterium
GCGCCCCGTGTCGGCATCACCGTGCCGATCCTCGACGCCCGGCGCGGCGAGGTCGCGTTCGCCGCGTTCGTATGGGTTGACGGCGCGGCGCGGCGGCTCATTGCCGAGACGACGTGCCCGCCTGCGGAAGCCGCGGACTGCCTTTCCGAAGCGGTCGCGGACGGCGAGGAGGCGATGTTGCTCGGCGATGGGCTGCGCGCCTACCGAGCGGTCTTCGATGCGTCGCTGCCCCGGGCGCGAATCCTCCCTGATTCGATGTGGACACCCCGCGCCGCGCATGTCGGCCGTCTTGGGGAACGGTTGCTGCGAACGGAGGGTCCGACGCCCGCGCCGGCGCTGTTGCCCGGATACGGGCGCGTGCCGCGATTCCGGGCGCGCGCTAACGGCGAGGAATCGGCCGCGACGCCCACGAAGCGCTGATCCGCCATGGAAGACGGCACGACGCTTCGCATTGAGGCCATGACCATGGATGACCTGCCGTGCGTCATGGAGATCGAACGCGCCTCCTTCTCCACGCCGTGGCCGCACGATTCCTATCGGCACGAGCTGCGGGAGAACCGCGTCGCCTGCTACCTGGTTGCGCGCGACGGTCCGGAAATCGTCGGGTACGCCGGGATGTGGGTCATCCTTGAGGAAGCGCACGTCACGACGATCGCCGTCGATCCGACGCAGCGTCGCCGGCGCATCGGCGAGCGCCTCCTCGTGGCGTTGATCGAGGAGACGCGGTCGCGCGGCGGACTCTGGCTGACCCTCGAGGTCCGCAAATCAAACGTGGCTGCCCAGGCGTTGTACAAGAAATACGGATTCCGCGAGGTCCACGTCCGCAAGCGGTACTACACCGACAACGGCGAAGACGCGCTGATCATGTGGACCGGCAACCTGTGGGAGAGCCCGTTCAAGGAGCGATTCCAAGAATTGAAGGATTCGCTCCGCCTTTCCGAGCCCGCCGGTTAGCGCGCCGTGACAAGCTCCGAACGCCTCGTCCTCGGCATCGAGACCTCGTGCGACGAGACCGCCGTTGCCGTCGTGCAAGGGACGGTCATCCGCGCGAACCTGATCGCTTCGCAGATCGACCTGCACGATCGCTACGGCGGCGTCGTTCCGGAGCTGGCGTCGCGCCGTCACATCGAACGCCTGGCGCCGCTCGTCGATGAAGCTTTGTCGACCGCCGGCGCCTCCCCGCATCAACTCGACGGCATCGCCGTGACGTGCGGTCCCGGCCTCGTCGGCGCGCTCGCGGTCGGCGTCGCGTTCGCGAAGGCGTTCGCCCACCGTGCCGATCGGCCGTTGATCGGCGTGAACCACGTCGAAGGGCACCTATACGCCACGATCTTCGCGGACGGCCCGCTGCTGCTGCCGGCGCTCGCGCTCGTCGTCTCCGGCGCGCACAGCGACTTGCTGTGGATTCCTGCCCCCGGGAAGTACCGGCGCCTGGGGCGCTCGCGTGACGATGCGGCCGGGGAGGCGTTCGACAAAGTGGCGCGCCTCCTCGATCTCGGTTATCCGGGCGGGCCCGCGATCGATCGCCTCGCCGCCGGCGGCGAGGCGTCCAAGGTGCCACTGCCGGTGCCGCGACCCGGCGACGGCTCGCTGGACTTCAGCTTTAGCGGCTTGAAGACGGCGGTGGCCCGGGCCGTGGCGGCCAAGACCTACGATCCCGCCGACATCGCGGCTTCCTTCCAAGCGGC
Source organism: Armatimonadota bacterium (assembly GCA_016868955.1). Taxonomy (GTDB): domain Bacteria; phylum Sysuimicrobiota; class Sysuimicrobiia; order Sysuimicrobiales; family VGFF01; genus VGFF01. The sequence continues at coordinate 1,689 of VGFF01000153.1, forward strand.
GGTCGTCGCGCACCTGCGGGGGCAGACCGAGCGCGCCGCGCAAGGGCATCGCCCGGCCGCGTTGGTGCTGGCCGGGGGAGTTGCAGCCAATCGCCTGTTGCGCCAGGCGCTCGCAGCGGTCGCCACGCGCGCCGGCGTCCCGTTTCGAGTGCCGCATCCGGCGCTGTGCACGGACAACGCCGCCATGATCGCGGCCGCCGGGGCGGCTCGCCTCGCGCGCGGCGAGAGGTCGGGGTGGGACCTGGACGCCTGGGCTGAGCTCCCCCTCGCCGCCCCCGAACCGGGCCGCTCCTCCTAAAATCCTTGCCGACTTCGACTTGCCGGCCGCGGCGGCAGTCCCTACTATGTTGAAGGACTTAGCACTCGACTATCCCGAGTGCTAAACTCAAACGGCCAATCAGCACAAACCACATCGTCAGGGAGGAATCGACCCATGAAACTGAAGCCTCTTGGGGACCGCGTGATCGTCAAGCCTCTAGAGGAGGAGGAGCGCACGAAGGGCGGCATCGTCTTGCCCGATACCGCCAAGGAGAAGCCGCAGCAGGGCGAAGTTCTCGCGGTGGGTCCCGGCGCCTTCGACGAGGACGGCGAGCGCATGCCCATGGACGTCAAGAAAGGCGACCGCGTGTTGTACGCAAAGTACGCCGGCACGGAGTTCAAGATGAGCGACGAAGAGGTGCTCGTCCTTCGCCAGAGCGACATCCTCGCCATCGTGGAGAAGTAGCCGCGCAGACCCCAAGGGAGAGGTGACCCACGATGCCGAAGGAACTCAGGTTCGATGAAGACGCGCGTCGCGCTCTGGAGCGCGGCGTCAATAAGCTCGCGGACGCGGTCAAGATCACGCTCGGCCCCAAGGGCCGAAACGTCGTCCTCGAGAAGAAGTTCGGATCGCCGACGATCACCCATGACGGCGTAACCGTCGCCAAGGAGATCGAGCTCGAGGATCCGTTCGAGAACGCCGGCGCCCAGCTCGTCCGCGAAGTCGCGACGAAGACCTCGGACGTCGCCGGAGACGGCACGACGACAGCGACGATCCTCGCGCAGGGCATCATCCGCGACGGCCTGCGCAACGTCGCCGCCGGGGCCAATCCGCTCGGCCTCAAGCGCGGCGTCGACAAGGCCGTCGAAGCCGTCGTCGCGCACATCCACAAGATCGCCAAGCCCGTCGAGACTAAGGAAGCGATCGAGAACGTCGCGATGATCTCCGCCAACAACGCCGACATCGGTAAGATCATCGCCGACGCCATGGATAAGGTCGGCAAAGACGGCGTCATCACGGTCGAGGAGTCGAAGGGCATCGAGACGACCGTCGAGATCGTCGAGGGCATGCAATTCGACAAGGGCTACATCTCGCCGTACTTCGTCACCGACGCCGAGAAGATGGAGTCCGTGCACGAAGAGCCGTTTCTCCTCATCACCGACCGCAAGATCTCGGCCGTCAAGGATCTGCTGCCGGTTCTCGAGCGCACCGTGCAGAGCGGGCGCCCGCTCATCATCATCGCCGAGGACGTCGAAGGGGAGGCGCTGGCGACGCTCGTCGTCAACAAGCTGCGCGGCACGTTGAACGTCGCAGCCGTCAAGGCGCCGGCGTTCGGCGAGCGCCGCAAAGCAATCCTCGAGGACATCGCGATCCTCACCGGCGGCACGGTGATCTCCGAAGAGCTGGGCCTGAAGCTGGAGAACACGGACGTCGGCCAGCTCGGCCGCGCCCGCCAGATACGCATCAAGAAAGAAGAGACGGTCCTCGTCGGCGGCGCCGGCCAGGAGGCCGACATCGAGAAGCGGATCGGTCAGATCCGCAAGCAGATCGAAGACACCGACTCCGATTACGATCGCGAGAAGCTGCAGGAGCGTCTCGGCAAGCTCGTCGGCGGCGTCGCCGTCATCCGCATCGGCGCGGCCAGCGAGACCGAGATGAAGTACAAGAAGACGCGCGTCGAGGACGCGTTATCGGCGACGCGATCCGCGGTCGAAGAGGGCATCGTGCCCGGCGGCGGCGTCGCGTTGATCTACGGGCAGAAGGCGATCGACGGGCTGAAGCTCGCTGGCGACGAAGCGACCGGCGCGTCGATCGTCCGCAAAGCGTTGGAGGATCCGCTCCGCACGCTGGCGGTCAACGCCGGCCAAGAGGGCTCGATCATCGTCGAGAAGGTCAAGGCCCTGCCCGAGGGGCGCGGCTACAACGTGCTCACGGGCGCGTACGAGGATCTGCTGAAGGCCGGCATCGTCGATCCCGCGAAGGTCGCGCGGTCGGCGCTGCAGAATGCGGCATCGGTGGCGTCGCTGCTGTTGACGACGGAAGCGATCGTCGTCGACAAGCCTGATGAGGACGGCGGCGGGCCTGCGATGCCGACGCCGCCGATGATGTAACACCGTCCGACGCGGACGACGCATGACGTGAGACCACCGGGAGGGAAGCATTTCGCTTCCCTCCCCCCCCCCCCCCCCCCCCCTCCCGCGGGGCC
>VGFF01000154.1 GCA_016868955.1 Armatimonadota bacterium
GCCGTCGCCGGCGTGCTCGCGGCGGCCTCAACGGGGGGGCTGCCGCCGTTCGGCGGCTTCCTGGCCAAGGAGGTCGCCTACGAAGCGCTGCTTGCGGCGCCGAACGCAGCCGTCGCGTGGATGGCCGTCGCGCTCCTCGCGAACGCCGCCAGCGGCGCCGTCGCGTTCATCGCCGGCATCCGGCCCTTCGTGGGCGGCCCTGTGGCCTCGCCCGGGGGGCCCGGCAAACACTGGGCCGGCGGGAAAGGCGCTGGCAAGCCGCCCTACGGCAGGCACGAGAAGACGCGGCATGACCCGCCGATCGGTCTCTGGGCTGGCGCGCTGACGCTCGCGGTCCTGGGCGTCGTCGTCGGCGGCGCGGCGCCGTGGGTCGGCAACCAGATCATTGGTCCAGCGGCCGCGGCCGTGCTCGGGAAGTCCTCGCCCGTGTCGCTGAAGCTGTGGCACGGGGTCAACGCCGCGCTGGTCTGGAGCGTCGCCACGATCGGCGCGAGCCTGGCGCTGTACATCGCCTGGAACGCGATCCGGCGCATGCTCACGCCCCTCGATCGGCTCGCGCCGTTGGGTCCGGCCAGCCTTTTCCAAGCCAGCCTGGTCGGCATGACGAGGCTGTCGGCGGTGCAAACCCGGCTGCTGCAGACCGGTCGATTGCGCTCCTACGTTGGCGTCCTGCTCTTGGCGGTTATCGCCGCCGCGGCCGCGACGTTGGGCGCACGCGGCACGGCGGCCGCGGCGATCGCGGCGCTGGTCGGCCCGAGCATGCCCAGCGGCACGCATCCGGCGTCGCTGCGCGAACTCCAGCCGCTGGACGTCGCCGTCGTCGCCACGATTCTCGCAGGGGCGATCGCCGCCGCTACCGCCACGTCGCGGCTCGCGGCGATCACCGGGCTCGGCGTCGTAGGCTATGGAGTGGCGACCGTGTACTTACTGTTTGGTGCACCCGATCTAGCGATCACCCAGTTCGCGATCGAGACGTTGACGGTCGTGCTGTTCGTCCTCGTGCTCTATCGCCTTCCTCGGTTCCGCGGCTTTTCACCAACCTCGACGCGTCTACGAGACGCGGTGATGGCCGGCACCGCCGGTCTGGCCATGGCGGCGTTCGTGATGGTGGCGCTGGCGCAGCCGCACGCCTCGCGGATCGCGCCCTACTTCGCCGAGGCGAGCGTGCCGCAAGCGCAAGGACGCAACCTCGCGAACGTGATCCTCGTCGACTTTCGCGGGCTCGACACGCTCGGCGAGATCACCGTGCTCGTCTGCGCGGCCTTCGGAGTGTACGCGCTGATGCGGCTGCGGCCCCACGACACGAAGTCCCGTGGAACGGGGCGCCGATGACCTCCGTCATCCTGTCGACGGCGACGCGTTTCCTGCTGCCGTTGCTCCTCATCTTCTCCGTCTTCTTGCTCATTCGTGGGCACAACGAACCGGGGGGCGGATTCGTCGGCGGGCTGGTCGCGGCCGCTTCGTTCGCCCTGTACGCCGTTTCCGACGGAGTGGGGAGCGCGCGGCGCGCGTTGCGCGTTGATCCTCGCGACATCGGCTGGGTTGGCGTGGCCGTGGCGCTGGCGAGCGGACTACCGCGTGCGCTGACCGGCGGCGACTTCATGACGGGTATCTGGCACCCGCACGCGCTGCCCGTTCTTGGCAAGCTGGGAACGCCGTTCCTGTTCGACTTGGGCGTGTATCTCGCCGTGGTCGGCGTCGTCCTGACGATCTTCTTCGCGTTGGCGGAAGAGTAGATGACGCTGGCGCTCGCGATTGCCGCCGGAGGATTGTACGCCGCGGGACTGTACTTGTTGATGCGCCGCAGTCTCATGCGGCTGATCCTCGGATTGTCGCTGCTCGGGCAAGCGGCGAACGTATTGATCTTCGCGGCCGGGCGGCCGGTACGCGGCCAAGCGCCGCTCGTCGCCGTCTACGCGACCGCGCCTAGTTCGCCATTCTCCGATCCGGTGCCGCAAGCGCTCATTCTGACGGCGATCGTCATCGGGTTCGGCACGCTCGCGTTCGCGATCGTGTTGTTGAAGCGCGCCCACCAAGCCGCCGAAACGGACGATCTCGACCAGATGCGAGGCGCCGACGCGTGAACATCTTCCCCGTCTTGCCGATCCTCGTGCCGCTCATCTGCGCCCTCGGATGCCTGGCCGCTCGCCGGTCGCTCGCCGCCCAGTACGCGATCGGCATCGGCGGGGCGGGCGCGCTGTTGGCGGTCGCGATTACCCTGTTCGCGCACGTTTGGGAGTCGGGCCCGGCGATCGCGCAGATCGGCGGATGGCCGGCGCCGTTCGGCATCACGATCGCTGCTGACCTCTTCGGCGCCATCCTCGTCCTGATGGCCGCGGTGGTCGCGTGCGCGACCACGATCTTCAGCGCCGGCACGATCGACGAGCCGCGACTGCGGTTCGGCTACTACGGCTTGGTTCACCTGCTGCTGATGGGCGTCAACGGCGCTTTCCTCACCGGCGACCTGTTCAACTTGTACGTTTGGTTCGAGGTCTTGCTGATCGCGTCGTTCGTACTGATCACGTTGGGTGGCGAACGGCGCCAGCTCGAGGGCGCGATCCCTTACGTGACGCTGAACCTGCTGTCGTCGGCGCTCTTCCTCGCGGCGGTCGGGATCCTCTACGGCGTCGCCGGCACGCTCAACATGGCGGACCTCTCGCTGCGGGTGCCGGCGCTGCCGCGCGACGTGATGACGGCCGTCGCGTTGTTGTTTCTCATCGCTTTCGGGATCAAAGCGGCGATGTTTCCGCTCTTCTTCTGGCTGCCGGCTTCATATCACACGCCTCCGGTCGTCGTGACCGCCCTGTTCTCCGCCCTGCTCACGAAGGTCGGCGTCTACGCGCTCATCCGCGTCTTCACCCTCGTGTTCACGCAGGACACGGCGACGACGCACGTCGTCCTCCTCGTGCTCGGCGCCTTCACGATGGTCACCGGCGTGCTCGGCGCGGTCGCGCAGATGGACGTGCGGCGGCTGCTCGCGTTCCACATCGTCAGCCAGATCGGGTACCTGATCATGGGGCTCGGCCTGTTCACAGAGGCCTCGCTGGCGGCAACAGTGTACTTCCTCGTCCACGTCGTGATCGCGAAGTCCACCCTGTTTCTCATCGCCGGAATCGCAGGCGGTCTCCGCGCGACCTACGACCTCAAGAAGCTCGGCGGTCTGTATACGGAACGCACATGGCTGGCGATCGTATTCTTGACCGCCGCGTTTTCGCTCGCCGGCGCGCCGCCCCTCGCCGGGTTCTTCGCGAAGCTTGGGTTGATCCAGGCGGGGATGGCGCGCGAGGCGTTCCCGATCGTCGCGGTTGCGCTCGCGGTCAGTCTGCTCACGCTCTACTCGATGGTGAAGATCTGGTCGGAAGCCTTTTGGAAGGCGGCGCCGGCCGGCGCCGGCCCCCGAGACGGAGGACGATCGCCCGGGGACGCCGGCGCGCGCGTCAGTCCGTTGCTGGCGGCACCTGTCGTCGCCCTGGCGGCGTTGTCGTTGCTGATGGGGCTCGCCGCTGATCCGTTGTACGCGGTCGCCGATCGGGCGGCACGGCAACTGCGCGATCCAGCGATCTACATCGAGGCCGTTCTCGGCAAGAGGCCGGCGCCATGATTCTCTACGCGGCCGCATTGACGCTATTGTGGGCGCTGGTGACCGGCGACTTCGGCTTCGCCAACCTCGCGTTCGGGTTCGCGGCCGGCATCGCCGGCTTGTCTTTCATCCGCCGCGAGCCCTGGGTCGGACCCTATGCCCGTGACCTGCGCCGGCTATTGCGCCCCGGCCGGATCCGCGCGGTGATGCGCTTCGGGTTGTTCTTCCTGCGCGAGCTGACGATCGCAAACCTTCACGTCGCGTATCACGTCGTCGCGCCGTTACACCGCCTCACGCCGGCGATCGTCGGGTTTCCTCTGACTGTGACGTCCGATGAGGAGATCACGCTGCTCGCGAGTCTGATCACGCTGACGCCGGGCACTCTCAGTATCGACGTGTCGAGCGACCGGCGCGTTCTGTACATGCACGTTCTCGACTTGGAAGACGCCGAGGCGTTTCGCCGGTCGATCGCCGAAGGCTTCGAGCACCGGGTCGCGGCGCTGTTCCGATGACGCCGGCGGCGCTCGTTCACGGGTTGGTCTTGCCGGTGC
>VGFF01000155.1 GCA_016868955.1 Armatimonadota bacterium
GGACAGGACAGAGTGAGGAGTTCCGCTACGCCGGCGGCATCGCCGAGCTCGCCCGCGCCCTCAACAAAACGCGCCGCGTTCTCAACGACCCGCCGTTCCATATCCGCCGTGATCGCGACGGGCTCGAAGTCGAAGTCGCAATCCAATACAACGCCGGTTTCGTGGAAACGACGCCCTCGTTCGTAAACACGATTCCAACGACCGAAGGCGGCACCCACATCGCGGGTTTTCGGTCGGCCTTGACGCGCGTCATCAACGACTACGCGCGGCGCGGCAACTTCCTCAAGGAGAAGGACCAACCGCTGCAGGGAGAAGACGTCCGGGAAGGGCTCACGGCGGTCATCAGCATCAAGATGGCGGAGCCCCAGTTCGAGGGCCAGACGAAGACGAAGCTCGGGAACACGGAAGTCAAAGGGATCATCGAGTCGTCGGTCGGCGAATACTTCGCCGACTACCTGGGCACGCATCCGGCGGACGCGCGCCGGATCATGGATAAGGTCATTCAAGCGATGCGGGCCCGCGAGGCCGCGAAGCAAGCCCGCGATCTCGTGCGCCGCAAGAACGCGCTCGACGTCTCGACGCTGCCCGGCAAGCTGGCCGACTGTTCCGAGCGCGACCCTTTGAAATGCGAGCTGTTCATCGTCGAGGGCGACTCGGCGGGCGGATCGGCGAAGCAAGGGAGGGACCGCGGTTTTCAGGCGATTCTCCCGATCAAAGGCAAGATCCTCAACGTGGAAAAGGCGCGCGAAGGGAAGATGCTGGGCCACGAGGAGATCCGCGCGATCATCACCGCGTTGGGAGCCGGCATCGGCAAGGACTTCGACCTGGCGAAGCGCCGGTACGACAAGATAATCCTGATGACGGATGCCGACGTCGACGGCTCGCACATCCGCACGCTGCTGTTAACGTTTCTCTTTCGTCACATGGCGCAGCTGATCGAGCACGGCAAGATCTACATCGCGCAGCCGCCGCTGTACCTCGCGAAGTCCGGCAAGAACAAGCGCTACGCGTATTCGGACGAAGAGCTGGCGACCGTGTTGCGGGAGTTCAAGGGCACGCCCGAGATACAGCGGTACAAAGGTTTGGGCGAGATGAACGCGGAGCAACTCTGGGAGACGACGATGAACCCGGAGACTCGTGCGCTGCTGCGCGTCGAGGCGGAGGAAGCGTCGCCGGAGGCGGATCGCATCTTCACCACGTTGATGGGAGACGCAGTCGAGCCGCGGCGGCAGTTCATCGTGCGCTACGCGCGCGAAGTCCGGAACCTCGATATCTAAAGAGCCCCACCCGAACGGGCGAAAACGGAAGCGGAGTCGACCATGTCCATGGAAGAACGGATTCTCCCCAAGCGGATCGAACGCGAGATGCAGGAGTCGTACCTCGACTACGCGATGTCGGTCATCGTGTCGAGGGCGCTACCGGACGTCCGCGACGGCCTGAAACCGGTGCAGCGGCGCATCCTCGTCGCGATGAACGACCTGAACCTCGCCCCGAATCGGCCCTATCGGAAGTGCGCGAAGATCTGCGGCGACACGTCCGGCAACTATCACCCGCACGGCGAAGCCGTCATCTATCCAACGCTCGTGCGGTTGGCGCAAGACTGGGTCATGCGTTATCCGCTCGTCGACGGCCAGGGCAACTTCGGAAGCATCGACGACGACCCGCCGGCGGCCATGCGATATACCGAGGCGAAGATCACACCGATCGCGATGGAGATGCTCGCCGACTTGGAGAAGGCGACCGTCGACTTCGCCCCCAACTTCGACCAGACGCGCGAAGAGCCGGTCGTGCTCCCGGCCGCGATTCCCAATCTGCTGATCAACGGCGCCAACGGCATCGCGGTCGGCATGGCCACGAACATCCCGCCGCACAACCTAAGAGAAATCACCGACGCGCTGACGGCGCTCATCGAACGGCCGGAGACGCGCGTCGAAGAACTCATGAAGATCGTCCGCGGTCCCGATTTCCCGGCCGGTGGCTTCATCCTCGGCCGCGAGGGGATCAAAGAGGCCTATACGACCGGCCGTGGCGCGATTCCGATGCGCGCGAAGACGGACTTCGAGGATCTCCGCGGCGGCCGCGTCGCGATCATCGTCAAAGAGCTGCCGTATATGACCAACAAGGCGTTGCTCATCGAGCGCGTGGCGGAGCTCGTGCGCAACAAGAAGATCCAAGGGATCTCGGATCTGCGCGATGAGTCGGATCGCGAAGGAATGCGGATCGTCATCGAGCTCCGTCGCGACGCGAACCCGCAGGTCGTGCTTAATCAGCTGCACAAGCACACGCAGATGCAGGCGAGCTTCGGCGTCATTCTGCTCGCGCTCGTGCATGGCGTGCCGCGCCAGCTCAATCTCAAGGAGATGCTGGACCACTACCTGAACCACCGCCGCGAGATCGTCACGCGGCGCACGAAACACGAGCTGGCGCGCGCCGAGGAACGGGCGCACATCCTCGAAGGCCTACGGATCGCGCTGGACAACCTCGACGCGTTGATCAAGCTCATCCGCGCGTCGGCGGACACGCCGACGGCGCGCGCGGGGTTGATGGCCAACTTCAAGCTGAGCGAGCGCCAGGCCGACGCGATTCTCGAGATGCGGTTGGCTCGCTTGACCGCGCTGGAGCGCGCGAAGATCGACGAGGAGTACCGAGAGCTGGTCAAGGCGATCGCCTACTACAAGGAAGTCCTCGCCGATCCGCGCAAAATCGACGGGATCATTCGCGTCGAGCTCGAGGACATCAAGAAGAAATACGGCGACGTGCGGCGGACGAAGATCGTCTCCGGCGAGGACGTGACGCTCGATGACGAGGACCTGATCCCCGACATCGGGATCGTCGTGACGTTGACGCGCGACGGCTACATCAAGCGCGTTCCGCTCGAGACGTACAAGGCGCAACGGCGGGGCGGGCGCGGCATCATCGGCGCTGCGGCGAAGGAAGAAGACTTCGTCGACCACGTCACCGTGACGAACAACCACGCCTACCTGCTGTTCTTCACGAACCGCGGCAAAGTCTATCGCCTACGTGCGTACGAGGTGCCGGAGTCCGGTCGAACGGCCCGCGGGACCGGCGTGATGAACCTCATCGGCATCTCGCAGAACGAGCGCGTGACCGCGATCGTTCCGATTCGCTCGTTCGAGGACGCCGGCTACCTGTTCATGGTCACGAAGGCCGGCATCGTCAAACGCACCGGGTTGATGGATTACATCAACGCCCGGCGCGGCGGCATCGTCGCCGTCAACTTAAAGGGAGATGACGAGCTCGTTACCGTGCGCTTCACGGACGGGAAGCAGGAGATCATCCTGGGCACGCGCGGCGGCCAAAGCATCCGCTTCATAGAATCCGGCGTCCGGTCCATGGGGCGCGCGGCCGGCGGTGTCATCGGCATTCGCCTGCGGCCCGGTGACGTTGTCATCGGTGCCGCGATCGCCAGCGACAACCCGGAGATCCTGACGATCACGGATCTCGGGTTCGGCAAGCGCACGCGCGTCGCCGACTATCGGTTGCAAACGAGGAGCGGCTCCGGCGTAATCAACATCAAGTTGACGAAGAAAACGGGCCAAGTGGCCGCCATTCGGTCCGTTGCCGCCGACGACGAAGTGTTGCTCGCGAGCGAGCAGGGCATTATCATCCGGACAACGGTGCGCGAGATCAGCACGGTGGGCCGGTCCGCGCAAGGCGTAACCGTCATGCGCCTGGACGCCGGCGACAAGGTATCGGCGGTGGCGGTGATCGAAGCGCCTCGGGAGTAGCGGCGGCGAAAAATTGTGTCTCGGCTGAAAAGGAGTCAGGGCGCGGGTTGTAGAAGCTTGGCGCCCCAATAAGCTAAACTAAACGAGCCGCGGGAGGTCGCAGATGAACAAGGAGCAGCTCATCGAGCGCGTGTCCACAAAGACGGGTCTGAGCAAGAAGGACGTCAACTCGGCGTTGGACGCCTTGCTCGAGGGTGTTACGGCCGCGTTGAAGAAGAACGACAAGGTGACCCTGGTCGGATTCGGCACGTTCTCGGTGCGCAAGCGCGCCGCGCGCGAAGGTCGGAACCCGCAGACGGGCGCGAAGCTCCGCATCCCGGCGCGGAAGGTTCCCGCGTTTGCGGCCGGCAAGGAATTGAAGACGGCCGTCAAGTAAC
>VGFF01000156.1 GCA_016868955.1 Armatimonadota bacterium
ATCCATATGGAGATCGGGCGCCCGTGGTTCGACACCCCGCTCCATATCAAGGAGGCGGCGAAGCGCGCGCTGGACCTCGGCTACGTCCACTACTCGCCGAACCGCGGCCTGCTCGAGCTGCGGCAAGCCCTGGCGCGCAAGCTGGCGCGCGACAACGGCATCGTCGCCGACCCGGAGCGGGAGATCCTCGTCACGACCGGCAACAAGCAGGCGACGTTCTTCACGATGATGTGCCTCGTCGAGCCGGGCGATGAGGTCGTCGTCACCGATCCGGCGTACAGCCCACACTACAAGGAGATCTCGTTCGTCGGCGGCACGCCGAAGTTCGTGCGCCTGCCGCGCGACGGCTGGCGGCTGGACGCGGCGGCGCTGCGCGCGCAGATCAGCGATCGCACGAAGCTGATCTTCCTGAACACGCCACACAATCCGACCGGGCGCGTCTTCAGCGAGGCGGAGCTGGCGGCGGTCGCGGACGTCGCGCGCGAGCGCGACCTGCTCGTGTTGACGGACGAGACGTACGAATACATCGTCTACGACGGCCACCGCCAGCGATCGATGGCGACCTTTCCGGGTATGCGCGAGCGCACGATCTCGACGTTCGCGTTCACGAAGAGCTACGCGATGGACGGCTGGCGCGTCGGCTACCTGACCGCCCCCGCCCCGCTCATCGACGCGATGGTCAAGATCGTCCAGCTCGACACGGCAGGTCCGAACACGTTCGCGCAGTGGGGCGCGATCGCCGCGGTCGACGGCGGCACGGCGGTCGTCGACGAGATGGTCGCGCAGGATCGCGCCGGCCGCGACTTGATCACGCGCCGACTGACCGCGCTCGGCTTCCCGACGCCCGTCGTCGAGGGCACGATTCACGTGCTCGCTGACTTCTCGGCCCTCGACCCGTCATCCGATCGGGCCGCGCGGCTGCTGCTGGAGCGCGCCCATGTCGCGACGACGCCGGGCATCGCGTACGGCCCGGCGGCCGAGGGATTGGTGCGGTTTTCGTTCGGCGCCGTGCCGCCGCCGGAGCTGGATGAAGCACTCGACAACATCGCTCGCCTGGGGCGTTGACGCGACGACACGGAGGTGTGATTTGGGAACAGTACAATTCGGCGGCGTGAAGGCGGAGTCGGGCCAGCGCGCGACGGGCAAGCTCGTCGTCGGCGAGCTCGACCAGCTCAGCTTCGCCCGCGGGCAGATCGACGTCCCGCTCATCGTCGTCCATGGCGCGAAGCCGGGGCCGAGCCTGCTCGTGCTCGCGGGTTGTCACGCCGGCGAATACGTCGGCATGGAAGCGGCGATCGCGGCGACGCGGCGCGTCGATCCGCAAACCCTCGCCGGCACGCTCGTCGCGATTCCCGTCGTGAACCCGCACGGGTTCGCGGCGAAGGTCCCCTACATCAATCCGCTCGACAACCTGAACATCAACCGGCAGTGGCCGGGCGACTCGGGCGGCACGGTTGGCCAGCGCATCACGTACGCGATCTGGCACGAGGTCATCGCGAAGGTCGACTACCTCATCGACATGCACGGCGGCGACTTCCCCGAGGATCAAGCCGACTACACGATCTGCATCCAAACCGGCGACGAGACGATCGACGCGATCTCGGAGGACATGGCGCGGCACTTCGGCCTGCCCTACATCCGCCGCTCGCCGCCGTCGGAGGGGCGCGCGCCGACCGGCTCCAGCTCCCGCATGGCGATGCAGCTGCTGAAGAAGCCGTCGATCACCTCCGAAGCCGGCGACGCCGGCCGCTGCGATCCGCAGCGCATGGAGGCCGATACGTTCGGGATCCTCAACGTCATGCGCCTGCTGAAGATGCTGCCGGAACCGCCGGCGCCGCCACCCTCGCCGCAGCTTGCGATCGTCGACCGCAAGACGGTGTTCGCGTCGACGCACGGCTTGTGTCGCGCCCACGTCGCCGTCTGGGACGCCGTGAAGGCTGGCCAGGTCGTCGCCGAGGTCGCGAACTTCTACGGCGACGTCATCGAGACGCTGAGCGCGCCGATCGACGGGATGGTCGTGCAACGGTTCTTCCAGGGCGCGACGAACCCCGGCAACATCGTCATGAAGATCGGCGCGATCGCCGACTAGGAGGCACGCACCCGATGGCTGGACCCTCGATCGTCGACGCGATCCGCGTCGCAGACCGCATCGTTCGTTCCCATGTCGCGCTGCGCCCGGGCGAGGAGGTCGTCGTCATCGCCGACACCTATACGGAGCGCGAGATCCTCGACGCGCTCGCCGGCGCGATCGCCGCCGCCGGCGGCGAGTTCACGCTCGTCGTGCAGCCGGTGCGCCGCGCCGACGAGGCGCACAAGCTGACGCGCGCCGTCATCCATGCTTACCAAAACGCCGACGTGCTCATCACCGCGGCCGGCGCTAGTTCCCTGTCGCTGTACGGCTCGTCGCAGTATCTCTGGCCGCAGCTGGCCGCGAAGAAGACCCGTCTGTTCACGCTCAGCGAGCCGTCCCTGCGCCAGATGACGGAGGGCGCTTCCGCGGCCGACTATCACGAGGTCGAAAAGCTCGGCCTGCGCATCGTCGAGGCATTGCGCGGCGTGGATCGCGTACGCGTCACGACCGCGCTCGGCACGGACATCACGTACCGCATCGCCGGCCGCGATCTGATCAATCTCGCGAGCTTCGCGCGCGCCGGCGGCGACGAGGGCGGCATCCCAAGCGGCGAGGTCTCGTGCGATCCCGTCGCCGGCTCCGGCGAAGGACGAGTCGTCATCGATGGACCGATCGGCAATATCGAACGCCCCAGCCAGCCGTTGACGCTCGTCGCGAAGGGCGGTCGTTGGGTCGACATCGTCGGGGATGGACCGGGGCCGGATCGACTGCGCCACTTGTTCGCGACGGTCGAGAACGCGAACAACGTCGCGGAGTTCGCGCTCGGCACGAACGCGTGGGCGCGGCGCACTGGCGTCGTCTCCGAGGAGAAGAAGCGTCTCGGCGTGATGCACACCGCGTATGGACGCAGCAACCGCAGCGCCGATTGGCGGTGCGACGTGTGGAGCACGATCCACGGCGACATCGTCGTCTACGACCCGACGGTCGAAGCCGATGGCAAGGTCATCATGCGGGCGGGCAAGCTCCTCGTCTGACCGCTCTCGCACCGCGTCCCTGTCCGTGGCCGCAGCCGGTGAGGCGTCATTGCCGCGCCGCGTCTAGCGTCCGATCGGCGCCGGGAACGGATAGTCTATCTGCTCGGCGAGCCGGCGCAGCGACGCGGCGAGCGGGGGAATCAACGGAATGCCGAGCACTTCGTTCTCCGCCTTGGCGCGTTCCTCCGGCTCGCCGGCTACCAGCACCTCGGTGAATCCTGCGGCCGGTGGAATCGCCTTCACCTCGCGGATCATCTCGTCGACGCGGGCGTGGAAGTCGGCCAGCGGAACGAACGCGGCGATGTCGATCGCGAGGAAGAAGTGTCCCACGCCGCGTCCGTCGCGGCGCTCGCCGGGAATCGGCGACGGCGCCTTCGCGAGCTCGGTGCTGAGCTTCGCGAGCGGAAGCGCCGCCGACAGCAGCTCGGCGACGAGCGCCAGCCCTGAGCCCTTGTATCGTCCGAACGGCAGCAAGGGCTGCGCCAGCGCGACCGCCGGATCCGTCGCGCCGCCGAGCACCCAGTCGGCGGGGATCGTCTCTTGCCGCCACTTCGCGACGTGCATCTTGCCTTCCGCGACCATCGAGGTCGCGAAGTCCAACACGACGTCCGGATGCGTGCCGGCGGGGATCGCGAACGCGAACGGGTTCGTGCCGTAGACGGGCTGGCGTCCCTGCCACGGCACGACGAGCGCGCCGGAGTTCGTCGCCGCGACGCCGATCATCCCCGCCGCGGACGCCATGCGCGCGAAGTAGCCGGCGGCGCCGAAGTGCGTGCTGCGCCGGACGGCGACGCAGCCCAACCCGTGCTCGCGCGCCCGCGTGATCGCCAGCGACATCGCGAAGTGCGCAGTGACTTGACCTTGGGCGTGGGCGCCGTCGACGACCGCGACGGCGGCGCGACCGCCGGCGACGCTCGGCCGTGCCGACGCGTCGATCGTG
>VGFF01000157.1 GCA_016868955.1 Armatimonadota bacterium
GCTGATTCGTAATCAGCAGGTCATCGGTTCAAGTCCGATTGCCGGCTCCAGTTTTCCCTAGATAATTCGACGATCTGTGACGTAGCCGCGCCCGGCTGAATTGTCGCGTCCAACACCCGTCCAACAGATCGAGGCCCCCGCGTCGGAACGCACTAGGATTGCCCTAGCGTCGATCGTCTCCGTGGAGGCAAAAATGTTTCGAGCGCCGGACAGTCTCGACGACGATGATTTACACACGCGTGCTCACGCGCGGGGCTCTCGGTGCGCGAAGCCCTGCGGACGGATTGCCGAAGCCCGGGCCGCATCAAGAGCGGCTAAGGAACGACGAGTTGACGGTCTCTAGGCCGACCTCTGGCTCCGCGAAGGATGCTTGGGGCCCCGCATGGTCCCGCGGTGCTATCATGCGCGCGATCAAGCATTTGGGTCGGAGCCGGTCGCTGGTCACTCGGCCTCCATAGCCGCCTGCCCATCGGCTAAGGAGTTCGAATCGTGGGCCGTCCAGTTCGACGGCCCATTTACAGTTGGGCGGACGCACAATATGTCTGGAGGGCTGTCATGACCAAACGATTCCTCCTGGTGGTCACCGTCGCGGCGGTCTTGTTGCAGCGGGTGCCCACTGTTGCAGCTCAAGGCCTTGAGAGAGTCGAATACTTCACCGATTCGATAGCTCAGAAGGACGATGAGTATGTTCGTCTGCTCGGAGGGTCGTCCTGGGTTCTGTCCACCTTCTCAACAGCTCTCGTGACCGATGACATCATCATCGTATTCAGGGACATCACGCATCAGGGCCAGAAGGTCAAGCTGGCGGTTGCGTACCTTGATGGGGGCGAGATTCCCGTTCGGCATGTGCGGGGGGCCTACACAACGTCTTCAGGCTACCTGACTTCGGTCGTCGAAGCTCTCGGCGAAGGAGCCGTTCTCAGACTCGCCGATGGTTCTCTGTTGTCTGTGCCGAGTTATGACCGGTACGACACGGGCTGGTGGTTGCCGCCGTACAGAGCGCTGCTCACGTCAAGTCGCCTTTACCTCTATAACCTGAAGAAGGGCAAGAGAGTGTGGGTTAGCCCACTGAAATAGCCGCCCAACACGCGCTGCACCAGACGGGCGCGCCACCATCGTGAGCGCCCGCTGGTGAGCGCTGGACGTTAGGCTGCTGAGTAAGAACTGGATCGGGACGCTCGACCGGTTGTGGTGACACTCTCACACACAGGAGGTACTTCATGAATCGACACACACTCGTCGGCGCCATGGCGCTGGTCGCAATCGCAGCCATCGGCGTGCAGGCGCAAAGTCCCATCGAACGGGACTGGGCTTGATCCGGTTTCGTGGACATCTTCCGAAAGGTGGATACGATGTCCCGAATGTCCACAAGCACAGCACGAGCCGGCCACGGCCATCCCCCCTCCGTCCGACTGGGAGGCCGCTAATACGGCCTATCGTCTCGCATTTCCGTCAGGCCGGCCTGCCGGGCGCTGAACCGGGCGGTTGGTGTCGCGCCGACGCTGATGTCGTCCACCGCCACGCCACGCGCGCGGACGGCCGCCGCGAGATCGTTCAGGATCGCCGCTTCTTCGCGCGCGATCTGCTCCAGGGCCGCTTCGGACGAGGCGGCGTACCCGTGCCCGGCGTGGCTGAGGAGGCCACGGAACCGAAGGCCGGGCAGTGCCGCGACGCGCTCGACGAATTCGGCGGCGCCGGGGTTCAGGGGGTCGATGCCGCACCGGTGAAAGCCGACGTCCACCTTCACCAGCACGTCGAGCGTGCGCCCGGCTCGCCGCATCGCGGCCGACCATCCGCGCGCGACGTCCGCATGATCGACGATGAGCGAGAGACGCGTGCGATCGAGGAGCGCGAGCACGCGCGGTGCCTCGAACGGATTCACCGGATAGGGCAGTCGGATGTCGGCGACACCGGCCGCGGCGAACACTTCCGCTTCGCCGAGCTTCGCGCAGCAGATGCCGATCGCGCCGCGCTCGATCTGCCACGCCGCGATCGCCGGGCTCTTGTGCGTCTTGGCGTGAGGACGGAGCTTCAGTCCGTGAGACGACGCGAGCGCCTGCATTCGATCGAGGTTCGCGAGCAGGCGCGCCCGGTCGACGAGAACCTGGGGTGTCGAGAGATCCGTGAGACGCATGGGCGCATGTTATCCTCTTCCGCATCCAGCCAGCATGAGCGGGCCACGGTGGTTTGTCGCGGTGACTCTGGCGGCGGTCGTCGCCCTTGCGACGCCGCGCGCGCAAGCGCCCGGGCCGACCCGCATCCTGATCGTCTTCGATCTCTCCTACAGCATGCGGGAGCCGCTGACCAGCGTCAGCACGGTCGCCGCCAGGCGCGGCGCCCTGAGCCGCATCGCGGCGGCCCGCATCGTGTTCAAGGATGCCCTGACGGATCTTCCTCCGGCGACCGAGATCGGACTCCGCCTGCTCGGTCACGTTGGCAACAAGACCGATGAGGCCGCGTGCCGCGAGACGGCGCTGATGACGTCGATCGCGTCCGGGTCGCGGGAGCGGATTACCGCGACCGTGCTCGAGAGCACGCCCGTCGGCCGCAAGACGCCGCTCGCCTTCGCCCTCGAACAGGCGAAGGCCGACATCGCAGCCGTCCGCGGACCGAAGAAGGTCCTCCTCCTGTCCGACGGTCTCGACACGTGCAAGGGCGATCCGTCACGGGCGGCGGCGGAGCTGCGAGCGTCCGGCGTTCAGGTCGACGCGATCGCGCTTGGGATGGACGGCGTCGCCGATCTTGGGAGGATCGCGCTCGCGGGCGGCGGCCGATTCTCGCTCGCCACCAACGTGGACGCACTCCGGGCGGCGCTTCGACAGGGCCTGAGCGGCCAGGCGGCGCCATCGTCGGGCGGGCGCGGGACGAGCGTGGCGGGCAGCGCGGCGCGCGCCGAGGGCGGCCTTTCGATGCACGTCGAGATCGTCCTGGATTCGTCGGGCTCGATGGCCGGGCAGCAGGGCGGCCGCACGAAGATCGCGATCGCGAAGGATGCGCTGCAGGAGGCGGTGAAGGAGCTGACGGGATCCGAGATCGCCCTCGCGTTTCGCGCGTACGGATTCGACAGCAAGGTTCCGAAAGAGAAGGCCGCATCCTGCCGCAACACGGAGCTGCTCGTGGGCTTCGGGAGCGGAGGGCCGCAGGCGATCGTCGAGAAAGCTCGATCGCTCGGCGCGTACGGCTACACGCCGATCGCCGCCAGCCTGCGGCTCGCCGGCGAGGATCTGCGCCCACACAAGGACAGCCGGCCGACGATCCTGCTGATCAGCGACGGCGAGGAGACGTGCGACGGCGATCCGGTGGCCGAGATCCGGAAACTACGCGCGACCGGGATCGCCGTGCAGGTCCACGTCATCGGTTTCGATCTCGATCCGAAGGCGCGGGCGCAGATGATGGCGGTGGCGCGGGCGGGGCGGGGTCACTACGTCGACGCGCGCGATCCACAGGCGCTGGTGTCGGCGCTGAAGGCGCGTGCCACGGCGATGCGGGCCGAAGCCGCGGCGATCAAGCCTCGGCCGACAGCGCCGGTGCCGCGGCCGTACCCGACGACCCCTGGCGCGCCTGTCCCAACCGTGCTCGAGGCGTACTTCACCGAAATGCACCGCGCGTTTCCGCCAACCGACGAGCGACCCGGCCCGTCCAACGTCCTGGGAGCCGGATCCCGGTTCTGGAAACTCGGCGCACGCGATACGAGGATTCCGTCGCAGGGCGGCGCGCTGCTCTTTCTGCAATACCGGCCGGCGGCGTGGAAGATCGCGTCCGTCGACGAGTCGGGCGATTTCGCGCTCGCTCAGGTCGACTTCACGGTAGGCAGCCCGCTTCAGTTGCGCGGACAGAAAGCACCGGTCGTTCGTCGCGCCGAGTACGCTCTGGTCAGAGACGAGGGGAATTGGTACCTGACGGGATTTCAGGATCTCGAGCGCAGAACACAAGTTCGATGAACCAGCGGCACGGAGGTCAGCGATGACGGCGACAGGACGATCACAACACAGGCTCCTGATGGCAGCGCTCTTGGCCTTGTGTCTGGCT
>VGFF01000158.1 GCA_016868955.1 Armatimonadota bacterium
ATTCGTCACGTAGTTGCGACGCTTGCACTCGTTGCAGGCGAGCGTGATGATGTCCCTCGGCATGACCGACCCTCCCTGGCCGCCTTGCGGCCAGCGCCCTTCTCGACGTGCCTATTCGGTGATCTTGGTGACGACGCCGGCGCCGACGGTGCGCCCACCTTCCCGCACCGCGAACCGCAATCCCTCTTCCATCGCGATCGGCGCGATCAAGCTCACGCCCATCGTGATGTTGTCCCCAGGCATCACCATCTCCACCCCGTCGGGCAGCTTGATGTCACCTGTCACGTCCGTCGTCCGAAAGTAAAACTGCGGCCGGTACCCAGTGAAAAACGGCGTGTGCCGGCCCCCCTCTTCCTTCGTCAGCACATACACTTCCGCATCGAACTTCGTGTGCGGCTTGATCGACCCAGGCTTGGAGATCACCATCCCCCGCTCAATCGTGTCCCGCTCCACGCCCCGCAGCAAGATCCCGATGTTGTCCCCTGCCACCGCCTCGTCCAGCAGCTTCCGGAACATCTCCAGGCCCGTCACCACCGTCTTGTGCGCCGCCGGTCGCAACCCCACGATCTCGACTTCCTCGCCCACCTTCACCTTGCCCCGCTCCACGCGCCCCGTCGCCACCGTCCCTCGTCCCGTGATCGTGAAAATGTCCTCCACGCTCATCAAGAACGGCTTGTCCACGTCCCGCAGCGGCGTCGGTATCGCCTGGTCGACCGCGTCCATCAGCTCGAAGATCCCATCCACCCACTGATCTTCGCCCTTCTTGAGGTTCGCGTTCGCCTGCAATGCCTCTAAGGCTCTCAGCGCCGATCCTTTGATCACCGGAATGCTGTCGCCAGGAAACTGGTACTGGTTGAGCAGATCCCGTACTTCCACTTCCACCAGCTCCAACAGCTCCGCGTCGTCGACCATGTCGACTTTGTTCATGAACACCACGATCGCCGGTACGTTCACTTGCCGCGCCAACAAGATGTGCTCCCGCGTCTGCGGCATCGGCCCGTCCGCCGCCGAAACCACCAGGATGGCACCGTCCATCTGCGCCGCCCCAGTGATCATGTTCTTGATGTAGTCCGCGTGCCCAGGACAGTCCACGTGCGCGTAATGCCGATTGTCCGTCTCGTACTCCACGTGCGTGATCGAGATCGTAATCCCGCGCTCTTTCTCCTCCGGTGCGTTGTCGATGTCGTAATACCCCATCGCCTTCGCCCGCCCATACCGCGACAACGCCGTCGTGATCGCCGCCGTCAGGGTCGTCTTCCCATGGTCCACGTGCCCAATCGTCCCTACGTTCACGTGCGGCTTCGTCCGCTCAAACTTCGACTTCGCCATCTGCTCCCCCCGCGGTTGTGCGCTTTGGATCGGCTTCGCTGATTCACGTCGTGGAGCCCAGGACCGGATTCGAACCGGCGACCTCGTCCTTACCAAGGACGCGCTCTGCCGACTGAGCTACCTGGGCAGAATTATCGGGCCCGATAGGCATCGCCTACCGGGCCCGAAACCCAAACGATTATAGCAAGCATCCTCTTAGTGTCAAGAAATCGGCTGCCGGTCCGATCCGCCAAAACCTTACGCCGCGCGGGTTCTGGCCTACCACCGACCTGGGCCTTGCCCTGCGGATGTGATAATCTCGACTGTGAGATCCGAGGGAAGGGGGCGCAGCGTGGACGTCATCTTGACTCTGCTCGTCGGGATCCTGGCGTATCTGGTGTTCTTCCAGAGGTAGCGTGCGCCGGCTGGCGCAAACTGTCCCACACGCCGAGAACGTCCGCGGCGGGCATCACCTCGTAACGGCGGCGCATGACCTTGAGCGACGCCTCGTACAATTCCGGATTGAACGACGCCACCGCCTCCTCGCACAAGACGACGAAATACCCGTGGTGGCGCGCGTCGCGCGCCGCCGACTCCAGCCACCCCTCGGTCACACCGCCGACCAATACAACCGTGCGAACCCCGTTCATCCCCAGCAGATGGGCGATTCGCGTTCCGGCGAAGCTGCTGGACGTGTGCTTCTTGATGACGAACTCGCCGGGCAGCGGCGCTACCTCGGGAATGATCTCGTGGCCCCACGTTCCCTCCAACGTGTATTCGGGAAGCTGCGTAGGATCGCTCGTGCCATAGGCGCGCATCATGAACTTCAAGCGCGCCGTCTCATCCGATGACCCGCCGCGCTTGCAGAAGTCGTTCTGCAGATCGACGAGCACGTACGCCGCATGACGCGGGTCGACGAGCTCGGCCGTCGTTTCCGGAATCGAGCGTCCCTTGTAATGACGCATGTCTGCCTCCTCGGTTTTCCTCTCAGAACGGCCGCACGCGAAGCGGCCCTGCCGCACAACGGATCGACGATCAAGACCCCGGACGACGGGCCGCCACGCGCAATCGCACGTAGTCGGCGTGCCACGCGTCATCGCAGAAAAGGTGCGGCCGCAATCCCTGTGCGACGCGCGAGACGAGGGCGGCTCGGCTGCCCTCGTCGAGGTCGGCGATGAACGCGCGGCCGAACATCTTGATCCAGTGCGCGAGTCCACGCTCGCCGTCCTCGAGCCGCGTCGGCCGCGGCACGAGAGCGCACGACGTCACGACCAGGCTCGCCGCCTCGCACCGCGCGCGATACGCTTCCGGCGTTTGAAACGTCCAGGGACTCAGCGACGCGTCGGCCGGGTGTCCGAGCGCGCGTCAGGCCGCGAGCAACGCCTCGACGACGCGCGCGACGTTGCCGGCGCCGCCGAATTCCGCGACGAAGCGTCCGCCCGGGGCGAGCGCGTCGTGGACGCGGCGCAAGACGGGGTCCATGTCGGCGGCCGATATCCAGTACAGGACGGCGTTAGAGAAGATGGCGTCGAACGGCGAATCGAACGCGAACGTGCGGGCGTTGCCGACCTCGAACCGCACGTGCGGCGCGTTTCGTCGCGCGGCCTCGATCATCGCCGAATCGTTGTCAATGCCGACGAAGTCGATGCCGGCGGCTGCCAACGCCGCGGTGAGCTGACCCGACCCGCAACCGACGTCGAGGATTTGCTCCCCGGCGCTGGAGTCGAGCATGCCGAGCACGTCACTAGCTGAAGTCCAGACGAACGCGTGCTTGGACTCGTACAACGGGGGGTTCCAAGTCGTCATGGCCCTTCGGCGTTTCCGGTCCCGCGCGCGAAATCCCATCGAACACGGCGCCCCCCGGGGGGGGGCAATGCCGAGAAAGCGCGCGAAAATCGACGGGGGACGGCTGGTCGCCGTCCTCCGGTAAGTGTGGACTTCGAGACTCTCGGTCGCTCCGGCGCGTGTCCTAGCATTGGCGTTCGCTGCGCAGCGCCTCGACGGCGATCGCCGCGAACGCGAACAGGCCCGCGGCCGCGGGCGTCGGCACCGAGGGCGACGGCTCGCGGAACTTCTCGTACAGATCGATCGCCAGCCGCATGCCGCCGACGTTGTCGTGATACGGCATGTCGAGGATCTTGAAGACGACATTACGGCCGGACGGGACGACGAACGCGTAGAACGGCGTGTCCGCGAATGCTCCCGCCTCGCTGGAATACACATACGCGCTCCCGATGGTGCCGAACGTGGAACCGCCGTCCAGCGAGAACGACCAGACATTCACCCAGCCGTAGTTGCTGGCGCCATGCGGCAGCTTGCCCGGCGCATCGCCGACGGTGTGAAACCGATCCGGGCCCCAGGGATGCCATGCGCTGCCGAACGGCCTCCAGTAGTAGGTTGCACGGTCCAGATTCCGGCCCCGAGAAACATCGACTGCTCATTCGTCGAATTCGTCGCGTCGAGGTCGATGTTGATCGTCGCCGCGTCGGCTGACGCGGCTGCCGCGCCAATCCCCAACGCGACCGCAACCGCGGCGATCGCCATACGAAGCTTCATTGTTCCCCACCCTCTTTCGTGCCCATGGCGTGCTTCGCGACCAAGGGCCACACAACTCACAACTGCTCGGCAAAACCCGTTCTATCTGGCACTTCTGACATCACTATATTTTCGGTGACTTTGGCGCGCTTCCACCGA
>VGFF01000159.1 GCA_016868955.1 Armatimonadota bacterium
TGGCGCCGGGCGAGTTCATCTCGACCCGATTAATGCGGATCCTGGAATGGATCGCGGGGCGTCGCGACGGGGATTCATTTCCCGGCCCCCACGGCCGATAATGGAGAACGGCTGCTTGCGTGGAACCCGGCGCTTCTCGCGCGTGCGGTCCCCGTCGGCCCGCGTGGCACGAAGGTTGATAGTCAGCGTGTGGAAGGTTTCGGTGCGGGCGCTCGGCGCCCGCACCGAAACGAACGCGCCACGGACCCATGACACTCAAGAACGTTCTCCGGGAGATCATCAACACGATCGAGGGTGGCGCCCGCGCGGCGGTGTTTCGCCTCGACGGCGCGATCGTTGGGAATCACCGATTCGTACGACGTCGCGCAGAAATTGTACGGTACCGTGCGCGTCTTTCAGGGACATCTCTACCGCTACGGGTATCAGAACCTTCACGTCGCGCTCGCGACGTACAGCGCCGTCAGCGGAGCGGTTCGCGCCTATGGCGGCGTTCCTCCGTTCGGCGAGACGCAGTGGTACGTGTACAACGTGTCTGCGTTGTACACGCGGTACCGGCGCACGCAGATTGCCGGCGCGGACCGCCTGGCATGCCGGCCCGGCGGCTGTTGATCGATCGTCGAGCCGCCGTCTTCGGCAGTCGCGCGGATCCCGGCAGGACGACGTGCGAATCGGCGAAGTGAGGCGCGACGGACACAGATGCGCACGCGCTCGTTGTTGGCGATTCTGATCGTCGCGGTCGCGTCGGCGGGATGCAGCTGCGCGCCGGCCGGATCGTTGCCGAAGCTGCGCGTCGGCGTGCTGTTGGCGCACCCGACCGCACTGGTCCCGGGCGCGGGCGCGGTTGGACGCGGCGTCACGCTGGCGGCGGCGGACCTGCGCACGGAGAAGATCGTCGACGTCGAGCTGGTGTCGAAAGAGGACAACGGAAAGGCGGACGGGGCGACGACGGCACTTCAATCGTGGAGCGCCGACGCGAGCGTCGCAGCGGTCATCGGTGGGCTGACCGATCACACCGCGAACGCGCTATCGGTGGCTCGAGCGCGACATTCGTTGGTCCTCATCGGGCCCGGGTCCAGCGCCACGATCCTGAAATCCGGCGACTACTTCTTCCGAACTTCGCTGGCCGGTACGCTGCAGGGAGAGGCGTTGGCACGCCACGCGATGCGGTCGGGGTGGAAACGCGTCACGATCGTATATGACGGCGGCTCACGCGGCTCCGGCGCTGCGTCCGAAGACAACTAGTACGGGAGTCGATCCGCATCGCGTTCGCGGAAGCGCTGCGGGGACAAGGGGGCGCAGTCGCCAACTATCGCGTCTTCCGCGACGGCGAGCGGCGATTCGCCCGATCCGTCCGCGGTCTCCGATCCGAGGGTCCGCAGGCCGTGCTATTCGCCGGCGATCCAGACGAGGGTAAGGCGTTCCTCGACGAGCTGCGCGTCGCGGGTCTGCGAACCCCCGTCATGGTGCCCGACGTCTTCGCCTCGCCTGACGTCGTGCGGACGCTCGGCGCGGCGGCCGAAGACCTCGTCGTGGCTGGGTCGTCCCATCCCGATGTGGCGATGCCGGCGGCCCGGGCGTTCGTACAGCGTTTCCGGAGCGAGCACCAGGCGGAGCCCGATCAATTCGCGGCCCGCGGCTACGACGCGATGAAGGTCATCGGCCTCGCGACCAAGAAAACGTGTGCCGCGATCTTTTCCGACGGCACCCGCGTCGACCGCGCGCGTTTGCGCGACGCGACCGCCGACATCCGCGACTATCAAGGCGCGGCCGGGACGTTGTGGGCCGACAACTGGGGAAACTTGTGCCGCGGGGTAGTCATTCTCAAGGTTCGGAACGGGCAGTTGCAGACGGCACCGTAGGCGGAGACGTGCACAACGGGAGGGGCGCATGAGAGCATCGAGTGTCTACCGTGGTGGGATCATCGTCGCACTGGCATTGATCGTCGCGGCCGGGTCGGGCGCGATCGCGCAGCAGCGCCGTTTCGTCAACGTCGCGACGGGCGGAACCGCGGGCGTCTACTTCCCGCTCGGCGCAGCGCTGGCGCGGACGTGGACCGAGAAGGTCAGCGGCGTGCAATCCTCGTCCCAGGCGACCGGCGCCTCGGTCGCCAACGTGAATCTTTTGCAGAAGGGGGACGTCGAAGTCGCGTTCGTTCAGAACGACATCGTCTACTACGCGTTCAACGGCATCGAGATGTTCGCGCGCGACAAACAAGACCGGCTCCGCGGCATGGCGATGCTCTACCCGGAGACCATCCAGCTCGTCACGCTGCAGAGCAAGAACATCAACAGCGTCGCCGACCTGCGCGGCAAGCGCGTCGCGGTCGGCGCGCCGAAGAGCGGCACGGAGGTGAACGCGCGGCAGATTCTGCGCGCCTACGACATCGGCTACACGATCACGCAGCGGACCACGGGGTTGACGAACCTGATCACGGCCGAGTTCCTGAGCTTCGCCGAGGCGGCAGACCAGCTGAAGGATGGCGTCATCGACGCAGCGTTCATCACGGCCGGCCACCCGACGGCCGCGGTCCAGGACATCGCGGCGTCGCGCGACATCAAGATCGTGTCGATCCCGGCGAACGTCGTCGAGCGGTTGCGGGAACCGTATCCGTATTACACGGCGGTGACGATCCCGGCGAACACGTACCGGGGACAGACCGCCGACGTCCCGACCACGGCGGTCATGGCCATGCTCGTGACGCGGCAAGAAGTTCCCGAGGACCTGGTCTATCAGCTCACGAAGGCGCTGTGGGAAAACGTGACGGCGCTCCAACAGGCGCACGCGCGCGGTCGGGATATCCGCACGGAGACGGCGCGCAACGGTATGCCGGTGACCATGCATGCCGGCGCGCTCCGCTACTACCGGGAGCGGAATATCCGTTAGCGCGTATGCCAAGGTTCACCGCCGCCCTCCTTGGCACACGCCGTAAGGCCTACCTGCCGGAGGCGCAGCAGACTCTCCAAGAGATGCCTACGAACGCCTGGCTCTACTACGTCGAGCACAGCGCGTTCAACGCCACGGGCTTTATGGCTCCCACCTCCACGAGGAACTGGGCTTGGGCGTACGTCACGTGCACCGGCACGTCGTGCACGATGACGGTGACGGGTGTCACTGGGAGTCCGGTCGTGGGGGCCTCGGTGCAGCTCATCCTCGATAGCACTGGTCGCGGCGCGTTGAGCTCCTCGGGCTTCTAGCTGGTTGCAACGAAGGTCCACGATTTGCGAATTGGCCGGCGAAAAGCCGGCCAATTCGCGTTTATTCGATCGAGTTTAGAATGACCCTGTACGAGCGCGCAAAGCAGCTGATCTGCGACTCAACGCGCTGCGTCTGCCTGGTCGAGGAGGGATCGTATGTTGCGAAAGATCAACAAATCGCGCCGCGATGAGCATGGCTTCACGTTGATCGAGCTGATCATGGTGCTCGTCATCCTCGGTATTCTGCTTGCGCTCGCGCTGCCAGCCTACCTTAGAACTCGCCGTAAGGCTTACCTCTCGGAAGCACAGCAGACCCTGCAAGAGATGCGCACCAACGCCTGGCGGTACTATGCGGAGCACAATATGTTCGGCACGGCGACCCTGACGGCGCCGCCGCCAACCGGCAACTGGACGTGGGCGTACGGGACGTGCGCCGGGACGACGTGCACGATGACCGCCACCGGTGCGGGGCCGGTCATTGGCGCCGTCGTTCAGCTTGTGCTGGACAATACGGATCGCGGCACCTTGAGCTCGTCCGGATTCTAGCGGGCGTCCCCATCGAGGTCGGGCTGGGGCAGCAGCCCAACATTCCCGGAGCCACCGCGCACGGCCGCGGTCTTTCTCCTTGCCACCTGGGATGAACCTGAGCACCTATTCGCCGCGCCTACGGCAGACCGCGGCTATTGCGCGATTTCAAAGATGAAGGGATCCGCATCGGCGCCGCCGGCCCACCACGACGATCCCTGATCGCAGCGCGGCTCCCGCACCCGACCTGGCGCAAA
>VGFF01000160.1 GCA_016868955.1 Armatimonadota bacterium
ATCGCTTCCCAGTCGCGCACCGACGTCACGTACATGCGCGTGCGCACGACGTCCTCCAACTGCGCGCCGCAGCGCCGCAGCGCCGCTTCGATGTTTCGCAGCGTCTGGCGGGCCTGGCCGTACGCGTCGCCGACCGCGACGAGTTGTCCTCCTTCGTTCGTCGCCGTCGTTCCGGAAACATAGACGTGCGGGCCCACACGCACGGCGCGCGAGTAGCCGACGACCGGCTCCCATGGCGTCCCCGTGTCGATGCGCAGACGGTTCATCTCGTCGTCTCCTCTCGGCGCGCCGAACGGCGCGCCGCTCAGCCGGTTCGCGCCGGCGCGCGCGCATCCCTGCGGTCCTTGATGTTCGGAGCGTCGGGCCCTACGATGGGCGAGGATTTACGCGCCGCACCTCATTCCCTGGAGGCTCGACACTCATGTGGACCGTTCCGAAGTCGATCACCGTCGTCGCCGGCACCGGCGAAGGCAAGACGGAGCTCAACGCGTTCGACCACGCGCTGCTCGACGCCGGCATCGCGAACTTGAACTTCCTGCGCGTCACCAGCATCCTGCCGAAGGACACGAAGGTCGTGCCGATGCGGCCGATCGTCGAGGGCACGCTCTGGCCCGCCGTTTACGCGCGGATCAGCAGCCACGTGCCCGGCGAGACGATCGCCGCCGTTGTCGGCGTCGGCATCGGCGCCGATTCCTACGGCGTCATTATGGAGTACTCGCACAAGGGTACGGCCCAGAACGCGGACGAGATCGTGCGGCGCATGGTGGTCGAGGCGTTCGAGGTGCGCGGCCTCAAGCTCAAGGAGACGATCGTCGCGACGAAGGAGCACGTCGTGCAGCGGACCGGCTGCTCGATCGCGGCCGTCCTGTTCTGGCCCGACTAGCGTGGCCTACGATGAAGCGAAGAGAACGGAGATCCCGGCGATGACGCAATGGCTCAAGGACCTCGGCGGAGACACCTTCGCCCACTCGTACCGCCTCGACGAGATATTGTTCGACGATCACTCGCCGTACCAGCACGTGCAGGTCGCGTGCAACGAGCTGTTCGGCACGATGTTGATCCTCGACGACGCGGTGCAAACGACGACCGCCGACGAGTTCATCTATCACGAGATGCTCGCGCACGTCCCGCTCGTGGCGCATCCGAAGCCGCGTTCTCTGCTGATCATCGGAGGCGGCGACGGCGGCTTGCTCGAAGAGGGATTGAAGCACCCGCTCGACCGCGCGGTGATGGTCGAGATCGACCGCATGGTCGTCGACGTCACGCTGCGCTACCTCCCTGGGATTCCAGGCAAGGCATTTGAGGACCCGCGTGCCGACTTGCGGATCGAGGACGGCTTCGCGTACGTGCGCAACGTGCCGGCGAAGTTCGATGTCGTGCTCGTCGACTCGACGGATCCGAAGGGGCCATCCGTACCGCTGTTCGGCGAGGCGTTCTACGGGGATCTGGCGCAGGCGCTGAGCGACGACGGCATCCTGGCGGTGCAGAGCGGCTCTCCGTGGTATCAGCGCGACTTGATTGCCCAGGTGCGCGCGGGCCTGCGCAAGCACTTCCCGATCGTGCGGACCTACGTCGGCCTCGTGCCCACGTACCCGGGCGTGTACTGGTCGTTTTCGATCGGCTCCAAGCGTCACGATCCGGCGACGGTCGCCGACGCTGCCATCGCGGCGCGGACCGCATCGTTCGATCTTCGCTACTACGACGCCGCCCAGCACCGCGCCGCGTTCAGCGGTCCGGCGTTCCTGCGGCCGGTGCTCGACACCTGACGCGGGCGGCCGTCCTGTCTTGAACAGCGAGCGCTTCCTCGCCGCCCGCGCGCCGACCGCTAGAGCCGCGGCCGTGACCCTGCTCGGCGTGCCCTACGATCGGACGCAGAGTTATCGGCGGGGCGCCGCGTCCGGGCCGGCGGCGATCCGTGCCGCGTCGCAGAGCATCGAATCGTACAGCCCGGCGCTGGATGCCGATCTCGAGGAAGTCGCGCTCGTCGACGCCGGCGACCTCGACGTCGCGAACCACGCGCCGGCGGCGATGGTCGATGCCGTCGCGCGCGAGATCGAACGGCTGGACGACGCGACGCAGCCGTTCCTGCTTGGTGGAGATCACACGGTGTCGGTCGGCGCGGTGCGGGCGCTCGCCGCCCGCCACCAAGGGCTATGCGTCGTACAGCTCGATGCGCACACGGATCTTCGCGATCAATACGAAGGGAACGCCTACTCCCACGCCTGCGCGATGCGCCGCGTCTGGGACGTCGTCGGGGACGACCGCCTCGTCCAGGCGGGCGTCCGCTCCGGCGTCCGCGAGGAGTTCGCGTTCGCGCGATCGCACGGTCGCTGGTCGTCCGATTCGCTCGTGATTCCAGAAGTTGTGTTGACCGCGCTGCGCCGGCGCCCAATCTACCTCACGGTCGACATCGACGTCCTTGATCCGGCGTACGCGCCCGGCACGAGCAACCCGGAACCTGGCGGCCCGGCGTTCAACAATCTTCTGTCGGCGTTGACGAGACTGCGCGGGATGCGCGTCGTCGGCCTCGATCTCGTCGAGGTATCGCCGCCGCACGATCCGTCCGGCATCACGGCGATCGCCGCCGCCAAGCTCGTACGCGAGATGGCATTGCTCTTCGCCTCGCGTTAACCAGCCGACGCGCGCGGCTTCGTCGCCGGCCAGTCGCGGAGCCGGTCCCCGCATCACACGTCGCCTTGCCTTCGGTCAGTCTCCCCAGGTCTCGGCGAAGACGCGCAATGCGTTCTCTCCGAGGATGCCGCGGACCTCCGGAGCGGTGAAACCGGCCGCGACCAGCGCTTCGGTGACGCGCGGCATGTGGGAAACGTCCTCCAGTCCTTCCGGCGTGCGGCCGATGCCGTCGAAATCGGATCCGAGCGCGATATGGGACGCGCCCATGATTGTCGCCATGTGGCGCGCGTGGGCCGCGATCGACGCAACCGTGGGGACGCCGAGGAACAACGGATAGAAGTTCAGGCCGACGACGCCGCCGCGCGCCGCGATCGCCTTCAATTGCTCGTCCGTGAGATTTCGCGGGTGCGGCTCGAGGGCAGCCGCGTTGGAGTGCGTCGCGACGATCGGACCGTCGGTCGCGCGCACGAGATCCCAGAAGGACCGCTCGGTCAGGTGCGAAACGTCGAGCACGATGCCTCGGGATGCCATGTGGCGCACCGCCGTTCGTCCGAAAGCGCTGAGGCCGCCATGGCGGTCGCCGCCGACGCCGTCGGCGAGGCGATTCGATCCGTTCCACGTCAGCGACATGATGCGGACGCCGCGATCGTACAACGCGTCGATGCGGTCGACCGAATCCTCGATGGCGTCGGCGTTCTCGATCGAGAAAACGGCGGCGACGCGCCCTGATGCCGCCGCGGCGCGAATCTGGGCGACCGTCACGCACTTCGCGAGCGCACCGTCGCGCGTCGCGGCGTCCGCGTCGAACGCGTCCAGCAACGCGGTGGCGCGCGCGTACATGCGGTCCGGCGGTAGCTCGGGCGAGACATAGGCCGCGAACACCTGGCAAGCGACGCCACCCGCGCGAAGGCGGGGCACGTCGATGTGCCCCGCCGCCGAACGCACACTCAAGGTTCGTTCGCCGGCGGCGATGCTCATCAGCGTGTCGGCGTGCAAGTCTACGACGATGCTGACGCGGTGCAGTGCCTTCGCGTCGCGCGCTTCCGTCGTCACGTTCTTGGGCACGAACATGGCGCCTGATGGCACTTCGGGCACCCGTGCGCGTACCGCTGCGCCGCTTCCGCGATGTCGACGCCCGTGAGGGAGCCGAGGCTGACGAGCCAGGCGAGGACGTCGGAGAATTCGAGCGCCAGCTCTGCGGTGTCGTGGCGCCGCAACGCCTTCGCCAGCTCAC
>VGFF01000161.1 GCA_016868955.1 Armatimonadota bacterium
CCACCTTCGACGCCGACGCGCTCGTCGACGCGCTGTTCGCGTTCGAACCCGGCGTGAGCTGGAACGGAAAGAGGGTCTTCTGGCCGCGCGCCGAGGCCGCGGGTCGCGCGATCGCCGCCGCGCTGACGGGACGCGGCGCCGTCATCGACGAGGCGGTCGCCTACCGCACCGTTCTCGCCGCCGACGCCGGGCCGGCACTCGCGGCCGCGTGCGCGAACGCCGACGCCGTCGTTCTTGCCAGCGGATCGGCCGCGCGCGCCATGGTCGCGCTCGCGGCCGATCCGGCGGCCTGGGCGCGGATCCCGATCGTCTGTATCGGCCCGGTCACGGCGCGGGCGGCCCGTGACGTGGGACTGTCACCGGCGGCGGTCGCCGCCAAGGCGACGACCGCCGGCATCGTCGACGCGCTTCGCGACGCGCTGCGCCGCCAGGAATAGCGGATCCGCCGATTGGAGTTAGACTAGGGAAGATGCGCACGCTCGTCGTCATGCCCATGTACAACGAGGAGCCGACCTTGGCCCGCGTGGTCGAAGCGGTGCGGCGATTCATCCCGCCGAACACGGACATCCTCGTCGTCGATGATGGCTCGCTCGATCGGTCGCCGCAGATCCTGGCGGCGTTTCCCGAGGTGATCGTCATCCGCCACCCCGAGAATCAAGGGTACGGCGCATCCCTGATCGACGGTTTCCAATACGCGATCGAGGACCGCTACGACGCCGTCGTGACGATGGACTGCGACGACCAACACGAGCCGTTCCTGATCCCCGATCTGCTGGCCGCGCTGCACGAGGCCGACATCGTCTCCGGCAGCCGCTACCTTCCCGGATCGTCGCGGGGTCAGGACCCGCCGCCCGATCGTTTGAAGATCAATCGCGAGATCACGGCAAAGATCAACGAGATCACCGGGTTCGGCATAACGGATGCCTGGTGCGGCTTCAAGGCGTACCGTGTGGAGGCCTTGCGCTTGTTCGAGATCGACGAGACTTCCTACGGGATGCCGCTGCAGGTTTGGATCCAAGCGAAGCGTTACAAGCTCGGCGTGCGGGAGATTCCGATCGGACGCCTGTACGTCAATCCGGACCGCCGGTTCTGGGGCGGCCTCGACGACGCCGACACACGCCGAGCCTACTACCTGGACGTCCTCGATCGCGCCGTCTCGCGCTGGCTCGAGCCGGCCTACCGCCCCTCGGGGGGCAGGCCGGCCTCATGAGCGATCCGCAACGAACGGCGCTGATCCTGGCGCCCCATCCCGACGATGGCGAGATTGCCATGGGCGGCACGATCGTCACCCTGTTGCGCCAAGGATGGAGCGTCGCGCTGTGCGATTTGACGAACGGCGAGCCGACGCCGCTCGGCGCGCCCGAGATCCGGGCGCGTGAAGCCGCCCGCGCCGCAGAGATCCTCGGCCTCACGTCCCGCGTCACCCTGGATCTGCCGAATCGCTTCTTGCTGGATACGGTCGAGAACCGCATGCGCGTCGCCGAGGTTATCCGCGCCGTCCGTCCCGACCTGCTGTTCGTCCCATATTGGGAGGACGCGCACCCCGACCACGTGCAGGCGCAGCAGCTCGCCGAAGCGGCCCGCTTCTACGGCAAGCTGACGAAGACGGAGATGACCGGCGAGCCGCACTACCCGCGGCGCGTGATCCACTTCTTCTCGACGCACTACCGCTTGCATCGCCGGCCGTCGTTCCTCGTCGACGTGACGGACGCGTTCGACCGCAAGATGAACGCGATCCTCGCGTACGAAAGTCAGTTCAGCGGGAAGCGCGGGAACTTGACGATCGTCGAGGTGATCCGGAACAACGCCGCCTACTTCGGCCGTCTGATCGGCGTACCCTACGCGGAGCCGTTCGCGATGCGCGAGGAAGTCGGACTGAGGAACCTCGATGCGCTGTTGTAACCGCGCATGCCGAGCTTCGCGGCGGATCGGAACCGGGATCGGTTCTTGACCGCGAGCCTGTTGCGCGCGCCACGCCACGACGGCGAAATCGTCTGCGAGCCGCCCGTCAGCACTTGGCTCGAGCTCGCGCGCGCCAATCAGGCGGCCCTGGCGACCGCGGCGGTTCGTGTCGGCGCCGCCGCGCTCGCCGACTGGCGATCGATCGCGCGCCGGCAAGCGTTGGATCGGGCCCTGGCGTACACGCGCCGGTTGGGCGAGTCGCCCGACGACGCCGACCCGGGTCACTTGATCGTCGGCACCGGTCATCAGCCCGCGTTCTTTCACCCCGGCATCTGGATCAAGAACTGGATCGTCGAGGCCACTGCCCGGACCGGCGTCACGACGCTGAACCTCGTCGTCGACAACGACGAAGCCGGTTCGGTCGTGGTGCGTTCCCCGCGCCGCAACGGCAGGCTCGGCCAGGCGTGCCGCATCCTCGTCGATGGGCCGGCCGGCGCGCCGTTCGAAACGATGCCTCCACCCGCGGCGGGCGCGTGGCGCGCCTTCGTCGAAGACCTGCGCGCGGATGTCGCCACCTTGGCGATGCCGTCGTTGGCGGCGCGGTTGGACGAGTTGGCGGCGGCGGGCGCCGCGGCCCGCGACGCGGCGCCCGATCTCGGCAACTTCCTCACGCGCATTCGGAGGACGCTGCAAAACCGGGACCGAGAGCCGCAGCGTACCCTCGAGCTGCCAGTTTCCCACATGGCCGAGACCGCGGCCTTCCGGGCGTTTTGCGGCGCGTGGATCACGCGCTTCGACGCGTACTGGGAGGCGACGAACGCCGCGATGGACGAGCACCGCGCAACCGAACGCGTGCGCTCGGCGGCGCAGCCGTTCCCGAATCTCGGACGCGTCGGCGATCGGCTCGAGCTGCCGTTCTGGATCGTGCAGGACGGAACCCGGCATCCACTGCTCGCGCGCCGCGTACGCGG
The DNA here is from genome assembly GCA_016868955.1 of Armatimonadota bacterium. Lineage (GTDB taxonomy): Bacteria > Sysuimicrobiota > Sysuimicrobiia > Sysuimicrobiales > VGFF01 > VGFF01. The sequence continues at coordinate 2,874 of VGFF01000161.1, forward strand.
CGGCTTCGAGATCGGCACGCCGGCGTCGACGTTGGCGGTGCTCCCATCCGATGACGTCGACGACGCACTGGCGAACAATGCGCTCGCGATCCGGCCGCGGGCGCTCACGCTGACGTTGTTCGCGCGCTTGGGCGTCTTCGATCTATTCGTGCACGGCGTCGGCGGCGCTCGCTACGACCGCGCCACGGACCGCGTGGCGCGCGCTGTCTTCGGCTTCGACCCGCCGCGGTTCGCGGTCGCCACCGGGACGTTCCACCTGCCGCTCGGCGGCGTCGAGGACGTCGCGACGATCCGCCGCAATCTCGAGCGACGCCTGATCGAGCTGTCGCACAACCCGGACCGGTTCTTGCCCGACGCGCGCCGTCATCCGCTCGTCGGCGAGAAGTGGCGCGAGATCCATGCCCTCGCGTCGGAGGCGTTGACGCGGAAATCGCGGCGCGAGACGACGCAGCGCATTCGCGAGATCAACGTCGAGCTGGCGCGATCACTAAGCGACAGGGCGGCGGCGGCCCGTGCCGCGCTGGAGGCGCTCGCGATCACCGCGGCCGAAGAGGCCGTGGCCCGGGACCGCGAGTATCCTTACTTCTACTTCGATGCCGCGACGCTGGCCTTGACCGCGCGGAACCTCGTCGTTGAGCGAGCCGCTCGCTGACGCCCTGCCGTGGCCGGTGGCGGCCGACGCGCTGCGGCGGCGGATCGCCGGCCGCCTCGTGCTGTCCAGCGTCGACCTGCGCGTCGCCGCCGGCGAGGCTGTCGGCGTCGTCGGCGACAACGGTGCCGGCAAGACCACGCTGCTCCGCACGTTGTCCGGGCTGCTGCGACCGCAAGGCGGAACGCTGCGGATCTTCGGCCATGACCCGCAGACGTCGTTGGATCTCACGCGCCGGCGGATCGGCGTCGTCGCGCACGAGCCTTACTTATACGAGGGACTGACCGTCGCCGAGAACCTGCGGCTGTTCA
>VGFF01000162.1 GCA_016868955.1 Armatimonadota bacterium
GCCGAGGCCGGCGAAGGGGATACAGCGACGGGAAGCAGCGGTTCCGGCGACGCCGTCACGTACGGCGCCTCCGGTCCGGACGCGAGCACGACCTCACGCGCCGCCGCGGCCGCCTTGAAGGCAGCGGTCGTGCGCCGCTTTACCGGCGGCGACGCCGCCCGCCAGCCGGCCAGCGTCGCCCGCAGCCTGCCGAGCAGCGCCGCGATCGCCGCGACGAGGCCGGCCACGACGTTTCCGACGAGCGTCGCGAGCGCCCCCAACGCGCCGGCGACGATGCGCGTGACGCCGGGCATCGCGCGCCCGACGGCCGCGACGGCCCTGAGAAACGACGTCGCGAGCCACTCCAACGCGCGCAGCGGGCCGATGCCGCTCAAGAGGAAGAAGGCCGTCATCGCCGTGACCGAGATGCCGACCCATGGTCCGGGGGGGCCGAGCAAGCGCCGCCAGACGTTCACGACCAACCCGCCGACGGCGCCGCCACCGTGCCCCTCGAGCCCGAGCGCCATCTCGCGGCCGATCGCCACGTCGCCGAGGTGGATGTGCTCAGCGAAGAGCAGCGTCAGCCAAACGAGGAACAACCCGCCGAGACGGCGCGTCAACCGCGGGCGCTTCGCGACGAGGAAGACGAGCCCGATGAGGAAGAGCAACGTCGGCAGCGTCCAAGGATGGAGCCCGAAGAGGGATTGCGCGAAGCGCGACAAGCGCTCGGGAATCGGGCCGGAAGCCCGCGGAATCAAGCTCACGCCCGTGATCGCGGCGAGGAAAAGCAAGACGACGGCGAGGACGCGATGGATCGGCGGGCTGCCGCCCGCGCGTCGTCGTCGCGAAGGTCGAGCCGATCGTGTGCGCCGTTTCGCCACGTTGCGCCTACCGACCGCCGCTCGCCAACGCCAGCGCGAGCATGGCCGCGCCGGCGGCCCAGCAGTAATACGCGAATCCCACCAGGCGGCCGCGCCGGATCGTCTGCACGAGCCAGCGAATCGCGAGCACCCCGAAGATCAACGACACGACAAACCCGGCGATCAGGGCGACCGTTCCGTATCCGGCCTGCGCGGCGATGTGCCGATCCTTCCACAGGGCGTAGAGCGACGCCCCCGTGATGATCGGAACGGACGCGAGGAAGGAATACCGCGCCGCATCCTCGCGACTGACGCCGAGCCACAAAGCCGCCACGATCGTCGTTCCCGACCGCGAGATACCGGGGAGAATGGAGATCGCCTGCATCAGTCCGATCAACGCGGCATCCATCCAACTCATGCGTTCCATCGTACGGCGTCCCCGCTCGCGCGCGAAGAGAAGCAGCACGCCGGTGACGATGAGCTGGATCGCGGTCTGCGTAACCGAGCCGAACAGCCGCTGCAGCGGGTCCTCGAACGCGATGCCGAGCGCCGCCGTGATCGCCGTCGTCACGACGATGAGCCAGACCACGCGACCGGCGTTGCCGCCGCGCAGATCGAGCGGCGCCCGCAGCCAACGGCCGAGAATCATCCCGAGATCACGCCAGTACAACGCGACGACGGCGAGGACCGTTCCCAGATGCAGCGCGGCGACGAGCGCCACGCCCTGCTCCTTGACGCCGAGAAAGTATTCGGCGAACACGAGGTGCGCGGAGCTGCTGACGGGCAGGAACTCCGTCAGACCCTGAACGACCCCGAGGATGACGAGCTGCAGAACGGCATTCATCGGATCGCTACACCTCGACAAGCAACGGTAGCACCATGGGCCGGCGCCCCGTCTTCTCGAAGAGGAACTTCGCCAAGGCCTCGCGGACCTCCGTCCGGATCGCCCCGAAATCCGTCCGTTCGCGCTGGCGGCAGCGATCGACCGCGGCGCCGACGACGTCCCGCGCGCCTTCGAGAAGCTTCTCGGTGTGCGGACCGTGCTCGTAGACGAAGCCGCGCGTCACGAGATCGGGCGGGCGTACGATGTCGCCCGTTTCCTTCGCCACGGCGACGAGCGCGATGAAGACGCCGTCGTGCGCGAGGTGCTTGCGGTCGCGCAAGACCTCGTCGCCGACGTCGCCGACGCCCAGCCCGTCGACGAGCACGTTGCCGGCGTCCTCCTTGCCGGCGATCCGGCCGCTGGCGGGCCCGAACTCGAAGATCGTTCCATTTTCGCCGATCAGCGCCTCCAGCCCCGGCAACCCGACGCTGCGCGCCAACCGGCCGTTGAGCACGAGGTGGCGCGCTTCGCCGTGGACCGGCACGACGTAGCGCGGCCGCACGAGGTTGATCATCATGCGCAGCTCTTCCTGCGATGCGTGGCCCGAGACGTGTCCGCCGGAGTGCGGGCCGTAGATCACCTCGGCCCCGTGCTTGAAAAGGAAGTTGATCGTGCGGGCGACCATCGCCTCGTTTCCTGGAATCGGCGAAGCCGAAAAGATCACGGTGTCGCCGGCCTTCAACTTCACCTGCTTGTGCGCGCCGGTCGAGATCCGCGTCAGCGCCGACAGGGGCTCGCCCTGCGAGCCGGTCGTCAGCAAGAGGACGCGATCGTCGGGCAAGCGATTCGCTTCCTCGACGGAGACGAGCATGCTCGGCGGGATCGAGACGTAGCCGAGCTGCGAGGCGATCTTGAGGTTCTCGGCGATGCTGCGCCCGGCGGCCGCGACCTTGCGGTCGACGCGCGCCGCCGCGTCGAAGATCTGCTGGAACCGATGGATGTTGCTGGCGAACGTCGTCACGAGGATGCGGCCGCGCACGAGCGGGAACAGCTTCTGCAGTGACTCGCCGACGACGCGCTCGGACGGCGTGACGCCGGGTCGTTCGACGTTCGTGCTGTCGAGGAACAACGCCAGCACCCCGGCTTCACCGAGCTCCGCAAACCGTGCCAGATCCGTCGGGCGGCCGTCGATCGGCGTCTGATCGAACTTGAAGTCGCCGCTGAACACGAGCATGCCGGCCGGCGTCTTGATGGCGAGCGCGCAGGCGTCGGGAATGCTGTGGCCGACGCGGATCCACTCGACCTCGAACGGGCCAATCGAGACCGGCTGGCGCGGCTGCACATCGTGGAACGGCGCGCTCGCGCGCGACTTATTCTTGGCCAGACCGATCGTTAACGGGGTGCCGTAGACGGGCGCGCTGACCGCGCGCAGCAGGTACGGCAAGCTTCCGACGTGGTCCTCGTGCGCGTGGGTCAGCGCCACGCCCCACACCTTACGGCCGTTGCGCGCGAGCGCCGAATAGTCGGGAATCACGAGATCGACTCCCAGCAGGTCGTCTTCGGGGAACATCACGCCGGCATCGACGACCAGCGCGTCCGCGCCGACGGTGATCAGCGTGCAATTCTTGCCGATCTCGCCGAGCCCGCCGAGTGGGATGACTTGAACCGTCGCGCCGGCGCGACGGCTCGACCTCCTTGTGCGCCGTCGACGGTCAGCCAGTCGCGATCCCCGCCGTTTCGCGCAGCAGCGCGCCCAACTGAGCGATCTCCGCCACGGTCGCCTCGACGAGCGGGAGCCGCGGGCGCCCGACCGGGAAGCCGGACAGCGCGAGCGCCGCCTTCAACGGCACGGGGTTGGGCGCGATGAACAATCCCTTGAACAGCGGGAAGAGGCGCAGGTGAAGCCGTGTCGCCTCCTGCGTTCGGCCCTCCTCGAACGCGCGGATCATCGCGGCGATCTCCCGGCCGACCAGGTGCGACGCGACGCTGACGACGCCGACGGCGCCGACGCTGAGGAACGGCAGCGTTAAGCTGTCGTCACCGCTGTAGATCGCGAATGCCGAAGGCGTGCGGCGGCGGATCTCCGAGACCTGGTCGCAGCTGCCCGCCGCCTCTTTGACGGCGACGATGTTGGGCACTTCCGCGAGCCGCGCG
>VGFF01000163.1 GCA_016868955.1 Armatimonadota bacterium
CGAACGCAAGCTGCAGGAGATCCTGCTGGCGATCAAAATCGAGCGGCGCCTCACGAAGCATGAGATCCTCGAGCGCTATCTGAACCAGGTATACTTCGGTCACGGCGCCTACGGCGTGCAGATGGCGTCCCTCGTCTACTTCGGAAAACACGTCCGGGACCTGACGCTCCCGGAGGCGGCGCTGATCGCGGGCCTCATCCAGGCCCCGTCGCGCCTCGCCCCGTTCGACAACTTCGAAGGGGCGCGCCGCCGGCGGGAGGTCGTGCTGCGTCAGATGGCCGACGTCGGCATCATCTCGCGGTCACAGGCGGAAAAGGCGATGCGGGCGAAGGTGGAGCTCCGCGCCGATCGGACGCCGACCGGGCTAACAGGTATCCGCGCGCCGTACTTCTTGTCCTACTTGATTCCGTTCTTGTCGCAGCGGTACGGCGAAGATCAACTGTACAAGGGCGGCCTGCAGATTCATACGACGCTGGAACCGAAGCTGCAGCAGCTGGCGCAGTCCGTGGTCACGAAGGGCGTCGCCGCGGCGCAGCGCGCCGGACTTCGCCTGTCGCAAGGCGCGCTCGTCGCGATCGACCCGCGGACCGGCCACATCAAGGCGATGGTCGGCGGCGTCGACTTCCGCACGTCGCAATTCAATCGCGCCTGGCAATCGCAGCGCCAGCCGGGATCGGCATTCAAGCCGTTCATTTACGTGACCGCGCTCGGGAAGGGCATTACCCCGGAACGGATCCTCGACGATCGACCGATCGAGTATCGGATCGCCGGTTCGGGGACGTGGAAGCCGCAGAACTACGACCGGAAGTACTACGGCCCGATCTCCCTGCGGGCTGCCGTCGAGCTCTCGCGCAACGTGCCCGTGATTCGGCTGATCGAGGAGATCGGTGCCCAGGACGTGATCGCGACCGCGCAACGGATGGGGATTCGCAGCCCGCTGCAGCCCAATCTTTCGCTGGCGCTGGGAACGTCGGAGGTCACGCCCCTGGAGATGGCTTCCGCCTACGGGACGCTGGCGGCCGGTGGCGTCCACGCGCAGCCGATCGCCGTCACCCGCGTGCTCGACACGCAGGGCCACGTGCTCGAGGAAGTCGGCGCGCAACGCAAGATCGCGGTCTCGCCGGAAGCCGCCTACGTGATGACGGACATCTTGCGCGGCGTCGTGCTGCGCGGAACGGGCACCGCGGCCAACATCGGAAGTCCGGTTGCGGGCAAGACGGGCACGACCGACGACTATCGCAACGCCTGGTTCGTCGGGTACACGCCGACGCTGTCGACCGCGGTCTGGGTCGGCAACGACGACAATCGCCCGATGAATCGTGTGACCGGCGGGTCGACGCCGGCGCTTCTGTGGGCCGAATTCGCACGCGGCGCGATCGGAATCCAGAAGACGCCGCCGTTGGACTTCGCGCGGCCCGACAATGTCGGCGTCTTCTCCGTCTGTGTCAAGCAAGGCGAGGACGGCAAGTGCGAACTGTACCAGACGCGAGCGCGCGTCCGCGACGACGCTGCGCTCGGGTCGTTCGCCGGACGCGGCGGCCAGTCCGGGACCGAGGTTTCGGGAAACGGTCCGGCAGCGCTGCGTCCGGTGTTCCTGCGTCCGCTCCCAGGCGCGGTCATGCTTTCTCCGTTCGTCGTCGAAGGGCGCGTGGCGCCAGGGGCGCGCGTTCGCATGCGCGTCGTCATGGAGGGCGGCGCCGTGCCGACGGACGTCGCCAAGTCCGAAGTACCGGTCGGGCCAGACGGCGGGTTCGGGTACCATTTCGAGACCGCCCTGAAGTTCCCGGGCGCGCGGTACGTGATCACGGCTTCGGCCACGCATCCCGACGGAACCCTCACATCGGCGACGATCACGATCGTCGAGCGCTAGCCGTCGCTACGGCGAAGACCGCGAGGGTCGGGACGGAACCGCCCCGGTTACGATGGAAGAAGAAGAGATCGATGCGGGAGTCGAGCGATGGCTGGGCATTCCAAGTGGCACAACATCAAGATCAAGAAGGAAAAGACCGACAAGGCGCGCGCCAAGGTATTCGGCAAGTACTCGCGGGAGATCATCGTCGCCGCGCGTGAGGGCGGCGGCAATCCGGACGCGAACTTCCGCCTGCGCAGCGCGATCGATCGGGCCAAGGAGCAGGGGATGCCCGCAGATAACATCCAGCGCGCCATCGCCCGCGGCGCCGGCGGCGGCGCCGGCGAGAATTTCGAGGAAATCCTCTACGAGGCTTATGCCCCCGGCGGCGTCGCGCTGTTGATTCGCGCCGCGACCGACAATCGCAATCGCACCGCAGCCGATGTCCGCTCGGTTTTCAACAAGCAGGGCGGGAACCTCGCCGAGTCCGGCGCGGTGTCTTGGATGTTCGAGCGCAAGGGTGTCCTCGAGGTGCCGAAGGCGAAGATCGACGAGGACGAGCTGATGCTCGCCGCCCTCGAAGCCGGCGCGGAGGATGTCAGGACCGAAGGCGACGTCTACCAAGTCACGACCGCGCCGTCGGACCTCGACAAGGTTCGCCAGGCGCTCGTCGCCGGCGGGATCGTGCCGACCGCAGCCGAGCTGACGTGGCTGCCGAAGAACACCGTTGAGGTCGGCGGCCGGGACGCCGAGCGCGTTCTCAAGCTGATGGAAGCGTTGGACGATCTCGACGACGTCCAGCAGCTGTACGCGAACTTCGACATCCCCGAGGAGATCTTGCAACAAGTCGGATGACGGCCGCCGTGACCGCGCCCGCTTTCGTTGCCCTGGGCTTCGACCCGGGCCTCGTGGCGACCGGATACGGGGCGCTTGCGGCTGGTCCACGGGGAGCGGTGCTGCGTGAAGCGGGCGTCATCCGGTCGCGGCCGCAGCTGTCGTTGGAGGTTCGTATCCTGGAGATCTACCGCGAGACGCACGTCGTCCTCGAGGAGATCGGCCCGGACGTGATCGTGCTCGAAGACGTCTTCATGCATCCCCACTTTCCGCAATCGGCGATCACGCTCGCGCACGTTCGCGGCGCATTGTGCGTCGCCGCCGCCGAGCGCGGCGTTCCCGTCGAGTCGCTGGCGCCGGCGGCCGTGAAGCGCGCCGTCAGCGGAAACGGCCGCGCGCCGAAAGCGCAGATGCAGGGCGTGGTGGCGCGTCTGCTGCGCATCTCCGGATCGCCGTCGGCCCACGCCGCCGACGCGTTGGCGCTGGCGATCGCCGCGATGTCGCGGCGCGGCTACCCGTTGGCCGAACCGGGGCGTCCCGCGTGATCGCGTACCTGCGGGGTCGCGTGCTGGCCGAGCGCGACAACGTTGTCGTTTTGGAGTGCGGCGGCGTCGGCTACGAGGTCGTCTTGCCCGACGCCGTCGCGAAAGCGCTGCCGGCGCACGTCGATCCCGAGCTTCACACGCTGGCGCTGTACATCTCCTACCACGTCACCGCGAACCAGCTGAAGCCGGTCCTCGTCGGCTTCCTGCGGCAGGTCGAGCGCGAGTTCTTCGAGCGGTTCATCACCGTCGACGGCCTCGGGCCGGCGAAGGCGATTCGCGCCATGACGCGTCCGATCCACGACATCGCTGACGCGATCGAGCGCAAGGACGTGGCGTTCTTGAAGCGATTGCCCGGCCTGGGCGAACGCAGCGCCGAGAAGGTCATCGCGTCGCTGCACGGC
>VGFF01000164.1 GCA_016868955.1 Armatimonadota bacterium
CCGACGGCGCTCCTTTTGGACGGCGAGACCCTCGGCGGGATGCGGTTCTTGGCGCGGGCCCGCGCCCGCGACACGCTGCGGCTACGCATGACCGGGCGGGCGCGGGACGACGTCGTCGGCGCCGTCACCGCGTTTGCCGAAGCGAGGATAGAGGGCCGATTGCGGGCGCTCCGCGTGTTACGGGATCTCTACCCCAGCGGTGGATCGCCGCGAGGAATCGAGACGCGCTGGCACGAATATTGAATGCCGACGATGCAACAGATCACGGCAGCCAGGCACCGGGGGGGGGGGAAGGGTATGGAAGTCGATTTCGAACGTGCGAAGCGCGCCTTGGCGGAACTCACCGAAGCCCTGGAGATGTGCCGCGGGGTCGTGATCCCCGATCACACCGGAACCTTGCGTGTGCGCATGGATGACCGCGTTGTCGAGATCCCCGCGTTGTGGGCCGGGGCCGGCCTCGTGGCGTTTGCCCTCGCGGCTCTGCTGACTGCGCGCCCGCAGAAGACGAAGCGCGTCCTCGACGACGAGCCGCTCGGCATCGGATAGTCTCCCCGGCCGCGCGGCGTCTGCGTTTTCTGAAGACGCCCGCCTGCGCCATCATGCTGGAAGGGTCTCCTCCGTCCCACGACGCGGGAGCCTTTTCGTTGGAGGCCGCCGTGTACTTCCAGGATCTGATCCTTCGCCTCGATCGTTACTGGGCGGATTCCGGCTGCGTGCTGCAGCAGCCGTACGACGTCGAGGTCGGCGCCGCGACGATGCACCCGGCGACGTTCCTGCGGGTCTTGGGTCCGGAACCGTGGAACGTCGCGTACGTCCAGTTCTCGCGGCGCCCCGGCGACGCCCGCTACGGCGCGAACCCGAATCGCCTCGGTCACTATTACCAGTACCAAGTCATCCTCAAGCCGTCTCCCAGCGACGTCCAGGGCGCCTACCTGCGCAGCTTGCAGGCGATCGGTCTCGATCTCCGCGGGCACGACGTGCGGTTCGTCGAAGACGACTGGGAGTCCCCGACGCTCGGTGCCTGGGGGCTCGGCTGGGAAATGTGGCTGGACGGCATGGAGATCTCGCAGTTCACGTACTTTCAACAGTGCGGCGGACAAGATTGCCGGCCGGTCTCCGCTGAGATTACGTATGGCCTGGAGCGCCTGTGCATGTACCTGCAACGCAAGGCAAGCATCTACGATTTGGCGTGGGCGCCGGGCGTGACGTATGGGGATCTCCGCCACCAGGAGGAGGTCGAATTCTCGAAGTACGGATTCGAGACCGCCGACATCGCGCTGCTGCGGCTGCACTTCGACGACTTCGAAGCCGAGGCGACGCGCACCCTCGACGCGGATCTCGTCTTGCCGGCCCATGATCTCGTGCTGAAGTGCTCCCACTTATTCAACTTGCTCGATGCGCGCGGCGCCGTCGGCGTCAACGAGCGCGCCGCGCTCATGGCTCGCTGTCGCCGGCTGGCTCGCCGTGTCGCCGATCGCTACGTGGCGTCGCGCGAGGCCCTGGGATTTCCGCTCGGCCGCACCCCCTAGGAGGATCCGATGAAGCGCTCGAACGGCCTGCCCGACACGGATACGCGAAGTCTGCAGATCGCGTTCGTCATCGTCATGGCGATGAGCTTCCTCATCGGCTGGATCCCCGTTCTGCGTTGACGGATTCACGCGGGCGCCGCTGATGCCCGACTTCCTGCTCGAGATCGGCACGGAGGAGATGCCCGCTTCCTTCGTCGCACCCGCGGTGCGGCAGCTGCGGGCGTTGGTCGCGGAGGCGCTCGCCGAGGCGAAGCTGGCGGCGGCCGCCACCGAGGCGTGGCGGACGTTCGCGACGCCTCGGCGCATGACCCTCATGATCCCGGGCGTCCAGGAACGCCAGGCCGACGAAGTGCGTGAGGTCCGCGGTCCGGCGGCCGCGGCCGCCTACGACGCCGAGGGGCGCCCGACGAAGGCCGCCGCCGGGTTCTCGAAGTCGCAAGGCATTTCTCCGGACGCGCTCGTCCGCCGGCGGGTGGATGACAAGGAGTACGTCTTTGCGACCGTCGCGGTCGCCGGTCAGCCGGCGTCGGCAGTGCTAGCCTCGGCACTGCCGCGCGTCCTCGGCTCGCTATCTTTTCCGAAGATGATGCGGTGGGGCGCGGGCGACGTCCGGTTCGGTCGGCCCGTGCGTTGGATCGTGGCGTTGCTGGACGCCGAGATCGTCTCCTTCTCATTCGCCGGCGTCGCCGCATGCCGAGACACCTACGGTCATCGCCTGCTCGGTCCCGGGCCGCACGCGATCGCCGAACCCCGCACATACGAGCGAACGCTGATCGACGCCGGACGCGTCATCCCCGATGCCGACGCACGCCGCGCGTCCATCGCGGCGAAGGTCGAGCGCGCGGCGCGTGCCGCGGGCGGACGGGCGCGCATCGACGCCGGCCTGCTCGAGGAGGTGACGTACCTCGTCGAGACGCCGACCGCGTTTACTGGCGCGTTCGATCCGAGGCACCTGGCGCTGCCGGCCGACATCCTCACGACTGTGATGGCCCACCATCAGCGGTACTTTCCGGTCGAAGATGCGGCTGGGGACTTGCTGCCGGGCTTCGTTGCGGTTCGCAACGGCGATGAAGGCTGCCTGGATGCGGTTCGCGAGGGCAACGAGTGGGTGCTCTCCGCGCGCCTCGCCGACGCGCGTTTCTTCTACGAAGAAGACCGTCGGGGTCGCCTGGAGGACCGCCTTCCCAAGCTCGACGAGATCGTCTTCCAACGCGACTTGGGCTCGATGGCACAGAAGACGGAGCGGCTCGTGCGGCTCGGGGCATGGCTAAGCGCGACGGCAGGCGGCGCCGACGCCACGGCCGTGACGCGGGCCGCTCGATTGTGCAAGGCGGACCTCACGACGGCGGTCGTCTCGGAGCTGCCTGAGCTGCAGGGCATCATGGGCGGTCTGTACGCGGCCGCCCACGGAGAGGGCGCCGCGGTCGCGGCGGCGATTCGAGAACACTATCAGCCGCGCGGCGCGTCCGACGCGCCGGCGCCGACGCGCGCGGGCGCGCTGCTCGCGATCGCCGATCGCGCCGACACCCTCGCCGGCTGCCTCGCCGCCGGGCATGCACCGTCGGGATCGGCCGATCCGTTCGGGCTGCGCCGCGCCGCTGTCGGACTGTTCGAGACGATCCGCGCCTACGGCCTCGTGATCTCGCTGCACGCGCTCATCGAAGCGGCGCTCGCCTCCTATCGAGAGCAGGGGATCGAGGCCACGACGAAGGAAGGCGCCGCCGCGGTCTTGGCGTTCCTGCGGACGCGGCTTCGCGCGTGGCTGTTGGAGCGCGAGGAGGACGCCGGGCGCCGCGGCTCCCACGACAACGTTTACGCGGTCCTCGGCGAAGGCGACGACGACGCCGTGGACGCGATCCGCCGACTCGACGCCTTGCGCGCGTTCCGCGCCGCGCCGGCCTTCGCGGCGACCTATGAGACGTTGGATCGCGCGGCGCGGATCGTCGCGGCGGACGCGGC
>VGFF01000165.1 GCA_016868955.1 Armatimonadota bacterium
TATCGCACGTGGACCGCCGCGCGAGAGCAACTCGACGGAGGTGGCCAGTGACCACCACGACACACGAGCGCGTCACCGCCATCCTGACCGAAGAACGCGCCGCCGGATATTGCGCCGCGTTCGAGGTTGCCCTGTCCCAGTTGCTGGTGCGCGCTGCGTTCGACGCGGGGACGCGCGGGCTCACGAGCCGTCACGCGTCGTACCTGCGCAGCGCTGTCGGAGGCATGATCTCCGCCGCGGAACGGGACCTGCCCTACAAGGACGCCTCGCGGCTGCGGGCGATCGCCGTGGCGCAACTGGATGAGACGCTGGTGCGCCTCGGGAAGCGAGGGGCGCGCCGGCCACCCGAGCCTCGCGGCTACGACATCACCGACGAGCAGACCGACGAGACGTGCATGGCGCCGGCCGTGGGCTCGCGGATGGTGATGCGCGGGATCTCCGAGGGGGCGCAGATGGCCGCATGCGGCCTCACGAAGCGGAGGGCATCGTGAACCACGAACAACCTCGATTCGTTCTACAAGAACACCCCGACAGGCCGGTCCAGCCGTGCGGCTGCGGATCTCCGTTCGGCATCGTGAAGTTCTCCGCCGCAGGCTCCTCCCTCCGCTGTCAGGATTGCGATTCGGCGCTCCATGTGCCGGTGCATCTTCACGACCTGACGGACAAGCGCCGCTCGCCGTCGCACGACGCTTGCTCGCGGCGCCGAATCGTCGTGCCGCGCGTGCGCGAAGACGTCTCGGCTGAGAACGCCTTGCGCGGCGCCGAGCGACTGGACCTGTTCTGCGTCGACTGCGGACGGAAGGACGGCATGCTCCCGAAAGACGCGTTGCGCGCTCACCCGCTCGGGCGCCGAAGGGACAAAAACGACGTGCAACGGCCCGACGTGGTGGCTCGTGCCGGCGGACGCTGCGAGATGTGTTTCGCCGGCCCCGGCGTAGCACTGGAAGTGGGGCACTGCCTCAGCAAGCATGATGCTCGCGTACTCGAAGCGGCCAAAGTGCGAGTAGGCGACGAGATCATCGAATCGATGATGAACAAGTGCGCGCTCTGCTTGCCCTGTAACCAGGCGTACAGCGGACGCAGCATGCACCGGAGCATCTTCGTTGCGCTCGCGCACACGCGCGCTGAATTTCGCAAAATGCTCGACGTCGGCGAGGATACTGCGGATCCTATTTTCCGAAGGATTTTCGCCCTGCTGAAAAAAGCGCGCGAGCTATCTCCGATCGGAGGTGCGTGATGCCTTGGTTTCGACTTGAAGGCCGCGGCGCGTTCCATCACAAGGTGCTCGCCGCCGGCAACGAGGCGTATGGTGCGTGGTGCCGCGCCGGCCAATGGTGCTCCGACCAGCTCACGGACGGGCGCGTGCCGCGCGCCGTCGCCGACCAGATCGCGAAGCCGAAGGTGTGGGCCAAGCTCATCGAGGCCGGCCTCATGCACGAGGCAGACGGCGGCTACCAGATCCACGACTACCTCGACTGGAACCCCTCCTCGGAGCAGGAGCGGGCGAAGCGCGACGCCATGCGAGAGAAGCGACGCGAGGCCGGTCGCGCGGGCGGAATCCGAAGCGGCGAGGTTCGTCGCGGGGAAGCAGAAGGCAAGCAAACTGGAAGCACGATCGAAGCAAACGCGAAGCAAAGTGCTTCAGGTTTGCTTGAAGCAAACACGAAGCAAAACGAAGCTCCGAGTCCGAGTCCGATCCCGATAGAGAGAGAAGATATTTTGTCGCCGGGTCCCCCCGGCGCCGCACAGCAGCTCGCTCTCGTGCCGACGGACCCACCCAAGGCTCGCCGTCGCCAGGCCGAAGCACCGTCGCAGGTGACCGAGGTCCGCGGCATCTGGCAAACCGCATGGTCCGAGGCGAACATGCCTGGCCCGGCCCCGTGGGGCGCTGACGCTGCTGCCTGCGCGAAGCGCTACTTGGACGCTCCGGGCGCGAGCATCGAGAGCGCCAAGCAGGCCATCGTGGGCATGCTACGCACCCCGTCGGGCACCTGGCACCGGACGGAAGAGGGCGGCCGCCACGCGACGATCCCAGCGGCGCTCGCGGGCAAACTGACCGTTGGGTTCACCACTGCCGGACGCACCTGGCTCGCCGAACAAGATGCCGCCAAGCGGCCAAAGCGCGTACCGCCGCCGCCGCGCGAGATCCCCGAGGTCTACAAGCGGATGCACGAACAAGACATGGCGCGCCGGCAGGACGACGCCGATCCCGCCGAGACGTTCCCGGAGGCATCATGAGCGCAACCGTCACCGCTCTCGCGGACCGCCGCCCGAAGCCCGCGCCGGCACCCGCGGCCCCCCGCGCGCTCCCGCACGACGCCGCCGTGGAGGCCGCCGTGTTGGACGCGCTCATCAACGCCCCGATCGCGATGGCCGAGCGGAAGGATCTCGCCGCAACGCTCACGCCGGAGCACTTCCACGTGGAAGCGAACCGCGTCGCGTTCCCGGTGGTCGCCGGTATGGTCGCCGAGGACATCCCGACAGACGCCGCCGCAGTGGCGTCCCGGCTCCGGGAAGCGCCGCCGCCGGAGGTCCCCGAGGGATGGCTCGGGTACTTGCGCGACGTCGTGTGCGATCAGGGCGGCGCGACGACTGCCGCGCGCAAGCACCACGTGGCGATCCTGGACAACCTTCGACGCTGTCGCGATGTCATGCGGCAGTGCGACAGCATCGCTGCGCGTGCCGCGGCCGCTCCTCCCGCAAGCGGATTGATCGAGACCGCGTGCGGGGAACTGTCGGCCATCGGTTCCACGAAGACCGGGACAACGCGCAGCATCGCGGACATCGCGCACGACGTGTTCACGCGGATCTCAACGCCGGAGTTGCGGCCGTACTCTGGGTTTCCATCCCTCGACCGCGCGATCGGCCGGCTGTACGGCGGACAAGTGACGGTGATCGCCGCACGCCCCAAGGCCGGCAAGACGAACCTTGCCTGGCACATCGCGGAGAACATCGCGACGGCAGCACCCGCGGCGGACGACATGCCTCCGGAGGCCGTCTTCTTCGTGACGGCGGAGATGTCGGCAGACGCGCTGTACGGCCGACAACTTGGCATCCGCGCGCGAGTGCATCCCGACGACATCCAGAACGGGCGCATTCAGGATCACCAGTGGCAACGTCTGATCGACACGAACAAGGGCTGGGCGAATCTGCCGATCCTCGTGGACGACTTCGGCTCTGCTCGCCCATCGGCGGCGCGCATCGAGGCGACGGTGCTGCGCTATCGCGACCGGCTCGCCGCGGGCGCCTATCGCAACAAGTTTGGCTACACGTACGTGCGCGCAGCGCTTCGCGTGATCATCATTGACCACCTCGGGAAGATTGCCTCGCCGCGCGACAACGACTCTCGCGCCGGGGATCCGCAGAGGCTCAAAGCAGCCATGGAGTCAGTCGTGGACCTCGCGAAGCGGACCGACAGCCACGTGATCCTGTTGTGGCACGCAGGCATGCGCGACGCGGACCCGACGGCGGA
>VGFF01000166.1 GCA_016868955.1 Armatimonadota bacterium
CATCGGTCTGTGCTCAATTGGCGTCGCGCCGTCGTTGTGGGCGTTCGTCGCGTTCGTCCTAGTGGGGCGTATCGGCAACGCGATGTACCATCCGGTGTCGGCCCGCCTCGTCACCGCGTCGATCGAAAGCCGCGCTGGCCTGGCGATGTCGATCTTCCACTTCGCGGGCAACTGCGGCATCGCGGTCGGGCCCGTGGCCGTGCTCGCGCTCGTCGGCCTCGTCGGATTGAACCGGCTGCAGATCGCCGCCCTGCCGGGCCTCGCCATCGCCGGCGCGCTGTATGCGTACACGGCGCGGCAGATGCGGCTCCGCGATGTGTTCCGGCCGACGACACAAGCCGCGGGCACGCGGGCGCGCTTGCGCGTCGCCGGGCCGTTCCTGGCGCTGATCGTCATCGCGGCGACGCGCTCGGGCGTCTGGGCGTCGATGAACAACTTCATCCCGATCCACCTCGTCGGCAACGGGTTCTCGCCGATGATCGGCGGCGTCGCGGTCTCGATCTTCAACCTCGCCGGAGCCGTGTTCGGGCTGTACGCCGGCGCGGTCTCGGATCGGATGGACCGCGGCCGCGTCTTCGCGATCACGATGCTGGCCGCGAGCGGCGCGCTGGCGCTGTTCCTCGCGACCGGCAACTTGCTAGGGCTGGTCTGGCTCGGCGTCGCCGGCGCCGGTCTGCTCGCGTCGACGTCAATCGCCGTCGTCATGGCCCAGGAGATGAATCCGAAACATCGCGCCCTGGCGGCGGGCATGGTCATGGGCATGGCCTACGGCCTGGGATCGAGCCTCGTGGCGCCCGTTGGCTGGCTCGCTGACCACATCGGCGTCCCGGGCGCGCTCTGGGCCGCAACCGGTGTCTGCTTCGTCGCGTCGTTGGCCGCGTTCGTCGTGCTGCCGGCTCGGCGGCAAGGACCGCTGCGGACGAGCGAGAATCACGGCGGCCATAACTAAGGACAAGATTCGCGTCGGCGTGCTCGGCGCCGGTCGCTGGGCGACCGGCGCGCACATTCAGTGTGCCGCCCGGGTGCCCGCCAACGATCTACGAGGATCTGGCCAAGCTCGCTTCGCCGCGATCGGTGGTCGTCGACGCGACGGACGCCGCGCCGCGCCACTCGATGCGCGCCGAGCCCATGCTGACGAAGCTCAATCGCGACGAACTGCGCCAGACGTTCGCCGTGACCACCGCCTCATCGGCGGAAGCGGCGGCGACGGCTCACGATGGCTTGGACGCGAGGTCGCCGGACCGCGCCGCGGCCTTCGTCGTGACACTCGGATCCGCTGGCGCTGTTCTCGTGGCGAGCAGCGGTGGCGCCTACCACGTGGCGGCGCCGGAAGTGGGTCGGGTGAATTCCATTGGCGCCGGCGATGCCTTGACCGCTGGACTGGTCACGGGCGTGCGACGCCGTTGGACGTGGGGCGAATCACTGCAGTTCGCCGTCGCGGTGGCGGCGTCCGACGTCGAGACGATCGTGCCGGGAATGCCGTCCGCGTCGCGGGCGGAGGCGCTGGGAGGTTCGTTGGCGGCGGTGCGTCTCGCCTAGCACCGCGTGCCCCCGCCAACGGCGATGCATTCTTCCTCGCTACCGACCCGTCGCGGCGACGATCACTTCTGCTTCAGGACGGCGATCACCTCGACCTCGAGACGAATCTCCGGCCGGCCGAGTTGAACGATCAAACCCGTGTGCGGCGGACGGTGGTCGCCGAACCGCGCGAAGCGCACCTTCGTTACGGCCGGTGAGTCGGCGCGATCGGTAAGGAACGTAGTGATCTTGACGACGTCACGCAGCGTCGCGCCGGCGACGGCGAGCGCCCTTTCCAGGTTGTCGTAGACCTGCTCCGCCTGGCCGGCCGCATCGTTGGGCGCGACGACTTGACCATCGGCGCCGATCGACACCTGGCCGGCGACGAAGATCATGTTGCCGACGCGCGCGACGTGCGCGTAGCTGTCGGTGGTGTACATGCCGGCGGGACGGATGAGCTCGATGTGCGCGTGATCGCTCAAGGGTGCACCTCGGTTCGAAGATGACTGCACGCTGTCGGTTCGACGCCGGCGGCCGAATCGCCTAGTGCGGCGTCGCCGAGCGCAATGTCGCCTAGCGGGACAGCGCCTCTGCGCGCACGCGGCGCGCGGTGCGGACGGTACCTGCGGGCTGGCTGCGCGAGATGAGCGCGGCGCCGTAGTGGGGCTAGCCGACGGCCTCGCGGAACGCGCGCAGCGCCGTCGGTGAGGAATCGATCGGCCACGTACTCGCCGCGTCGTACTGCTCGTTGAACCAGACGACGGCGCGAACTTCGGGATAGCGCGCGCGGAGGACGGTGAACGCGCGGCGGAGGAGGGGAGGCTGACCCGCCCGCCGTAACCTCCTATCATGCATCTGATCACATACCAATGGAACGACGGATTGACTCTCGGCGTCCGAACGCGTCACGGTGTGCTCGACGTCGCCGCCGCCCGCGCGACGCTTGGCGGCTACGCGCCGACCACGATCATGGCCGCGCTGGCGGGCGGAGATGGCGCGATGGCGGCGTTGCGCGCGCTCGTCGCGCGCGCCGAAGCGGACGATCGCGGGCCCGTCTGGCACCACGCGGAGTCCTCGTTGCGCTTCGCCGCGTGCGTGTCGAACCCGGGCAAGATCCTGTGCGTGGGCCTCAACTATCGCTTGCACGCCGAAGAGTCGGGCATGCCGATTCCCGATTCGCCCGTCTTGTTCGCGAAATTCCCGAACGGACTGCGCGGCCACGGCGAAACGATTCCGCTGCCGGCTGACGACCCGAAGATCGATTACGAAGCGGAATTGTGCATCATGATCGGCACGCGCGCGCGCGCCGTCTCGGAGCGCGACGCGTTGCGGTACGTCGCCGGATACTGCAACGCGAACGACGTCTCCGCGCGCGGCCTGCAGATGAAGACATCGCAATGGATCCTCGGCAAGGCGCTAGATGGATTCTGCCCGATCGGCCCGGCGCTGGTGACGCGGGACGAGATCCCCAACCCGGGCGCGTTGCGGATTCAGGCGTTCGTCAACGGGGAGCGGCGCCAGGACTCGAACACGGCCGACATGGTGTTCGGGTGCGGGACGCTCATCGCCTACATTTCCCGCTACATCACGCTCGAACCGGGAGACCTCATCTTGACAGGAACGCCGAGCGGCGTTGCGCTTGGGCGTCCCGACAAGCCCTGGCTGCGCGCCGGCGACGAGGTCGCGATCGAGATCGAAGGTCTCGGCCGGCTCGTCAATCGCGTCGGCACCTGAGCCGCGGCTCGCTCTCGGACGTTGGTTTCGCAACATGACCGATGGCCGGGTCCCAGACCCGGCCATCGGTCCCTGCGGTTCGATTCGTCCGGATGACGCCGGTCAGCTCGCCTGCTTCGCCGCGGCCGCGACCTCGTCGTAATTCGGCTCGTTTGACGGGCTTTCGCCGATCCACTTCCAACGCACGACGCCGTTCTTG
>VGFF01000167.1 GCA_016868955.1 Armatimonadota bacterium
GAGCGCTTCGTTGTCCGGCGGCGTTCCCGTGGCCTCCTGCAACGACGTCGCGGCCGCCGGCAGCAGATCGCGCGGGACCGCCGTGTTCAACCCGACGCCGACGACGACCCAGCGGGCGGCCGGGCCCGTTTCCGCGAGGATTCCGCCGAGCTTGCGTCCGTCGAGCAGGATGTCATTGGGCCAGCGCAATCCGGTCCGCGTCCCGGTGACGCGTTCGATCGCGCGGTGAACGGCGACGCCGACCGCCAGCCCGAGCCGCGGAATGTCGGGAAGCCCGATCAATGGGCGCAGGACCACGGATACCCACAAGCCGCCGGGCGGCGAGGTCCATGACCGGCCGAGGCGCCCCCGCCCCGCCGTTTGCGTGCGCGCCGCGACCGCCGTCCCTTCCGGTGCCCCCGCCTCGGCGAGACGGCGCGCCTCGTCGTTCGTCGACGTCGTCGACGCCAACCAATGCAAGGGCTTCCCCATGTACCGCGTGCGCGGGCGGCTCCCGGTCGCGACGACCGTTTGTCCTTCGGCGAGACGTTGCGCCGCCAGCATCTTCGCAGTCGTATCCGCCACGGGCAGATCCGGCGCGAGATCGGCGAGTGGGACGAGCACGAACGCCCGCTCCGCGATCCGCGGATGCGGCAGCGTCAACCCCTGCGTGCGCAACGTCACGCCGTCCATCCAGAGAAGGTCGACGTCGATCGGACGCGGTCCCCATCGCTCGTCGCGGACGCGGCCCATGTCCGCTTCGATCCCCTGCGCGGTGCGCAGCAATGCTTGCGGGTCCAGGTCGGTGTCGACTTCCAGCACCAGATTCAGGAATGGCGGTTGGTCCAACTTTCCAAGGGGAGCGGTCTCGTACCGCAGTGACGAGCGGACTACGCGCGCGCCGGCCACCGCGAGACGGCGCGCCGCTTCCGTCAGCGCCGCGTCCCGGTCACCGAGATTGGCGCCCAACCCGAGATAGGCACGCGTCATGGCGCCCGCTCTCGTTCCACGCGCACGGCGGCGTAGGTCACCGCGCCGCCGAGCTTCACGTGCGGCTTCCGAATCTCGACGCGAACGTCTTGGACGCGAGGATCGGCGAGCGCGGCCGACGCGATCTGCGCGGCGACGGCTTCCAGCAAGTTTCGCGGCGGCCCCTCGACGATCGCGCGGGCCGCGTCGAACAGACGGCGGTAGTCGATCGTGTCGTCTAGATCGTCGGTGTCGCCGGCACGCCGCAGGTCGGCGCCCGCGTCGATGGTCACGAGGAAGACCTGACCCTCGCGCCGCTCCTCCGCCAACACGCCGTGATATCCGTAGAACGCCATCTCGCTGAGGATGATGCGGTCCGTTGCCGTCACTCGTGATCTCCTTCCGAACTGCCCCGAACGACCGCGTCCGCGACGCGGACGGCACGAACCGCCGCGCCGACGTCGTGGACGCGCACGACGTCGACGCCGTGCGCGACCGCCAACGCAACAAGGGCGATCGTCCCTTCGAGACGCTCGCCGGGGGGGGCGCCGCCGAGCACCGCGCCGATCGTCGCCTTGCGCGACGGCCCCAGCAAGAGAGGACAGCCAAGTGCGCGCAGATCGCCGAGCCGCCGCACGATCTCGAGGTTGTGCTCGATCCGTTTGCCGAATCCGAACCCAGGGTCGACGAGGATGCGGTCGGGCGCCACGCCGGCTTCGACGGCGATCGCGACGCGCTCGGCGAGGAACGCACGCACCTCGGCGACGACGTCACCATACTCCGGACGAACCTGCATCGTCGCCGGCGTTCCCTGCATGTGCAGCAGTACGACGGCGCATCCGGCGGCGGCCGCGGTCGCGGCCATCCGGTCGTCGAACCGCAGCGCGCTGATGTCGTTGATCATGACGGCGCCGGCGTCGAGCGCTTCGCGCGCGACCGCCGCCTTGGTCGTGTCGACGGAGATCGGGACAGGTACCCGCCGCGACAGGCAGTCGATGAGCGGGATGACGCGGCGGCGTTCTTCATCGATCGGCACCTCTGCCGCGCCGGGCCGCGACGACTCGCCGCCGACGTCCAAGAGGTCGGCGCCCTCGGCGACGAGCCGCTCGCCGAACGCGACGGCGTCGTCGAGGCCGCGATCGTCGCGCCACAATCCGTCCCCGCTAAAAGAGTCCGGCGTCACGTTGACGATGCCCATCACCAGCGTCCGGCGGCCGAACGTGAGCCGATGCGATCCCAACACGACCGTGCGCGCGCTCGTCGGCGCGATCTCGCTCACGAGAATCGTCCCTCGTCCAGCGCCGGGGCGGCGACGCGTTCCAGGGTCTTCGCGGCCGCGTCCCCGTCCAGACGCATGACTTCCGGCTCGACGTCGGCGAGAGCGAACGCGGGCGCGAGCCCGACGATCTCGCAACCGGCGACTTCGACGCCGAGCGCCGCCGCTTCGCGCCGCACGGCCTCCCACGCGACGCGCGGGGTCGCGACCGCGAGGTCGTACAAGTTCATCGACACTTGCGCGATTCCACGGCTCGCCAACCGCACTCCGATGGCTTGGATGCCGGGCAGCCCGCCGGAGGACGCGCGCACATGCCGCGCGATGATCTTCGCCGCCGCGACGTCATCGGAAGCGAGGTTGACGTTGAACGCCACGAGCAGCGGTCGCGCCCCGACGATCGCGGCGCCGGCGGTCTGGTGCGGATGCGGCGCTCCAACGTCGGGCCGACCGCGCGGCTCGCGCATGCGCGCCGCCAGCGATTCGAAGCCGCCGCGACGAAGATCGGCGAGCGTGCGCGCGTGGCGTCCCGTTTCGGCGCCCGCATAGTAGTAAATGGGAACCCGGTCACGTTCCCACAACCGGCGCGCGAAGAAGCGGGCCAGCGCGGCGCATGCCGCCCGCGAGACATCCCGCAGCGGAATGAACGGGACGACGTCGACCGCTCCTACGCGCGGGTGCGCTCCGCGGTGGGCGCGCATGTCGATGCGCGCGACCGCGACGGAAGCCGCCGCCAGCGACGCGGCGACGACCGCGTCCGGAAACCCGATGATCGTGACCACGGTGCGATTGTGATCCGGATCGCTCGACACGTCGAGCAGGCGGGCGCCGCCCACCCGCGCCGCGGCATCGGCGATCGCAGCCACGACCTCGCCGCGACGTCCCTCGCTGAAGTTGGGCACGACCTGTACGAGCGGCTTCATCGTGCTCGCCAGGGAGCAGCCCGCCCGCGGCGAACGCAAGCGGCATGAGGCATTCGCTCTCGACGTGGACCGTCGCGTTTCTCTCGTGCGGCGGACGTTACGGTTTCCTCCGCCGCGCCGACGACCGAGCGCATT
>VGFF01000168.1 GCA_016868955.1 Armatimonadota bacterium
CGCGACCTGCGAGGCGGCGTTCGGGATCACGCGGAATATGACTTGGTCGAGGTAGGGCAGTCCGCTCTGGTGGTACTCCTCGTTGCGCGCGAACGAGATGAACTCGCCGCGGCGCCACTCGCTGAACTTGAACGGTCCCGTGCCGACCGGCCGCAAGTTCACTGGATGCGTGCGCCCATCTCCTTGCTCGTACAAGTGCTTCGGCATCACGAGGAACGTTGGATCGCCGAGGAACGACAGCAGGATGCCGTTCGGCTTCGAGAACCGGAAGACGACCGTGTTCGCGTCCGGCGTATCGATGCCTTCGAGATTCTCGAAGACGGGCTTGTAGGCGGCGGAGTACCGCGGGCCGAACACTTCGAACGTGAATTTGACGTCGGCGGAGCTGAACGGGCGTCCGTCGTGCCACTTCGCGTTGCGCACGAGGTTGAAGCGCACCTGCTTGTTGTCGGGCGAGATCTGCCACGACTGGGCCAGTGCCGGCACGGGGTTGAACTTCTCGTCGTAGCGGACGAGCGGCTCGTACACCTGATTCGCCGGATACATCGCCTGTAGCACTTCATTGACCAACGGATTGATCGACGGCGGATCGGCGTCGAGCGACACGACGAACGTCCCGCCGCGGCGCGGCTGCGGCGTCTGCGCGCCGCCGCGCGGCGCCAATGAGAGGATCGTGCAGATGACGGCCAACAGGATCGCGGACCAACGAATTCGCATCTTCGGCTCCTTCGCGCGGACATACCTGGGGCGATCCGCGGACCGGGGTTACTTCCAGGGAAGGCCATGCCGTCCCTGCCCGATGGGACGACGGCCGCGGCCATGCCAGCGGCGACGGCGAGACGCTACACGGTTTGGCGCTGGAAGTCCCGCGCCATCTCGTCGCCGACGCCTTCGAAGTCCTCGGCGACGTCTCGGGCGCGGGCCAACGCCCGCTTCGATGTTCGGCAGGATGTTGTCGGCGCGGAACTGCGGGATCGCGACGGGCGGCAGGCCCGTCGCGATCCCGCAGTTCCGCGTACCAATGGTTCGATCTGCAGGCAGAAGACGGCGACCGCAGCCGTGGCGGCGACGACGGCGACGTTCGTCCCTGGCACACGTCGAGCCAAGCGCGGCCACAACACGACGACCGCGAGCGACGCGATTGCCGTCGGGGCGGTCGGACCGTGCATCGTATGCAAGTGATGGCCGAGCGCTTGCATGCGGGCGAAGAAGCCGCTGGGATTGCCCTCGAAACGCAGGCCGAGGAAATCCTTGATCTGGGTCGTCGCGATCAACAACGCGACGCCGTTCGTGAACCCGATGATCACCGGCCTCGGAATGTAACGAACGACGGTGCCGAGCCCGGTGGCTCCCATGCCGATGAGCAGGACGCCCGCCATGGCGGTGACCATAAGCAAACCGGAGATCTCGAACTTCGCGATGATGCCGGCGATGACGACGACGAACGCGCCCGTCGGCCCGCCGATCTGGGCGCGCCAGCCCCCCCAGCACGGAGATGAGAAATCCGGTGATCACCGCAGTACACAACCCGACCTGCGGCGCCACGCCGCTGGCGACCCCGAACGCCATCGCGAGCGGCAGCGCCACGAGGCCGACCGTGACGCCCGCGATCGTGTCGGCCGTCAGATCCTTCGTGCTGTAGCTTCGCAGTGCGACGACGAGCTTCTCCGTCCAGCGATCCGCCGGCGTCAGCGGCCACGGGGATCGACAGACAGGGCTCGGAGAACGCCTTCCGGTCGCGGGACCCTTCGTCGCGAGCGAGCCGCACGCGCACATCGATCGCGAGATCTTCGTCATACGACACGGGGGATTGTGCTCCGAACGCGGGATTCGAACGCGCCTGGACCTGGAAGGCTATGGACTTGGCCGTCGGCCCGCCGTTTGCCTTCGCCCGCCGGTCCCACGCGCCGATCCCGCCCCGGTCGGCGCCGCAGCCGCAAAACCGACCCGCGCCGCGCGCTCGGGGGTTGCCGCGGTTCCCCCGGAAACCAAGCCGACGCTGGCCAGAATGATCGCGAGGCCGACGATCGACCCCGCTGTCAGTCGCTCACCGAGCCAGAGAACGCCCCACAACACGCCGAACGCCGGGGAAAGGTACGTGACCATCGCGGCGTTCGTCGGACCGGCATGCACGATCAAATAGAAGTAGAGATTGTACGCGACCGCGGTGCACAACAAGCCGAGAAACACGACGCTGGCGGCGACCGCCGGCGTCACGGCGGCGTCGGCGCGAACGCTGAACGGCACGAGCGGCAAGAGCCAGACCGCCGCCACCAGGTTGTTGTACAGCGCCAACCCCAGCGGCGGGAAGCCGGCGAGCCGCAGACGCGTGTAGTTCACCGTGTAGCCGTAGCAGGCGGCGGCGAGCAGCGACAACGCGCTCGACCGCAACAACTGCGGCGTCGGCGCCATCGGTCCAAGTCCGACGAGGATCGCGACGCCGGCAAGGCCGGCGAGGATGCCGGCCAACGCACGCGGCGTCAACGACCGCTGTCCCCACCACGCCGCCACGACGGCTGCGAACAGCGGCATCGTAGCGTTCAGCGTCGCCGCCAACGACGCGGTGATGTACAGCTGCGCCGTGGCGATGAGAGTGAACGGCAAAGCCGAGTTCAGGGCAGAGAGGGTGAACAGCGCCCGCCAGCGGCCGGCCGGCGACGGAATGCGCCGGGTGATCCCCGCCCAGAGGAGCAACGCGGCGCCGCCGAGCGCGACGCGCAGGGCGATGAGTACGACGGGGCCGAGGACGGGCGAGGCGATCCGCATGAGGAGGTAGGACCCTCCCCAGATCGCGGACAGGGCGAGCAAAGCGGCCAAGGCGGCGGGCGTCATGTCTTCGAGCATGGCAGACGGAGGCCCGTCTGGATATCCGGATCGTGCGAGGGAATCGGGCGCGGCGTGGCCGCGGCGCCGGGTCCTACGTCGTGATCGCCGCGAGCTCCGCGACAGCACCTGGAACTCCCGCTCAAGGCGTACCGCGCGCTCTGGTGGAACGAGGAACGCCACCTGGACACGATGCGTCGCGAGTCGGTCGCCGCCGGGCCCTGCGATGAAGTAGTCCCGTCCGACTTGCGCTTGCAACGCGGGCGCGCCCTCGCGCCCGAACGGCACGAGGGCCAACGAGAACGCTTCCGTGCTGGATCGGCCACTTTGCCAAAGGCGGGTCGAAGACGTCCACTTCACGGCGCAGATTCGCCATTTTCACCGGCGCAGCCGCCGCGCCTACGGCAGACCGCGGCTATTGCGCGATTTCAAAGAT
>VGFF01000169.1 GCA_016868955.1 Armatimonadota bacterium
AGGCCGGACGAAGCTGCGGCGCGGTCACGCGCCAGAACACGCGCCAAGGCCCCTCGCCGAGACTGCGTGCCGACTCCTCCAGGCTCGCGTCCAGGCCGAGCATCGCCGCCCGCAGTGTCAAGAAGAGGTACGGATACTGGAAGAGCGCCAGCACTGCCGTCGCGCCCCAGAATCCGGACGGTCCCGGAATGGTGACGCCCGTCAACGCCTGGACGAGCCCTTTGTCGCCGGCGCTGGCCAAGTACGCAGTGGCGGCCACGTATCCCGGAACAGCGAGCGGCATCGCGCCGAGAAGGGCGAGATGCCGGCGGCCCGGGAGATCGCTGCGTGCGGCCAGCCACGCCAGCGGAACCGCGAGCGCAGTGGTCAATGCGAGCACGCTCGCGACGAGCAGCAACGTATTGCCGAGGAGAACGACGTTACGCACTCGAAACACGATTTCCGCGAGCGTCGCTGCGTCGGCGCTGAATGCGCGGATCACCAAGTAGGTGACCGGCAGCAGCACCGCGCCGACGGCCGCGATCCCCGGCAGCGCGATGTGCGGCGGTATTCCCGGGCCGGGAGGACCCGGCGCCGGCCGGCGGTGCCAGGAGCTCGATCGCGTCGTCAGAGGACGCCCAAGTCGCGCATGAGCTTGAGCGTGCCGTCGAGGTCGGTCAGCCGATCGAAGTCCAACCGCGGGCTACGCCGCATCGCGTCGGAGACGGTCAGCAGCGTCGGCGGCATGATTACGCCGCTCGCCAGGACGGGGTACTCGAAGACGTCGCTAACGAAGAATTGCTGAGCCGGCGCCGACAGCAGATAGCGCAGCAGTCGACTCGCTGGCGCGGAATTGGCGCTCGTCTTCAGCAGCCCCGCTCCGGTGACGAGCCCGAGGCCGCCGACGTCGCCGGGCGCGAAGTAGTGCGTGCCAATTCGGAATCCGGCCTTGATGAACCGTTGGATGTAATAGTGGTTGGTCATCGCGATGTCTATCTCGCCCGAACGCACGGTGTCGACCATCGCAGAGTTGGCCGCGTAGGCCCCCGGCTCCAACGCCTTCATCGCCTGCAGCCACTCGCGCGTGAGCGCTTCGCCGTGGATCAGTCGCATCGCCGTCAGGAAGTCCAAGTTGCTCGCATACGCTGGGGCCCAACCGATGCGTCCCTTCCAGCGGGCATCGCTGGGCAACGCCATGACGCTGGACGGCAGGTCCCCCGGCCTCACGCGCTGCGGGTTGTAGGCGAGAACGCGGAATCGAACCGTCACCGGGACCCACAGGCGATTGCGCGGGACGAAATAGCGGGGAATGGCTGCGGTCGCTTCCGGAAGGCGCGCCAGCAAACCAGCCTTGGCCGCCGCCACCAGGGCGGAAGAAGAGTTCGCCCAATAGACGTCGGCCGGGCTACGCCCTCCTTCTTCTTGCAGCGTCGCGATCAGTTGCGGGTCGCTCGCGTAGCGAACTTTCGCGCGGATGCCGGTTTCGCGCTCGAACTGCTTGATGACCGGCTCGACGAGCGATTGCGACCGCCCGGCGTAGATGACGACGGACCTCGCGGCGGGTCCTTGCGCGGCGGATGGAAGCCGCGGGGCAACGACGAACAAGGACAGCGCGAACGTCAACCAGCGTAGCGCCGAGCGTGACATCGACGTGGCACCTCGATTCCTGAGTTTTTCGCTCAAGATTCGAGATTAGGGTAGCCTTACAATATTGATCTGTAAACCCTAAACTTCGCGATCTCGCCGCCGCGTGGCGTTCCGCTTCGGGGCCACGCGCACGCGTTGCGCGACGTCGGGCCCGACCGCTTGGCGCGCCCCGCCCGCCTCGAAGAAGATCGGCCCTCGGAACGGGGCCACCCCGACGACGTGAACGCGCGCCCCGGGCACGAGGCCGACTTCCGAGAGGTAACGGACGAGCGCCGGATCCTCCTCCGGAATGCTCGCGACCTCGACACTGCGATCCGGCGCCACGTCGGCGAGCGTCCGATGCGCCAGGGGCTCCATGGCGCCGTCGGGACGCGGGATCGGCTGGCCATGCGGGCAATGCGTCGGCGCCCCGAGCACGACGTCGAGCCGCGCCTCGACCTCCGGGCTGATGACGTGCTCCATCTTGCACGCTTCGTCGTATACGAGATCCAAGTCGAGTTTGAGGACGTCGGTGAGCAGCCGCTCCGCCAGACGCAGGCGGCGCACGACCCGGATCGCCACCTGCCGGCCCTCGGCGGTAAGGTGCACGCCCTCGTCGTTGCTGCCGACGAGCCCTTGCTGCTCCAGCCGCTTGAGCATCTCGGACGCTGACGGCACCGATACGCCCATGAACTCCGCGACCTTCGAGACGGTCGGCAAGCCGGCCGCCTGCTGGATCGCGAAGACGGCCTTCAGATACATCTCCACGCGCTCCATGCGGGCGATGTCGTGCGTGGTCATGGCGCCCCCTCTGCGTTCGCGCGCGGCGTCGCGTCGCTCGTGGACGCTTCCCAGGCGGCGACCGCCCGCGCCAGCGCGCGCAGCGCGTCCTGATGGTCTCGATAGCGATGGACCGTCATGTGCCGGTTGCCGGCGACGAGCGCCGACAGCGACGTCTCCTCCTCGCACAAGCAAACGATCGGCTTGCCGAGATCCGCGGCCCGCATCAGCTCCATGCCGACGCCCAGCGACGGCACGGTCACGTCCGCGACGACGAGATCGGCCCGCGCGATCCAGGCCATGTCGCCTTCGTAGATGGCCCGGTCAGTGAGGCGCGTCACGCGCTCGTGATCGAGCACTTCCGGTCGGCCGACGTGCGCGGTCAGCACCTCGTATCCCCCGTCTTGCAGCCATTCGATCATCGCCGCGTAGCGCGGCTGCAAGCGGCGGCCGCCGCGGATCGATCCGCAGAAGTATGCGCGGCGCGGCGCTCCCTCGGACGGCAGAAGCCCCAACGACCGTCCGACGAGCACGGGGAGCGGCGCCGGCGTCACGTCCGAGACATCGACGCCGAGGAATGCCAGCTTGGCCGCGATCGCTTCGCGCGCTCGGCGCGGGTCCTCGCCGTCGACCTCGATCTCGCTCATCCAACCCAAGGAGGACGCCGCGGTCACCCCCACCGGACCGTT
The DNA here is from genome assembly GCA_016868955.1 of Armatimonadota bacterium. Lineage (GTDB taxonomy): Bacteria > Sysuimicrobiota > Sysuimicrobiia > Sysuimicrobiales > VGFF01 > VGFF01. Next base: position 3,075 of record VGFF01000169.1, read on the forward strand.
GGGGACGGTCGCGCCCGCGACGTGCTCGGCGATCGCCATGCCCCCGTTGGGCAAGTTCCACATTACGCAGTCCGTCTTGATCACGTCGAACCAAGGCGTGTAGCCCAGCGCG
>VGFF01000170.1 GCA_016868955.1 Armatimonadota bacterium
GGATGCCCGGCCCGCCCCGGCGGGCCGGGGGGGGGGGGGGAACCGGTTGCCCCGCGCGGAATTCTTATTATTACACCCTTTGTTGTCGAAGGAGGCACCCTCCGCATGAGTGATCGGCCCGTCTACGCCGTTCTTGGCGCCGGCAACTCCGGCTTCGGCCTAGCGGCGGACCTGGCGTTCCAAGGATTCGAAACCCGACTGTACGAGCTGCCGGAATTCGCGGCGGCGCTGGAGCCGGTCGCCACGGCCGGCGGCATCAAGATGCGTGGCACGCGCGGCGACGGCTTCGCGAAGCTCGCCATGACGACCAGCGACATCCGCCAGGCGATCGCCGGCGCCGACGTCTTGTTCGTCGTCGTGCCGGCCTACGGCCATCGCCGCGTCGCCGAGCTGCTGGCGCCGCACGTCACGGAGAAAGACTGCATCGTCATCCTCCCGGGGAACGCCGGCGGCGCGCTGGAGTTCCGTGACGTCATCCGCAAGGCGGGCAACGAACGGCCCGTGAAGATCGCCGAGGGGTCGGGCTTCATCTTCGCCTGTAAGAAGGATGGACCCGACGGCGTCTGGATCCGCGGCACGAAGAAGGACATGCCCGTCGCCGCCCTGCCTGCTCGCGACATCACCGAGGTGCTGCGGCGCACGGCGCCGGCCTACCCGGAGCTGGCGCCGGCGCGCAACGTCCTCGACACGAGCCTCAACAACATCAACCACCCCGTGCACCCGTCGGCGTTCCTGCTCAACATCGGCAAGATCGAGCACAACGGCAACGACTGGAGCTTCTTCCACGAGGGCATGACGCCGTCGGTCTGCCGGTTCATGGGCAAGCTCGACGAGGAGCGCGTCGGGGTCGCGGGCGCGCTCGGCCTGCCTCGGATCACCCTGCTCGAGTGGAGCATGATGTTCTACGCGCACCAGGGCTTCGGCGGCAAGGATCTGTACGAGGCGTTCAGCACGACGCCCGTGCACGGCGCGGCGAAGCCGCCGGCGTCCGTCGATCACCGCTACTTCACCGAGGACGTCCCGTACGGGCTCGTGCCGATCGCGTCGATCGGCCGCGCGCTCGGCCTGCCGATGAGCGTCACCGCCGGCGCCGTCGACGTCTGCTCCGCGGTCGCGGGCCGCGACTTCTGGGCCGAGGGCCGCACGATCGAGAAGCTCGGGCTCGCGGGCCGCAGCCGCGACCAGATCTTGTCGTACGTCGAGGAGGGGAAATGAGCGATGTCCTGCACGGCATCGTCATCACAGGCGACGGTCGCACGGTCTACGAGCCCGGTTACGTCGTCATCGAGAATGGGCGCATCGCCGAGGTCGGGCCCGGCGCCAAGAAGGGCGACACGGTCACCGAGTACACGCAGTCGATCCTCGCGCCCGGCATCGTCAACCTGCACGCGCACTGCCTGACGCTCGGACCCGTGCACGCGACCGGCTCGAAGTCGCGCACCGAGCAGCAGGTCCACGACTACAAGCAGCGCCACCTTGCCGGCGCCACGACGACATGTCTGTGCGTCGACGGCCTGCCGACGTGGGACGAGTACCTCGCGCTCAACGAAAAGCATCCTCTTAAAGTGATCAAGTGCACGACACACACGCCGGCGAACCTGCGCGCCGCCGAGCTGGCCGACGGCGAGGGCATCCGCGACGAGCACCGCACGTGCACCGTCGACGAATTGGTCACCAAGGGCGCAAAGGTCATCGGCGAGTCCGGGGCCGGCGGCACGCTCGGCGGCGGCATGCAGGACAACTTCTACATCCCCGACGCGATCGAGAAGCTCGTCGGCTTCCGCATCCACCCGCTGGAGGCGCGCGCGATCAAGGAAGCGGTGCTCGGGCCGAAGATCGATCCGAAGAACCTTGACCGCGCGGCGCTGAAGAAAGCGATGGAGGAATCGAAGATCGCCGGCAAGGTCGGCGAAGAGGCCGTCATCGACGCCGTGCACAAGTGCGTACTGCCGTCGATGGAGCACGCGTTCGAAGGGCTGCGCGAGACGGCCGCGGCCGCGAACCGGCTGGACAAGCCGTTCCTCGTGCACCACGCCGCCGCGTCCATGGAAGTGTGCGAGTCAATCGCGAACGAGCGCATGATCGCCGGCCACGTCAACCATCCCAGCTTCGACGAAGAGGAGTCGGTCGAGAGCGCGAAGCGCTTGCGCAACAAGGGCGTGCTGTTGGAGATCTCCGCGCTCGACCTGTTCACGCGCACGCGCGGCCAAGAGGACATCAAAAACTTCCTTTGGTTGGTGCGCGAGCGGCTCGTCGACTTCGTCGGCACCGACTACGCCGGCGGCAACTACCATCCCGCGCTGACGGGCCTGGCCGGCATCGTCGCGCGCAAGCTCGTCTCGGTGCCGGAGGCGCTGGCGCTGTCGACCGGCAACGTCGCGCGGCTGCTGCCGCAGGTCACCGACGCCGGGTTGCTCGAAGCCGGCCGCCCCGCCGACGTCGCGGTGCTGTCGCAAACCCTCGACGCGGTGCGCGCCGTATACATCAATGGAAGCAAGGTGCTCGGCTAGCACGAAGAGGCCACCGACATGCCGGATCTACGCGTCGAGCACCTGACGGTGGAAGTGAACCGGGTCGGCCGGATGCACCCGGTCGTGAAGGACGCTTCGTTCGAAGTTCCGTCCGGCAAGTCCGTGGCGATCGTCGGCGAGTCGGCCGCCGGCAAGACGATGATCGCCACGGCGATCGTTCGGCTGCTGCCGCCGCCGAACGTGCGGACGACCGCCGGCAAGATCTGGTATGGAGACGTCGACCTGCTCGCGATCTCCGAGGAAGAGATGCAGAAGATCCGCGGGCGGCGCATCGCGATCATCTTCCAGGAAGCGAGCGCGGCGCTGAACCCCGTCATGCGCGTCGGCGACCAAGTGGAAGAAGGCGTTCGCCTGCACCACGGCAAGCGCAGCGCGCGCGAGCGGGCGCTGCAAGCCATGCACGAGGTCGGCCTGGATGCCAGCCTGTACAAGTCCTACCCGCACCAGCTGTCCGGCGGACAGCGCCAGCGCGTGCTCATCGCCTCGGCGATCGCACCCGGGCCGGAGCTGCTCATCGCTGACGAGCCGACGGCCGCGCTCGACGTCACCATGCAGGCGCAGATCATCGAGCTGATCGCGCAGATCCAGAAGAACCGGGGCATGTCGCTGCTGCTGATCACG
>VGFF01000171.1 GCA_016868955.1 Armatimonadota bacterium
ATTGCGAGCGGAGCTTGCGGACATGCTGGACACGGCGCCTTTCCTGGCCGCTGGTTGTCGTCAAGCCGAGCCGCCGTCACATCTGTGGACACGAATCGCGCGCGGCTTGGGCGCCGCCGCCGAGGCTATCGTTACGTTGCCGAATCGCACCGCTGTTGGCGTCGCTGCGGCGGCAGCCGTCGCGTTCGTCGTGCTCAGCGGGCTGACGTATTCGACGCAGCAGGGCGTCATCCAAGCGCGGCGCCAACTGCCGGCCAGCTATCAGGCGCTTGGTCTCGTGGCACGCCCGAGCGCGCGGTTCGTGTCGCTCACCGGTGCGGGGAGCGGATACGTACGTCTCGTTCACGACGTCACCATTCGAAAGGGCGCGCTCATCGTCTCGGACATGCCCGACCCCGGGCACGAGAAGGTCTATCAAGTGTGGCTTCGGGACGACGACCATCGTCACAGCCCGGGCGTATTCCGACCGGAGCGCGGACAATTGATGGTGATGCCGTTCGACGCCGATTGTCACCGCTCCCGGATCATTTCAATCACGATCGAAGCTCGGTCACAGGGCGTCGACAAGTCAACGCACCCGCCGGTAATGGCGGGACGCTTCTGATGTGCCGTTCGATACACTGAGAACATGAAGGGGGATCGTCCGCAGCGCCTGCTCCGTGAATTCGATGCCCGTCGACCGTGCTCGCGGCGCCACGATCCAAGTGTTGATCGGGCCGTCCGATGGCGCCGCCAACTTCCTCACGCGCAAGTTCACGATTCAACCCGGAGGACGGATTCCGCGCCACAAACACCCGGGCATCGAGCACGAGCAATTCGTCTTGTCGGGCACCATGCGCATCGGTATCGGGGACGACGTCCGCGACGTCGTCGCGGGCGAAGCGATCTTCATTCCGGAAACGTTCCTCATTGGTACGAGAACGTGACGGCGGCCCCGGTCGAGTTCCTGTGCATGGTGCCGAAGACCGACGGCTACCCGACTGATTGGCTCGACGAGTCCGCGGACGATCGCCAGCGCGACTAGGTTTCGCCGCGGGTACGATGCGCTGAAAACGAGGAGGGCCCGGTACACCGGGCCCTCCTCGTTTTCCATTTGACGCGACGTCTTCGACGCTGCGGCGCCGTGACAAATTGGGCGCGTCGCTAGGCGCGAACTTCCTGTCGTTGGAAGATCACGTACGCGCCGATGAACAGCGCGATCACCGTCCCGACGAGCGCGACGATCTGCGGCCACGCGATCAGGAAGCTCTGGAAGAGAGGCAGCGGTGTCCCCATGACGGCGCCCTCGAGCTGCGTGACGAGGATCGGACCCAGCGACCGAACCTGCGGATTCAAGAACGCAACGAGCAGCTCGGCGTAAAGCGTGTTCGGCGACAGGCGAGACACGAACAACCCGATTCGTGCTTGGGCGAGCTGCGCGAGCGGATTGTTTGGATCCGCGCGATATAACCCTTTCGCGAACAGGTCCGTGACGATCGTCCAGAACACGGTAAACAGCAGCCAGACGGACAACGCGGCAAGCGCCGACGTCGCGGGCTGGCGGAAGTGCGCCGAGAATAATATGGCCAAGGCGAGCCACACCCCGGCATAGGCGAGTGTCGCGAACAGGAACAGGAGCGCGCGTCCAACCTCCTCGGTGCTCGGAGCTACGCCGAGGAACCACAGGCCGAGGCCAGTGAGGAGCACCCACAGCGCCGTCAACGTGATCGCGATCGTGCCGATTCCGGCGAGAAATTTGCCGAGCAGCAACGCGTCCCGGTAGATGGGTTGCGACAACACGAGGCTCATGGTTCGGCGATTGTACTCGCCGTTGACCGCGTCGAAGCCGAGCGCGATCGCGGTCAACGGAATCAAGAAGCCGAGAAACGCCGCGAATGCCGGCAACGGCTCTTGCGCGGTGGTGAACAACTTCAAGAAGACGAATGGGTCTTCGCCGATCGTCTTTCGGATCTCTTGCGTGGCCGTGTAGACGGCTCCGAGCGCGGCGAGGAGCATCAAGATCTCGAGGATCCGCATGCGGACGCTCGTGAGGTGGTCCGCCAGCTCCTTCAATACGACCGCGCCCAGTCCGGTCCAGGGAGAGCCTTCACGCATCGTGACGCACCTCCTGGAAGTACCGGGAGTAAACTTCGTCGAGACTCGGCCGCTCCAGCGTCAGGGACAGTAGCTCCGCCCCCGCCGCGATGACGCGCTTGGAAACCGCGGCGCGGCAATCCTCACGCGCTTCTAGCCGGTACTTGTTCAACCCCATCGCCGAGACTTTGGCGACACTGGGTACGTCTCTGAGGATCGCGTCCACGTTCTGACCGCGGGACTCCACGTGGATCCGGAACGCGCCGCCGAGCACGCTCTCCGACAGGCCTTCGACGGTGCCTTCGAGCACCATCTTTCCCTTTAAGAACAGTCCGACGCGATCGCAGACCGCTTGTACCTGATGCAGCAAGTGCGACGAAATCATGACGACCATGCCTTCCGCGCGCAGGTCGCGAATCATCTCGAGAAACTCATGCGCGGCCTCCGGGTCGAGTCCGAGCGTCGGCTCGTCGAGAATCGCGATTTGAACCTGCTTCAAGAGGATGGCGGCGAGGCCGAGCCGCTGACGCATGCCACGGGAGTACGCCCCAACCGCGCGGTCGCCGACGTCGTTGCCCAGCCCCATGCGGTTCAACACCTGCTCGATCGCTGGGGAGGCCTCACGGGCGCGCAAACCGTTCAATCGCGCGACGTACGCGAGGTTCTCACGCCCGGACAACTCATCATAGAACCCGACGGAGTCCGGCAGGTAGCCGACGCGGCGCTTGACCTCCAACGGCTTGCGCGCGGGGTCCAGGCCCATGACTCGGGCGGTTCCTGATGTCGGCTCGGTCAGCCCGAGCAGCATCAGGATCGTCGTCGTCTTGCCCGATCCGTTGGGACCGAGCAATCCGAAGACCTCTCCCGCTTTCAGCTGAAGGTCCAGATCCTGGACCGCCGTCACCGCGCCGTAGCGCTTGGTGAGATCGGTGGTTTCAATCAGCGCGCTCATCGCCGGCCGTACTTCGAGACCACCTGAGAGACGACCAACAGGGCGCCGGCGATCAATGCGATCGCGACGATTCCCCACAGATTCGACGTCCGGACGTTGAC
>VGFF01000172.1 GCA_016868955.1 Armatimonadota bacterium
GTTTTCTGCGCCGCGCTCGCGGGGGCTACGCTCGTGTTTCCCATCGCCGAGATGGCGTACTGGCTGCGGTCCGGGATCGAGGCGGCGACGGGAGCGCAGGTGCTCGCCGCGGTCCTCGGGTCGGCGGGCGCCGCGGTGCCCGCCGCGCTCCTGGCGACCGCGACGGCGATTCCATTGGCCGTGCTTGGCGTGCGGTACGCGTCGCCGGCGTCGCGCACCGTCGAGCGCGTGACGTATCTCGGATACGCGACGCCTTCGATCGCGTTCGCGCTGTCGATCGTCTTCTTCAGTTTGCGGTTGGCGCCGCCGTTGTATCAGACGTTGTTGCTGCTCATCGCGGCATACGCCGCACACTTCCTCGCCGAGGCGGTCGGGCCGATTCGGGCCGCGTTTTACCAGGCGCCGCCGCGGCTCGAGGAAGCGGCGCGGTCGCTCGGATACGGGTCGGCGCGCGCGTTCGTGACGGTGACGATCCCGTTGTTGCGCAGCGGGTTGATCGCGAGCATCGCTGTCGTCTTCCTGTCCGCGTTGAAGGACATTCCCCTGACATTGATTCTGTCACCGATCGAGTACACGACGCTCGCGGTCCGCGTGTGGAGTCACGCGAACGAAGCGCAGTTCAAGGAAGCGGCGGCGCACGGCTTGACGATGGTGGCGCTGTCGACATTGTTCGTCGCCGTGCTGCTGCGCGGCGAGCGAAGGCGCGCCGGATCGTGATGGGCAGCCAAGGAAAGGCTTCGACCCGAAAACCGCACGGGCGCCTTACCCGCCGCCGATAGGATTGACATCAAATTGAGGTTAGCCTAGCCTAATTCGTGATTGTTGATGCGTTCGGTCAAGAATCATGAGCAGCCGTTGACTTCCGTCTTCACATCCCTGCTCGCGGGTCTTCGCCCGCGTGCGCCCAACGCCCACGTGGGTGCTGCCAACGGCGCGGCCGCCAAACGCTGCCCCTCGGCCGACGGTGATCCCACCCAACCATCGCGCACGAGCCGTTACGGGTATCAAGTTCGTTACAGCGGCGTCAGCAAGCGGTATGGTGACGTCCAAGCGATTCACCATCTGAATCTCAACGTGCGTGCCGGCGAGATCGTCGCGCTCGTGGGCCCGAGCGGCTGCGGGAAGACGACGACGTTGCGCGTGCTCGCCGGTCACGAGGTGCCCGACGCCGGCGAGATCGAGATCGGCGGGCAGATCGTCAACGGGTCGCGGTGGGTGGCGCCGGAGTCGCGCGGCGTCGGCATGGTGTTTCAGGACTACGCGCTTTTCCCGCACCTGACGATCGCGGACAACGTCGCGTTCGGCTTGCGCCGTTGGGGACGAGAGCAACGGAGCGCGCGCGTACGCGCGGCGCTCGCCCTAGTCGACCTCGCCGACGTCGCGGAGCGGTCGCCGCATCAATTGTCGGGCGGACAACAGCAGCGCGTCGCGTTGGCGCGCGCGCTCGCGCCGAACCCAAACGTGATCCTCCTCGACGAACCGCTGAGCAACCTCGACACGGAATTGCGCGCGCAGATGCGGGCCGAGCTTCGCCGCATCCTCAAGGATGCGGGCATGACCGCAGTCTTCGTGACGCACGATCAGGAAGAAGCGTTCGCGGTCGCCGATCGGATCGGCGTCCTCAGCCGCGGTCGGCTCTGGCAGATCGGATCCCCGGAAGAGGTCTATCACGCGCCGGCGTGCCGCTTCGTCGCCGACTTCATTGGCGAAGCGGATTTCCTTCCCGGCGAGGTGCGCGGCGGTTGCGTGCACACTGAGCTCGGCGTGGTCCACTGCGGCGGGTTGCCGGAAGGCGCCGGCGTCGAAGTGATGGTGCGACCTTCCGAGCTGAAGCTGCGGCCCTCGCACGACGGCGCGGCCGTCGTGCGAGCCCGGCGGTTTCGCGGCAGCGAGCACGTCTACGAGGTCGCGCTGTCGTCCGGCACACTCGTGCACTGCTTGGGACAAGGACAGGAACCGCTGCCCGCCGGAGCCCGCGTCGAGCTGAGCGTCGCGACGGGAAATCCCGTGATCTTCGTCACGGGGGACGAAACACGTGCCTTCCGCGGGCGTCTCTAAAACGATTCCAGCCCGCCCGCGGGCGTCGGCGCTCGCGTTCACCTCCGCCTTGCCCGGGGTCGTGGCGCGCGTCGACTGGCCCGGCCGAGCGCCCTACGAAGATGCGTGGCGGCTGCAACGCCAACTGCTCGCCGCGCGCCAGGCCGAGGCGATCCCGGACACGTTACTACTGCTCGAGCACGAGCTCGTCGTCACGTGCGGGCGGTCGACGCGGCCGGAGCACCTGCCGGTGTCCCGAGAGGCCCTGCGAGCGCGCGGCGTGCCCGTCTTCGACGTCGAGCGCGGCGGCAGCGTCACGGTGCACTTGCCGGGTCAGCTCGTCGCCTACCCGATCATGGACCTGCGGGCGCGGGATCAGAACGTCGTGCGGTTCATGCGGCAGCTCGAGGACGCCGTGATCCGTGCCGCCGGGTCGTGGGGCATCGAGGCCGGCCGGCGCCGCGGTTTTCCCGGCGTCTGGGTCGGCGACGAGAAGATCGCCGCTGTCGGGGTCTCGGTCAAGCGACAAGTTACGCTGCACGGGGTCGCCATCAACGTCTGCTGCGACCTCGACGCGTTCGCGCTGATCAATCCCTGCGGCATCGACTACGTGCCGACGACGATCGCGCGCCGGGCGGGGCGGGCCCTGTCCGTCGACGAAGCGCGAGACGCGTTCGCGGCGGCGTTCGCGGCCGCCTTCGCGGTGCGACTGGCCGTCGTCCCGCTCGAGGTCGCCGCAGCGACGGTGCGGGAATTGCCAGGAACGCCGTCTTCGTTCACGATCGTATAGATCGGCGCCGCGGTGACGGCCGCCGAAGCTACCACGGATCACACGAGGGGGACACGGGATTGGCCACTTGTTATCTGCCGACTCCACTGCGACGTCTCACGAACTGGCAGGCGCGGATCGACGTTCCGTCTGGCTCGGTCGACGGCATGATCGCCGCGTTGGACGCGAAGTTCCCGGGACTGCGCGCCGAGCTGTGCGACGAGTCCGGCGAGGTCAAGTCGTTCATCAATCTGTTCGTGAACGGCAACGAGATCCGCA
>VGFF01000173.1 GCA_016868955.1 Armatimonadota bacterium
GAGCCGCCGGCTTCCGCGGCGCAAGTCGCGGGCCGGAAGAAGGGTGGCACCACGGAGTCGCCTCCGTCCCTTTGGGACGGGGCGCTTTTCTTTTTCGGAGGAGTTCATGTCGAAGGTCCAAGCTCCGCGTGGCATGCGCGACATCTTGCCGCCGCAAACGCGCCAGTGGCAACGCGTCATCGCGAGGGCGCGCGAGTGGGCGCATCGTTGCGGGTTCCGTGAGATCCGCACGCCGATCCTCGAGCATACCGAGGTGTTCGCGCGCGCCGTCGGCAAGGGAACGGACATCGTCGACAAGGAGATGTACACGTTCGAGGACCGCGGCGGACGTAGCTTGAGCTTGCGCCCGGAGGGCACGGCCGGCGTCGCGCGCGCGTTCATCGACCACGGCATGCACACCTGGCCGCAGCCGGTGAAGCTGTACTACGTCGCCGATATGTTCCGGTACGATCGCCCTCAGGCCGGGCGCTACCGGCAGCACACGCAGTTCGGCGCCGAGATCTTCGGGTCGGCGCAGGCCGCCGCCGACGTCGAGGTGCTGACGTTGGCCATCCGCGTCATCCAGAGCTTGGGCTTGCGGGACGTCGTCGTGCGGCTGAACAGCGTCGGCTGCCCGAAGTGCCGCCCGGCCTACCTTCAGCGGTTTCGCGCGTACTTCACGCAGCACGAGAGCGCGCTCGACGAGGACAGCCGCCGGCGCCTGCACACGAACCCGCTGCGCATCCTCGACTCGAAGGTGCCGTCCACGCGCGCGCTTTCCGCCGACGCGCCGAAGACCATCGACGCGTTGTGCGACGAGTGCCGCGCCCACTTCGAAGACTTGCAGCGCCACTTCGCGGCGTTGGCGATTCCGACCGCGATCGACCCGTTCATCGTCCGCGGCTTGGACTATTACACGCGGACCGCGGCCGAGATCCTCTCCGGCGCGCTCGGGGCGCAGAACGCGATGTTCGGTGGCGGCCGTTACGACGGGCTCGTGTCGCTGCTCGGCGGCCCACCGACGCCCGGCGTCGGCTTCGGTATGGGCATCGATCGCCTGTTGGTCGCGCTGGACGAGAACGGATCGCTGCCGGCCGACGATCTGCGAGTCGACGCCTACGTCGCGGCCGCCGCTTCCCGCGCGAACGACGCGCTGGCGCTCGTCGACGCGTTGCGCGCTGAAGGCGTCGCCGCCGAGGTCGATCTGATGGGGCGCACGCTCAGCGCGCAATTGAAGGCCGCCGGCCGCGCCGGCGCGGCGGTCGCGGTTCTGCTCGAGGACGACGCGACCACGCCGCTCGTGGTGCGGGACTTGCTGTCGGGGGAGCAGACCGCGGTGCCGGCGGCAACGGTCGTCGCGCACGTCGCCGCGGCGCTCGCTGTACGCGGGCGGCGGGGCGCGGCGGAGACGTAGGGCACCGCGCCGGCAGGCGTGAGGAAGCGGGGAGGGCACAGCGAGATGCGGCGAACCCACTGGTGCGGGCAGTTGACCCGCGCCGACATCGGCACCGAGGTCACCTTGGCGGGCTGGGTCCATCGGCGGCGAGACCTCGGCGGCTTGATCTTCATCGACCTGCGCGATTGCGAGGGCATCGTCCAGATCGTCTGCCATCCGGAAGCCGGGGAAACGCACGCCACGGCGGAGCGGGTGCGCGGCGAGTTCGTGATCGCCGTGCGCGGCCGTGTCGAGGCCCGCGCCGCCGGCACCGTCAATCCGCGCCTGGCGACGGGCGAGATCGAAGTTCGCGCGACCTCCTTGGAGATCCTCAACGCCGCCAAGACGCCGCCGTTCGAGGTCGCCGACGCGGCGAAAGTCGACGAGAGCTTGCGCCTGCGGTATCGCTACCTCGACCTGCGGCGGCCGGAGATGCAGCGCAACCTGATCTTGCGCCACCGCGCGGCGAAGGCGGTACGCGACTACCTCGACGCGGCGCGGTTCATCGAAGTCGAGACGCCGAGCTTGCTGAAGGCGACGCCGGAGGGCGCGCGCGACTTCCTAGTGCCGGCACGCTTGCACCCGGGCAAGTTCTACGTGCTGCCGCAATCGCCGCAGATCCTCAAGCAGCTCTTGATGGTCGCCGGGTTCGACCGCTACTTCCAAATGGCGCGCTGCTTCCGCGACGAGGACCTGCGCGCCGACCGGCAGCCCGAATTCACGCAGATCGATATCGAGATGGCGTTCGTCGAGCGCGAAGACGTCTTGGCGCTGACAGAATGGTTGATCAGCTCCCTGATGCGGACCGTGCTCGACGTCGAGGTCGGGACGCCCTTGCCGCGGATCACGTACCGTGAGGCGATGGAACGCTACGGATCGGACAAGCCGGATCTTCGCTACGGCATGGAGATTCATGACGTGACCGCGGCCGTCGACGACTGCGACTACCGCGTCTTCCGCGACGCCGCGGCGTCCGGGGACGCCCTGCGCGCGATCGTCGTCGAAGGGCAGGCGGGCGCGACGCGCAAGACGACGGACGAGCTGATCGCGTTCGCGCAGGCGCAGGGGGCGCGCGGCCTCGTGCCGATCGCGCTCGGCGCCGACGGACCGAAGGGCCCGGTCGCGAAGTGCCTCGCCGAACGCCATCTGGCGGCGTTGCGGGCCGCGACCGGCGCGCGCGCCGGCGATCTGCTCCTGTGTATCGCCGACGCGCCCGGCAAAGCGTCGGTGGTCCTCGGCAAGCTTCGCTTGGAGCTGGCTCGCCGCCTGGCGCTGCCGCCGCGTCAGCAGTTCGCGTTCCTCTGGGTCACTGAGTTTCCGCTGCTCGAGCGCGATCCGGACGCCGGGGGGCTCGTCGCCGTGCACCACCCGTTCACGTCACCGTTGGACGAGGATCTGCCGTTGCTGGAGAGCAGTCCGGAGTCGGTGCGGGCAAAGGCGTACGATCTCGTGCTCAACGGCGTCGAGGTCGGCGGCGGCAGCATCCGCATTCATCGCGCCGACCTACAGCAGCGGATTTTCCGGCTGCTGGACCTCAGCCCGGACGTGGCGCAGGAACGGTTCGGGTTCCTCCTCGAGGCGTTCCAATAC
>VGFF01000174.1 GCA_016868955.1 Armatimonadota bacterium
GAGCTTGTCCATCTCTTGCCGGTCGAACGCGGATCCCGAGGTCGTTGCCGCGCCTTCGAGCCCGTCCAGCAGACGGGCCTTGTCGCGCTCGGTCTGCAAGCGGCCGACGCGCCAGGCGCCGGCGTTCGCGAGGCCCTTGTAGTCGAGGTCGACCGGATTCTGCGTTGCCAGCACGACGCCCAATCCGAACGCGCGCGCTTGCTTCAACAACGTCAGCAGCGGCGGCTTTGACGGCGGGTTTTGCGCCGGCGGGAACTAGCCGAAGATCTCGTCCATGTACAGCAGCGCGCGCAAGCTCGTGGTTCCCGACTGCCCGCGCATCCAGCCCACGACCTGCTGCAGCAGCAGCGCTACGAAGAACATCCGCTGCGCGTCGTCGAGGTGGGCGATCGAGAAGATGGAGATCCGCGGTTTGCCGGACGGCGTGCGCAGCAGCGCCGCACGTTAATCGGCTCGCCCTCGGTCCAGGCGGCGAAGCCCGGCGCCGCCACGAGGTTGTTCAGCGCCATCGCCAGGGCGAAGCGATCCTTTTGCAGGAAGAACGCGTCGACGTCGAGCACGCCGATCTTCGTCAGCGGCGGTGATTGCACGGCGCCGATCAGCGATGGCAGGTCGAGATCCTGCCCGCCGCGCCACGCGGTCTCGAGGATCGACGACAACAGGACGTGCTCGCGGCTCTGGATCGGATCGGCGGCGATGCCGACCAATCCGAGCAAGCTCGTGACGGTCGTGCCGATGCGCTCACGCAGCGCCTCTGCGTCTTCCAGCGACGCGGGATCGGGGCGCGCGAACGATCGCAGGATCGATACAGATAGCCCGGCGTTGCTGCCGGGCGTGTAGATCGCGACGTCGGCGGCGTCGGAGAAGCGCTGGAAAAGCGCCGCGTCCTGGCCTCAAGCCTCCAGTCCCTTCTTCCACTGCGCCGCCTGGTCGGCGGCGAACGTTTCGGTCGATAACTCATTCTTGCTGGCGTCCTCCGCGCTGACCCAAGCCTGGAAGTCCTCGGCGCGCAGACGCGGGAAGGTCAGCAGCAACTTGCCGAGGTCGCCCCTAGGATCTATGACGATCGCGGGAATGCCGTCGATCGCCTCCTCCTCCAGCAGCGTCACGCACAATCCAGTCTTGCCGATGCCGGTCATCCCGACGCAGACGGCGTGCGTCACGAGATCCTTCGCATCGTAGAGGATCAGATCGGCGGTTGGTTCCCGGCGTGCAACGTCGTGCGCGCGTCCGAGGTAGAAACTGCCCAGCTTCTCGATGTCCGGCATGAAGCTCCGTTCGCAGACCCGGCTCGCGAACAGCGAATCCTGTTCGGTTTCGCGATTGCCAGCCCTGCTGCCGAATCGGCAAGCAGGCAACGACGGCGCTCCTGCGAAACCACACCGGGAACGCACTCCGGGGGGGTGGCGCATGGCACGGCACGAGTTGACGTTGCAACGGCAGGGCAAGTTCCACTACACTGTCGGTCCGTACGCGGAACCGGCGCTGCGGGTGAACGCCGGCGACACGATCGTCATCGAGACGCACGACGCGTTCGAAGGTCGCATCACCAGCGAGGACGTGCTGCCGTCCCAGGTCCTCGAGATGCCGTTCGTGAATCCGCAGAGCGGTCCGATCTTCGTCGAGGGCGCGACCAAGGGTGACGCGCTCGCGGTGCGGATCGAGTCGATCGTGCCCCGCGGCCCGCAGCCGCGCGGCACGACCTGCCTCGTTCCGCATTTCGGCGGGCTCACCGGAACCGACGTGACTCCCATGCTCAACGAGCCGTTGCCGGAGATCGTTCGCAAGGTCGAGGTGACCGAAGCGGGCATCGTCTGGCGCAAGGGCCTCGTCTTCCCGTATCGACCGTTCATCGGCACGATCAGCACGTCCCCGCAGATCGACTCCGTGAACGCGCTCGCGCCCGGCAACCACGGCGGCAACATGGACCTGCCGGACGTCGGTCCGGGGGCGACGATCTACCTGCCGGTGCGGGCGCCGGGCGCGTTGCTCTACCTCGGCGACTGCCACGCCTGCCAGGGCGATGGCGAGCTGTGCGGCGTCGCGATCGAGATGGCGAGCGTGACGACGATCACGGTCGATCTCGTCAAGGGCAAGACGTTGACGTGGCCGCGATTGGAGACGAACGAGCTGATCATGAGCATCGGCAGCGCGCGGCCGATGGAAGACGCGGCGCGCATCGCCTACGCCGACCTCGTGCGTTGGATGGTCAGGGAGTACGGCTGGGACAAGTGGGACGCGTACCTCGTCCTGTCGCAGATCGGGCGGGTTCGGCTCGGCAATATGGTCGACCCTAACTACACGATCGGCGCCAGCATCCGCAAGGAGTACTTGCGTGAAGTGGCTTGAGATCTCGGTGCTGACAAGCGCCGAGGCCGCCGACGCCGTCGGCGCGGTGCTGCTGGAGGCGCGACCCGGCTACGCCGAGGAAAAGACGCCGGAGGGCGTTCGCCTGTCTGTCTACCTGCCCGACGGCCAGGGTGCGCGCGCCTACGTCGCCGCGCTGCGCTGGCGCGTCACCGGCGTCGCCGACTACGGGCTGGATCCCGGCCCCGCGAAGATCGCGATTCGACAGCGCGACGAGTCGGAGTGGGCCGACGCCTGGAAGGAGCACTTCACTCCGTTCTCGGTCGGCCGGTTTCGGATCTGCCCGCCCTGGGAGCGGACGAAGGTCGCCGACGGAGAGATCCTGCTTGTCCTCAATCCGGGCATGGCGTTCGGCACCGGATTGCACGAATCGACGCGCCTTTGCTTGCTGGCCTTGTCGGCGGCGATCCGCGGCGGTGAAACCGTGCTCGATGTCGGCACGGGTTCGGGTATCTTGGCGATCGCCGCGGCCAAGCTCGGGGCCGCCCGCGTGCTCGCGCTCGACGACGATCCGGTCGCGTGCGGGGTGGCGCGCGACAACGTGGCTGCGAACGACTGCGGTGACCGCGTCGACGTGCGGGAGTCGTTCCTGTTTGCGGCGGCCGACGGCGTCGTTGCCGACGTGCTCGTC
>VGFF01000175.1 GCA_016868955.1 Armatimonadota bacterium
CGCTGGTTCGCGCGGCTGCGCTACCGGTTGATCCCCTACCTCTACAGCACCGCGCTCGACGCCGCCGAGACCGGTTTGCCGGTGATGCGCGCGATGGTGCTCGATCATCCCGACGAGCCGGGCATGACGCTCGCCGACGGCCAGTACTATCTCGGCGACAGCCTGCTCGTCGCGCCGATGGCGCGCGCCGATGGGCAGGTAACGATTCTCCTGCCGCCGGGGCGATGGCTCGACTACAACAGCGGCGATGTGACTAGCGGCGGACAGGTGACGCGCGTCTGCGCGCTCGACGAAATGCCGCTGTTTCTGCCGGAGGACCGAATGCTGCCGCTCGGCCCCGTTCGTTCCTGGATCGGCGGGACGAGCGCCGAACCGGCGTCCGCCGATCCAGGAACGGTGGACGTGTTCGTGCGCGACCGCGCCTCGTTTCGTCTACGCGGCGACGACTTCGCGCGCGTGCTGGAAGCGCGGCGCGCCGGCGACGCGATCACCTTCGAGTCGAGCGACGCCGGCGCCCTCGAAGCGCGGTTTCACCGCACCGGTCAGCCAGTGCGCATCGTCGCGGACGGCGTAAGCGTGCCGTGCGTAGAGGATAACGCGGCGTACCGAGCGTCGGCGTCTGCCTGGCGCGTCGAAGGCGACGCCGCCGTCGTCAAAACGCGCGCGCGTGCTGGGTCTCGACGGCGCGACGGAAATCTGACGGACCGAACCGGTTTCTCTTCCGTGTACTGCGTCGCGCGTTACCCGTCGTCGCGCGCCGCCTCCGCGGCATAGGCCTCGACGAGCCGCTCGCCCGCCGGGTCTTGCGCGAGGGCCGACAGCACCTCGTCGTAATATCGCAGACCGACGATCCACAACGCTTCGTAGAACGCGGACTTGTCGACGTTCGCGCGTGCGGTCGCGGCGGCGCGCCGATACGCATCGTCGACGAGCACGATCAAGACGGGCTTCACGTTCACCGTTCGTCCGGCGCGACCGTCGGCGCGGCGCGGCGTCAGCGGCGGCAAATCCGCGGCGCGCACGAACGGGACTGCGGCGCTGCGTTCGCTGCTCGGGCGCGGTGTCGTCGGCGCAGTCGGTGCGGCGACGGAAGATGGCGGTGGCGTCGCGGGCGTGGCCGGCGCGAGCGACGGCGAATCGGCGGGTGCGGCCGGGACCGGCGCGGCCGCACCCGGCGCATCGGGCTGGACGTGCGCGCGTTCGCGATCGCTCGCCGTGTCGGGAACGAAGAACGCTCCCCCGCCCTCCCGCCGGCGCAAGCCTTCGTCATACCGAGGGCGCTTGGCCATGGAGAACCTCCTCCGCGAGATCTCGATACTGCTGCGCCGCGACCGATCCCGGGTGCTGCCAGATCATCGCGCTGCCGCCGGGCTGCGGTACGGCGACGTCGGCTTGCACGGTCGCGAGCGTGATGATCGTCTGGAAGACCGCGTCGCCGTACTCGCGGACGAGCGCGTCGGCGATTTCGCGGTCGTGCGCGGCCTGCCGGCGCATCAGCGTGCGCAGGATGCGCATCGGCGCGGCGTCCTTGCGCGCGCTGGCGCGCAGCTTCGGGACGAATCCCTCCAGCAGCGTCAGGGCGCGGAACGACCACCGCTGCGTCTGAACCGGCACGAGGATCCAATCGCATGCGATCAACGCCATCGTCGTGATCAATCCGAGGCTCGGCGGCGTGTCGATGAGCACGTAGTCGTAGTGGTTCGCGACGGTGCGGATCGCGTCGTCAAGGAAATAGTGGTACAACAGCCGCGATCCAGCGAGCTCGGGTTCCAAGTTCGCCATCGCCAGCTCGCTGGGGACGATCGCGACGAGCGGCGAACGCGTCGGCCGGCGCGCGTCGGCGAGCGGCAGACGGCGCTTTGGGTCGAGAACGTCCATCAAGTGCGGCTCGGTCGGGTCGAGGTCGTAGCCCATCATCGACGACAAGGTCGCTTGCGGATCGCAGTCGATGAGCAGGACGCGTTTCCCGTGCTCGGCCAGCGCCGCGGCGAGGTTACCGGTCGTCGTGGTTTTGCCGACCCCGCCCTTCTGGTTCGTGATAGTGATCACTTCCGTGGGGGAACCCCTCCCTCGTCGGGCCAAATGGTGTTTCGGTGTGAAAAGTATACAGCACACACAGCACGGCGACGTGCAGGGTATGCGGTGTTATGTAGGAGTGCGGCGAGTGCCGTATGTGGTGCACATGACGGCAGTGCGGTATGTGCTGATTGCGCCACGTACGGCGCTGCGGCAAGTCAGCGTGGAGGATCGCCCCCCCCGGGAAGCGCGCCGTCGTTCAAGCGGCTGTCGCGTGGGCCGGCGCGATTAGGCGATCCGGCGACCGGCACACCAGGCACACACGGCACATTCGAAACTGGCGGCTTGACGGGCACCACCGAGGAAACCCGCGGTCACGTGGCCTAAACACGGCCTTTGCCGCCGCGCCGCGGCCGCGACGGCGTCGCTGGACGTCTGGGAACCCGGTAATGTGCGTCGCGAAGACACGCGTCGTCTCAGAGCCTTCGGCCGTCGCTGTTCCGTACTTCCGCAACGCCCGAAGAATCGTTGTGTGTGCTGCTAGTGCGTTATATGCGGCCCGTGCCGTGTATGCTGTCCAGTCAAATAAGGGTGCCTCGCACGTCTCGTGTGGCGAACTGGCTCGCACCCCTCCCGATTCGCTGAGGAGAAGCACGATTTGTTTCTGGCGTTCGAAGTGTGCGGGATGTGCCGTGTGTGCTGTAAGCGCCAATCGCGGCAAGCTGGGCTCCCAGACATATTTACCGAGAAATCTGCAATTCTCGGCGCAGAGTCGGCGCACTAACCGTTTGCCCGCCGCAACGGGGCAGGGGACGAACCCTCGCGGCCCCAATTTCCCCAAGGACGGCGCAGTTCTCGAGGCCGAGACACGAGGGGGAGTGAGCTTGAGCACGGCAAGGACGGTCGTGATCAAGGGCCCGCAGCTGTGGGACGGGACCGGGAAAGCCATGATCAAGGAC
>VGFF01000176.1 GCA_016868955.1 Armatimonadota bacterium
GACGGACCGTTGGCCGACGATCCGACGATGGATCTCGCGTTGCTCCCGACCGACGTCGCCTCCCTCGAGGGCATCGAGGCCGTGCGCGAACGGGCGGTGCTCATCTTCTCAGACGATCCGCGAAGCGTCGCTCCCGGAGGATCGCTCGAGCCGGGCGAGGTGCTGCATCAGCTCCGGCTGGAGTCCCACGGCGAGAAACGGTTCCGTATCGACATCCCAATTGACGGCACATACGCGCTGTTCACGCAGCACGGACCGGAGGAATTCGCGATGCGCGCGGAGCATGAGGGTACGCGCGTGAGCCCGGCCGCGGTGCGCGTCTACAACCCCGAGCACGAGCACGACGACGAGGTCACTTCCGTCGGCATCACGGCCGATGGAGAGCTCGACAAGAAACGGCTCAACGCATGGCTGAGCCGCCTGCTCATGGAAAAGGGCAACGATATCTATCGGATGAAGGGCGTGCTGGCGATCCGCGGCGAAGCGCGGCGCTTCGTCTTCCAAGGCGTGCACATGCTGTTCGACGGTCAGCCCGACAAGCCGTGGGGGAGCACCCCGCGCCGCAGTCAACTCGTGTTCATCGGCAAGAACCTTGACCGCGAGGACCTGACGAAGGACTTTCTTGCTTGTCTCGCTCGGTAGCCGCCGGCCGGCGCGGGGACTAGCGGCGTTTCTTCGAGCGTCCCGGGGGCGTGTTGCGGGCGGCCGGACGCTTGCGTGCCGCAGCGCCACGCGAACCATCGGCGACGCGCGGCAAGGTGATGCCGGTTTGCTTCTGATAGATGCCGCCGCGGTCGCCGTAGGACGTCTCCGGCGGCTCGGCACCCTGGAAGAACAACACTTGCGCGATGCCTTCGCCGGCGTAGACGCGGGCGGGCAGCGGGGTCAGGTTCGATACCTCGATCGTGACGGTACCTTCCCAGCCCGCTTCCAGCGGCGTCACGTTCACGAGGATGCCGGCGCGCGCGTACGTCGATTTGCCGATGACGACGCCGGTGACGTCCCGCGGCATGCGAAATCGTTCGACGCTGCGACCGAGGACGAACGAGTTCGGCGGAATCAGGCACGTCTCGCCGACGTGGCGGATGTAGGCGGCGGCATCGAGCTTCTTGGGATCGACGACCGCACCCCAAACGTTCGTGAACACGAGGAACTCATCGGCGAGGCGCATGTCGTAGCCGTAGCTGCTGACGCCGTAGCTGAGGACACCGGCGCGCACGAGCCGCTCCTCGAACGGCTCGATCATGCGCTCGCGCATCGCCATCTCACGGATCCAGCGATCCGGCTGCAAGCCAGTGGTCATAGGGAAATCTCCTCCGGGCGCGTTTGGTCGCGAAGCGGTGGTACGGGGCCGACGCCGGTCTTGGCGAGTCGATCGCGGACACCACGATCCGATTCGGGGTGCGCGATTCGGAGACCTTGAAAGATCGGGGCACCGACCACACACAGTCTACCCCTTGGCCGTACACTGAGCACGAAGCGCAGGCGGCGGCCGGATCGTACGAGGGGGACGTGGATGGGCGAGCAGCGGCAGGACGAACGCATCCCGGTGACGGTATTGACGGGATTTTTGGGGGCGGGGAAGACGACGTTATTGAACCATATCTTGACGGGTCAGCACGGGAAGCGGATCGCGGTGATCGAGAACGAGTTTGGCGAGATCGGCGTGGACAACGAGCTGGTGATCAATGCCGACGAAGAGATTTTCGAGATGAACAACGGGTGCATCTGCTGCACGGTGCGGGGGGACCTGATTCGGATCCTGGGGAGCTTGATGAAGCGGCGGGACAAGTTCGACTCGATTTTGATCGAGACGACGGGATTGGCGGACCCGGGGCCGGTGGCGCAGACGTTTTTCGTCGATGACGAGATGCAGCAGAAGCTGCGGTTGGACGGGGTCGTGACGGTGGTGGATGCGAAGCACATCTCGTTGCACTTGGACGATGCGCCGGAGGCGGCGGACCAGGTGGCGTTCGCGGACGTGATCTTGTTGAACAAGAGCGACTTGGTCGACGAGGACGATCTGCACCGGTTGGAGCGGCGGATCCGGCAGATGAACGCGGTGGCGAAGATTCATCGGACGACGAACGCGACGATCGACTTGGACCAGGTGATCAACGTGGGCGGGTTCGACTTGGAGCGGGCGCTGGCGATGAAGCCGACGTTCCTGGAACCGGAGTATCCATTCGAATGGGCCGGCGCGTTTCGCTTGTCGGCGGGTCGTCACGAAATCGTCATGCACGCCGGCGGCCATCATCATCACCATGGCGACGGGGCGCACGCGCACGGCCACGAGGGACGCCACGGCCATACGAACGGCAAGGAGGGAGAGATGGACGTCGCCTTGCTGGCCTCCGCCGGCGAAGGCCCGGCGGCGATCGACGCGGTGCGCGAACGGGCTGTGCTCGTGTTCTCCGATGAGCCGGCCGTTCGGAAGCCGGAGGACGCCCTGTCGATCGGGGAGATGCTCCACCGTCTGGACGTCGACGGCGAAGGCGACAAGCGCTTCGCCGTCGACGTACCCGCCGACGGCGTCTACGTGCTGTTCACGCAGCACGGGCCGGACGCGATGCACGTCCACGTCAAAGGACCTGCGGGTGGCATCAAGCCGGACGCGACGCGCGCCTACAATCTCGAGCACGATCACGACGACGAGGTCACGTCCGTCGGCATCGTCATGGACGGCGACCTCGACAAGAAACGATTGAACGATTGGTTGAGCAAGCTCTTGATGGAGAAAGGCCCGGACATCTTTCGGATGAAGGGCGTGCTCACCGTGCGCGGGGAGCCGCGACGGTTCGTCTTCCAGGGCGTGCACATGATGTTCGACGGCCGCCCCGACCGGCCGTGGGGAGATCAGCCGCGCCGCAACCAACTCGTCTTCATCGGCCGCAAGCTCGACCGGCACGAGTTGGAGGCCGGGATGCGCGCCTGCTTGGTCCGATGAA
>VGFF01000177.1 GCA_016868955.1 Armatimonadota bacterium
GAGGATCTTTCCGCGACGCAGCATCTGCCGGACGATGACCTCGATGTGCTTGTCGTTGATCTCGACGCCCTGGGACCGGTAGACGCTCTGGATCTCCTTCACCAGGTACTTCTGAACCGCGTCCGTGCCCTCGATGCGCAGGATGTCGTGCGGATTCAGCGATCCCTCCGTCAGCCGTTGGCCGGCAATCACGTCCTCACCGTCGCCGACGAGCAGCCGCTGGTTGAACGGCACCGTTGCCGTCCAGTCCGTGTCCTTGGCGACGATCGTGAGCTTGCGCAGCCCCTTCACCTCGGTGATCGACAACTTGCCGTCGGCCTCGGCGATGACCGCCTGCCCCTTCGGCTTGCGCGCCTCGAACAGCTCCTCGACGCGCGGCAGACCTTGCGTGATGTCGAAGCCGGCGACGCCGCCGGTGTGGAACGTGCGCATCGTCAGCTGCGTGCCCGGCTCGCCGATCGACTGGGCGGCGATGATGCCGACCGCCTCGCCGATGTCGACGAGCTTGCCGGAAGCCAGGTTGCGGCCATAGCACTTCGCGCAGACGCCGACTCGCGTCGCGCACGTGAGCACGGAGCGCACCCGCACGGCGGTGATCTCCGCTTCGTCGACCGCTTCGGCCATCTCTTCGGTGATGACGGCGCCGCGGGGAATGATGGCCTTGCGCGAACGGGATGCGGTGACGTTCGCCGCCGCGATTCGGCCGATGATGCGATCCCGCAGCGGCACGACGACGTCGTTGCCCTCGCGGATCGGTTCCATCACGATGCCCTCATCGGTACCGCAGTCTTCCTCGCGGACGATGACGTCCTGAGAGACGTCGACGAGCCGGCGCGTCAGGTAGCCGGACTCCGACGTGCGGATGGCGGTGTCGGCCAAGCCCTTCCGCTGACCGTGCATGCCGATGAAGTACTCGAGCACCGTCAACCCCTCGCGGAAGTTCGACTTGATCGGGATCTCGATGATCCGGCCCGAAGGATCGGTGAACAAGCCGCGCATACCGGCGAGCTGGCGGATCTGCTGGATGTTACCGCGGGCGCCGGACAGCGCCATCATGTACAGCGGATTGAACGGGTCGAAGTGCTTGAGCATCGCGTTCGTCACGGATTCCGTCGCCTCGTTCCACACGTCGATCGTGCGGAGGTACCGCTCTTCATCCGTGATCAGGCCGCGCCGATACTGCGCGTCGACGGTGTAGACCTTCTTCTGGGCCTCGCCGATGATCGATTCCTTCTCCGGCGGCGGCACGATGTCAGAGATCGAGATGCCCATACCCGACTTCGTGGAATAGCGGAACCCGAGCTCCTTCAGGGAGTCGAGCAATTGCGCCGTCTTGGACGGACCGAGGCGCGCGTAGGCGTCGGCGACGATCTGGGACAGCACCTTGCGGTCGCAGATCTGATCGATGAACCGCAATTCCTCCGGAATCGCCTCGTTGAAGATGATCCGGCCGATCGTCGTCTCGATCGGCGGCGTGCTCGGCGCCAGCCGCACCTTGACCTTCGCGTGCAGGTTGCAGATGCCGTGGTCGTAGGCGAGCACGGCCTCGGCCGGCGTCGAGAATACCTTGCCCTCGCCATGCGCGCCGCTACGCTCCAGCGTCAGGTAGTAGCAGCCGAGGATGATGTCGCGCTGCGGGCTGGCCACGGCCTTGCCGGACGCCGGCAGCAGGATGTTGTACGCCGCCAGCATGAGTAGCCTTGCTTCTGCCTGCGACGCGACGCCGATCGGCACGTGCACAGCCATCTGGTCGCCGTCGAAGTCGGCGTTGTACGCCGTACAGACCAGCGGGTGGATCTGGATCGCCTTGCCCTCGATCAGCACCGGCTCGAACGCCTGGATGCCCAGTCGATGCAAGGTCGGCGCGCGGTTGAGCAGCACGGGGTGCTCGCGGACGACCTCCTCGAGCACGTCCCAGACCTCGGGGCGCTGCCGCTCGACCATGCGCTTGGCGTTCTTGATGTTCTGCGCCAGCTGCCGATCGACGAGCTTCTTCATGACGAACGGCTTGAAGAGCTCGATCGCCATCTCTTTCGGCAGGCCGCACTGGTGGAGCTTGAGCTTCGGTCCGACGACAATTACGGACCGGCCGGAATAGTCGACGCGCTTGCCGAGCAGGTTCTGCCGGAATCGGCCCTGCTTGC
The DNA here is from genome assembly GCA_016868955.1 of Armatimonadota bacterium. GTDB lineage: Bacteria > Sysuimicrobiota > Sysuimicrobiia > Sysuimicrobiales > VGFF01 > VGFF01. Next base: position 2,145 of record VGFF01000177.1, read on the forward strand.
CCTTCAATAGGTCGCTCAGCGACTTCAGGGGCCGGTTGTTCGGGCCCGTCACGGGACGGCCGCGGCGACCGTTGTCGATCAGCGCATCGACCGCTTCCTGCAGCATGCGCTTCTCGTTGCGGACGATGATCTCGGGCGCGCCGAGGTCCAACAGACGCTTCAACCGGTTGTTGCGGTTGATGACGCGTCGGTACAGGTCGTTGAGATCGCTCGTCGCGAACCGGCCGCCGTCCAGCTGGACCATCGGTCGCAGGTCCGGTGGAATCACCGGCGTGACGTCGAGGATCATCCAATCCGGTCGGTTGCCGCTCTTTCGGAACGCTTCGACGACCTCCAGCCGCTTCAGCGCCTTGACGCGCTTCTGACCGCTGCTGCTCTTGAGGTCGCCGCGCAACCGATTCGACTCCGCTTCCAAGTCGATCCCGTTGAGCAGCTCCTTCAGCGACTCGGCACCCATGCCGGCGCGGAAGGCGTTGCCGTATTTCTCGCGCAGGTCACGGTATTCGTTCTCTGTCAGCAGCTGCTTGCGCGTGAGCTCCTTGACGTCGCCCGGATCGATGACGAGGTAGGCCGCAAAGTAGACGACTCTCTCCAGCGCCCGCGGCGACACGTCGAGCAGCAGCCCCACGCGGCTCGGCACGCCCTTGAGATACCAGATATGGCAGACGGGCGCCGCGAGCTCGATGTGGCCCATGCGCTCGCGCCGCACCTTAGCACGCGTAACTTCGACGCCGCAGCGGTCGCAGATGATGCCTTTAAAACGGATGCGCTTGTACTTGCCGCAGTGGCACTCCCAGTCCTT
>VGFF01000178.1 GCA_016868955.1 Armatimonadota bacterium
ATGGGCGCTGTCATACCTGCGCGGGCCGCTCACGCGAGCGCAGATCAAGACGTTGATGGACGGGCACCGCCCGCAACCGGCGACGACGGCGGCCAACGCACCGTCCACCGTGGCCGCTCCGCGGGCTGGCACCGCGACCGAGAGCATTACCACGTTCTCGATCGGCGCCGCGTCCTCGACCGGCACGACCTCGCCGACCCTCGGGCCGGGCATCACCCAGTACTTCGCACCGGCACGCGGCCTTGCGCCAGCGGGAAAGCGCACGACATATCGGGCCGCAGCGTACGGGGCAGCGACTGTCCTCTTCCGTGAGACCAAAGCGAACGTCGACGCGGCGATCGACGCCGCGCACCTCGCGCCGATCATGGATCAACCGATTCCCGTGGATTGGGCCGCCAGCCAAGACGCACCGCTCACCGCCGCCGATCTCGAACGGACCCCGATCGCCGACGGCGCGTTCGCCGAACCGCCGCGCGCCGCCGGAATCGCCGCCAACTATCAGAAGTGGGCAAAGGACTACGCCGCGTGGCTGTACGGAAACTGCACGCTGTCGTTGCTGCAGAGTCCTTCGACGAAGGTGTTGTCGCTGCCGGGCGAGCTGGAGCGAGATTTCCGCGGGCGCCTCGCGCACGCGACGCACGAGCAAGCCGTCGAGAAGGAGCGCGCCGACGCGCGCGGTCAACAGATGCAGACGGTCATCTCGGTGGGCGCGACGATCCTCGGCGCGTTCGTCGGGCGCAAGGCCCTCAACTACTCGACGCTGGGCCGGGCGACGACGGCGGCCCGCGGCGCGCCGCATCCTCAAGCAACAACAAGACGTCGATCGTGCCACGGAGTCGGCTTCGACTGTGCAAGCGCAGTTGGCGGCCATGGGAGCGGGGTTCGAGAAGGAGATGGCGGCACTGGACGGCGGCGCGGACGCCGAGACGCTGCAGCACGTCACGTTCAAGCCGAAGAAGGCGAACATCAAAGTGCAGATCGTCGCGCTCGCCTGGCTGCCCTATTGGGTGGACGACGCGGGGGAAGCGACCCCGGCTTGGATCTGACGTGGGGCCCCGCCGCGGTTGTTCGCGGACGTGCGGCTACTGCAGGATCTCTTTGACTTTCTCGATGATCTTGCGCTTTTTCGGCGCGATCTTCTCACCCCGGAGCTTCGCGAACTCCTGAAGCGTCTTCGCCTGATCCCGTGACAGGGCCGTTGGGATCTCCACCCGCCACGTCACGTGGAGGTCGCCGCGGCGCCCCTTGAGGTCGGGCATGCCCTTGCCGCGGAGCGTCGCGCGTTCGCTCGGCTGCGTCCCTGCCGCCAGAGCGTGACGCTCACCGCCGTCCAGCGTCGGGATCTCCAGCTCGTCGCCGAGCGCCGCCTGCGCCATCGAGATCGGCACCTCGACGAACAGATCGGTCCCGCGGCGGCCGAAAGTCGGATGCTCGGCGATGCGCAGCTTGACGTAGAGGTCGCCGCGGCGCCCGCCGCGCAACCCGGCTTCCCCCTCGCCCGCCAGCCGTAGCTGCATGCCGTCCTCGACGCCGACGGGCACCTTCACCGTGAGCGAACGTTTCGCTTCCGTACGCCCGCCGCCGCCGCACCGCTGGCACGGATCTCGGATGATCTGGCCTGCGCCGCCGCATTGACGGCAGCCGACGATCTGCGTGAACATGCCGAGCGCCGTACGCTGTACGTGCCGCACTTGCCCGCTGCCGCTGCACGTCGGGCACGTGACGGCACCCCCGCCGCGCTCCGATCCGGTGCCGAAGCAGACGGAGCAGGTCTCCATGCGCGCAAACTCGATCTCGCGCTCGACGCCGCGCGCCGCCTCCTCCAAGCTGATCGGCAACGTGTAGCCGAGATCGGCGCCTGACTCGGGTCCAGGCTCGCTCCGCGGCGCCGGCCCGCGGCCGGCGCCGCCGAAGAACGCGTCGAACAGATCCTCGAATGGGCTGCCGCCGAACCCGGCGCCGTCGAAGCCCTCCGGCGTGCGCGCGTTCGAGGCCGCGTGGCCGAATCGGTCGTAGCGCGATCGCCTGCGCTCGTCGCTGAGGATCCCGAACGCCTCGTTGATCTCCTTGAAGCGCTCTTCGGCGTGGGGGTCGTCGCGGCGGACATCGGGATGATGCTCCCGTGCGAGGCGACGATACGCTTGCTTGATCTGGTCGGCGGTCGCGTCGCGGGCGACGCCGAGCACGTCGTAATAGTCCCGGGGCATGGAGAACCTCTCCTGGCTATGGTTCCTCGTCCCGGCTGAGCGCGGCCGAAACACTGTCCGCGAGCGTGCGCACGAGCGAGATCATCTTTCCGTATCGCATGCGCGTGGGGCCGACGATGCCGAGGACGCCGAGCGGCCGTCCGTTCACCCAGTACGCCGCGGAGATCAAGCTGCACTCCTGCATTTCGTCGATCGCGTTCTCGCGGCCGATGCGGACCGTGAGTATGCCGGATTCGTCGAACTGTAGGACGTCGCGCAGGATGTCGTCGCTGTCAAGCGCCGACAGGACCGGCGCGGCTCGCCGCACGTCCTGGAACTCTGGATGTTGCAGCAACCGCGTCAGCCCCTCGACGAACACACGGCCGGTCTGGTGCGCTTGCAAGTGCCGGCGAATCAGCTTGCGCACCTCCTCGAGCAGGACGCGGTACCGTTTGGCGTCTTCCATCAATCGCTCGAGCAACGTGTCGGTGATGTCGGCGAGCGTGTGCTCTTGCAGCCACGCCGAGACCATGCGTGAAATTTCGTCGAGCTCGGGGCGCGCGATCGGCTGCGCCAGGCGCAGCGGGCGCCCCTCGATCAATCCGCCGTCGGTGACGATTACGGCGATCGCTCTCTCGTCGCACACCGACATCAGATGAAGCTGTTGAAATCGGCGTTGGTCGGCGGCCGGCGCGATCGCGATGGATGGAAGCTGCGACAACGCCGCCAACGTCTGCGCCGCCTTTTCGACCGCCAGGT
>VGFF01000179.1 GCA_016868955.1 Armatimonadota bacterium
GAGAATCTGTGCGGTCTGGCCGCCGCGCGTCAGCGCGACGATCGCCTTCGCGCGAAGGTCCTCGGCGAGCTGGCAGGCGGCGGCGCCGACCGCTTCGGCGATCGGCATGCGGCGCGGCCGATTCTCCAAATTGTTGAACATGTGCGGGCTCGTCGCCTCGACCTCCGTCGCGATGCGGTCCATCATTTCGACGGCTTCGATCGGAAACTCACCGGTCGCGGTCTCGGCCGAGAGCATCACGGCGTCGGTGCCGTCGAGGATGGCGTTCGCGACGTCGGATGCCTCGGCGCGCGTCGGCCGCGAGTTCTCGATCATCGACTCCAGCATCTGCGTCGCCGTGATCACTGGAATGCCGAGCTCGTTCGCCTTGCGGATGATCGTCTTCTGCAGCACCGGAACGCGTTCCGGCGGCAGCTCGACGCCGAGGTCGCCGCGCGCGACCATCACGCCGTCGCTGGCGGCCATGATCTCGTCGAGCTGCGCCATCGCTTCGGCCCGCTCCAGCTTCGCGATCACCGGGACGTTGATGCCGATCTGATTCATCGCGGTGCGCGCCCGCGCCAGGTCCTCCGGCTTGCTAATGAACGAGAGAGCGACGAAGTCGACGCCGAGGTGTAGCCCGAAGCGCAGGTCCTCGAGGTCCTTCTCGGTCATCGCCGGCGCGCTGATCGCCACGCCCGGGAGGTTCATGCCCTTGTGCTCGCCGAGCTGCCCGCCGCGGATGACGCGGGCGCGGACGCCGGAGCGGTCGACGCTCGTGACGGCGAGCTCCAGCTCGCCGTCGTCGAGGAGGATGCGGCTTCCCGGCCGGACGTCGCGCACGATGTCCGGGTACGTAGTCGACAGGCGCTGCGCCGTGCCGCCCTCCGGGTCAGTGGTGATCGTGACGTCGGCGCCGTCCTCCAGACGCACCGGCTTGTGGTTCAGGAGACCGCCGACGCGAATCTTCGGGCCCTGCAGATCTTGTAGAATGGCTACCGTCCGCCCGGCTTGCGACGCGGCACGGCGAACGACCTCGATCGTGTCGGCGTGCTGCTCGCGGCTCCCGTGCGAGAAGTTGAACCGGACGACGTCGACGCCGGCGGCGATGAATTCGGCCACACGTTCCGGCGAGCGCGTCGCGGGGCCGATCGTTGCGACGATCTTCGTTCGACGTCGCCGCGGCAGCGAGAGTTTTGGCACCATGCAAGCCTCCTGCGATCCAAGACAGCATAGCATCGAACGGGCCGGGCGTTGCCGCAACGGGCGTTGGCGGCGAAATCGACCGGAACGAGGCCCACGGCGGGGGAGGGGAATCCATGTGTGGTACCGGGCAGTGCCCGAAATGCGGCGGCGACCGCCTGCGGCGCGTCGTTTTCCTCGCGACGCTCGCCGAGGACGGCGGGCACGTTCAGCAGAAGGCGAACGCGTTCATCTGCCGGCGCTGCGGGTATGTAGAAACGTACGCGATCTTGTGGGACGAGTGACGGGTGCCTCGGGAGGTGAATGTATGGCGATGATGGACATCAGCGTGAGCCCGCTCGGCACCGGATCGACGAGTCTGGGCGCATATGTCGCCGCAGCGGTCGACGTCATCCGCGCCAGCGGGCTTGCATACCGGCTTAACTCAGGCACGACGACGGTCGAAGGCGATCTCGGGGCGCTTCTCGCGCTGGTGCCGAAGATCCACGACGCGATCTTCGCGATGGGCGTCGGGCGCGTGTCCACGCTCGTGAAGATCGACGACCGGCGCGACCGCGCGGCGACGATGGCATCGAAGGTGGCCTCCATCGAGCAGCGCCTCGCGTAGCGGGCGAAGGCCCCGCTTTTGTTATACTGAAGCGGTTGTTGCCGCCGACGTAGCTCAGTTGGCAGAGCGGCTGATTCGTAATCAGCAGGTCAGGGGTTCAAGTCCCCTCGTCGGCTCCACCGCAATTGCCCCCCGGCTTTCCTACTCCCCAAACAGTGCTGCGCTACGGCGTGCAACTCCGTCGAACCGATCGCGTGAATAGAACGGGCGGGCCAAAACCATGGGCCCGCCCGTTCGCCTTTCCTTGAGGTGGAATTGGTGCCTTCTTTGGGTCCGCTTGCCCCGCATGTTTCGGCGCCATCGCGCCGGCCGTCTTCGCTTAGTTCGTTCTCACCGACCTTTGATTGCGCCTGGACTTGCGGTCGTGCTCGTTTCAGATTACACGCGTCGAGCTTGACCGGATTTACTTGCGGCGGCGCGTGGCCAAGCCGGCGAGCCCGATCGCGAACAATGAGAGCGCTCCCGGCGCCGGGACGTCGGAGCGAGCGCGCAGCCGAGCGTACAGGTCCGCGCTGTTGTCGGTACCTTCCTGCGAGATGAATTCCGGCGTGATCGACGCGCCGCCGTCCGTGCTGAAGCCGAGGATCTGCAGCGTATGGTCCACGCCGCCGATCGAGAAGAACGCCGACGGGGGCGTCGGATTGGTGAAGGAGATCTTGTCCGCGCACGGGGTCGTGCTCGGATAAACGCACGTGCCGAAGACGTTCGGCGTCTCGTCGATGCCGAAGGTGTACACGAAGCCGCCACCGACGACCGGCGGCACGTTCAGTGTCACCGACAGGTTCAACTGCGCGGCCGACGCTCGCGTGGCGCGTCAGGGATCGCGGCCGGCGGACGGTACACGCCGTTCGCAGCCGTTCGCCGTGGGGCTGGCGGCGGTTGACCGACCTATATTTCTTCCGCCTGTTCGACCTCAACGGGCCGGCTTGGCGGGAGGTGCGTCGAGAGGCCGAGTCTGGCCGTGAGGCCGCGTCGGAGTACCCGCCCCGCGAGACGCTCGACGCGCTGCTGCCGCCGCCCGGCCGAACGATTGTGCTCGAGGAACCGATCCGTCAGAGTGGGGCCGGATGACGCTGCTTGGAATAATGCTCTCACTGCGCCAACAAGCTTGAGGGAGCGATTCGGCCAGACGCCGAACTTTACCGGAACGGCA
>VGFF01000180.1 GCA_016868955.1 Armatimonadota bacterium
GCGGCACGGTCGACGGGACGGGGAAAGCCGCGGCCATCGACGGCTACACCGTCGCCGGTAAGACGGGCACGGCCCAGAAGCCGGGCCCGTCCGGCGGCTATGCCGCCGGACGGTACATCGCGTCCTACGTCGGCCTCGTTCCGGCGTCGCGGCCGCGGCTGGCGATCCTCGTCGCCGTCGACGAGCCGTCCGACGGATACTACGGCGGCGTCGTCGCCGCGCCCGTCTTCCAGCGCATCGCGTCCCAGGCGCTGTGGACGCTGCGCGTTCCGCCCGACGCGCCCCTGCGATCCTCTGGCGCGACCGTGCCGGCGCGCGCGCCCGGGGGCGATTAGCGCCGCCGCCCGATCGTATACTGGGGGCGGCAGCCAGACGGCGAGGCTCTTATGCAGCTTTCGAATTTGTTGGGCGGTCTCGATCGCTCCACCGTCATCGGCGACGCCGCCGTCGAAATCCGCAGCGTCGTTCATGAGAGTGCCGAGGTGGGCGCCGGCGCATTGTTCTGCGCGGTACCGGGCGCGCGCTACGACGGGCATGACTTCGCGGAAGAGGCGGCACGCCGCGGCGCGGCGGCGCTGCTCGTCGAGCGACGCGTCGCGGCGTCCCTTCCCCAGGTCATCGTGCCGAGCGTGCGCGCGGCGATGGGCCCCGTCGCTGATCTCTTCTACGCTCGGCCGTCGCGCGACGTGTCCGTGATCGGCGTCACCGGCACGAACGGCAAGGGCGCCGTCACCTTCCTGACGCGCGCGGCTCTGGAATCGGGCGGCGTGCGCTGCGGCATTGTCGGCACGATGGGCGCAGTCATCGGCGACCAGACGCGGACGGTCGAGCGCACGACGCCGGAAGCGCCGGAGTTCCAGGCGCTGCTCGCCGAGATGCGGGACGCCGGAGTGACGGTCGTGGCGGCGGAGGTCGCGTCGCACGCGCTGGCGATGCACCGCGTCGACGGCACGCGCTTCGCGGCCGCGGCGTTCACGAACCTGACGCAGGATCACCTCGACTTCCATCGAACGATGGACGCCTACCGGGAGACGAAAGCGCTTCTGTTCGACCGCGTCGATCCCGACGGGGTCGCGGTCGTCAATCGCGACGATCCGGAGGGCGCGTTCATAGCAGCGCGAAGCCGCGCGCCCGTCGTGACGTACGGGTTCGGCAAGACCGCGGAGGTCCGCGCCGACTACGTCGACCTGCAGTTGAAGCGATGCGTCTTCACCGCCGTGACGCCGCGCGGCCGGGCGCGGATCGAGCTGCCGATGGCCGGACGGTTCAACGTCGCCAACGCGTTGTGCGCGATCGCGCTGGCGCAGCACTTCGGCGCGCCGATCGACGCCATCGCCGACGGTCTGCGGGCGTTCGCGGGCGTGCCGGGCCGGTTCGAACTGGTCGACGAAGGGCAGCCGTTCGCCGTCGTCGTCGATTACGCGCACTCGCCGGACGGGCTCGAGAACGTGCTGCACACGGCCCGCGAGGTAGCGACAGGGCGCGTCGTCGTCGTCTTCGGCTGCGGCGGCGACCGCGACCGCGGCAAGCGGCCGAAGATGGGGGCGATCGCGGTCGCCCTCGCGGATCATACCATCGTCACCTCCGACAACCCGCGCAGCGAGGAGCCGACGGCCATCGTCGCGGCGATCGTCGCCGGCGCAGAGAAAGCGCGGCGCGGTGGCGCTCCGGGCGCCTTCGAGGTCGAAGTCGACCGGCGCCGCGCGATCGAGGTGGCGATTCGCAGCGCGGCGCCGGACGACATCGTGTTGATCTGCGGCAAGGGCCACGAACCGGTTCAGATCCTCAAGGATCGGACGATCGCGTTTGACGACCGCGCGGAAGCGCGTCGCGTGTTGCGCGCGATCGGACGCGCCTAGGCGATGAGCCTGGCGGCCGACGGCGTGCTGAGCTTGGCCGAGGTGGCGGCCGCGACCGGCGGCACGTTGTCCGGCGGCGATCCGTCGCGGCGCGTCCGCGCCGTCGTCACCGACAGCCGCGCCGTCGCGCCGGGCGCATTGTTCGCGGCGTTGCGGGGACCGCGGCAGGACGGCCACGCGTTCGTCGAGGCCGCGGCGCGCGGCGGCGCCGTCGGGGCGCTCGTCAATCATCCCGTCGACGCCGCGTTGGCGCTGATTCGGGTACCGGACGTGCTCGCGTCGCTGCTGCCGTTGGCCGCGTCCTGGCGCGCGCGCTTCGCCGCGACCGCGATCGGCGTGACGGGCAGCGCCGGCAAGACCACGACTGTGCGGCTGCTCGCCGGCATGCTCGATCAAGGCGGCGGCGTCCATGCGTCGCGTCCGTCGTGGAACGCCGAGATCGGCGTTCCGATGACGATCTTCGGCCTGCGCCCCGACCACCGTTTCGTCGTCGTCGAGATGGGCATGCGCGGACGCGGGCACATCGCGACGTTGTGCGCGGCCGCGCGACCGCGCATCGGTGTCGTCACGAACGTCGGCGCGTCGCACCTGGAGGAATTGGGTTCGCTGGCGACGATCGCGCGCGCGAAGGCCGAGCTGATCGACGCGCTGCCGGCCGGCGGCAGCGCCGTGATCAACGCCAACGACCCGCTCGTCGGCGCCATGCGGCCGCCCGCCGGCGCTTCGATCCTTCGCTTCGGCTTCGGGGCCGAAGCGGACGTGCGCGCGGAAGCACTGACGATGGACGCCGACGGCAGCCGATTCACGATCGTGACCCCGCATGGAGACGCGCTCGTGCGCCTGGCGCTGCCGGGTCGCCACCTCGTCGCGAACGCGTTGGCGGCGGCCGCGGCGGCGATGGCTGCTGGCGCGCCGCTGACGGCGATCGTCGCCGGCATCACGACATTTTCGCCGCCGCCGATGCGCCTCGAGGTGCGCGCTCTGGCCGCCGACGTCTTGCTCGTCGACGATTCGTACAACGCGAGCCCGGCG
>VGFF01000181.1 GCA_016868955.1 Armatimonadota bacterium
CGGTCATGCCGCTGAGGGCGCCCAGCGCGAGCGCGTGCGCGTCCGTGACCTCGGCGAGCGCCTGCTGCGCACCGCGCACGTTCTGGCCGGCGAGCCGACGCAAGTCCGGAATGATTCCGGTGCCCTGTCCCTGGCACGGATTTCCGGCCGGCTGCCGGAAGTTCGGGCCGGCGGCGCCCTCGAAACAGTTCATCGCGTGCTGCACGTGCAATTGCGCCATCGCGATCACGTTGCCTCGTAGCGCGAGCTCGCTCGTGTGGAAGATGGCTGTACGTAGCTGCGTCTTCACACCGGCGGCGGGATCCTGTGCCTGCGCGGACGACCCAATGGGCACGGCGAGCGCTACGGCGACGAGCACGGCCAACGGACCTCGATACATTTTCACGGCAGCCTCCTGGGCACCTTGTTCTTCATTCCAGTCTCAAACCACGATGTAACGATCGCGTCGCGCGGAACCGGTTCGCGCGTCAATTCGCGACGAAGCTTCGGCGGCCTTCTTCAGGGCCGCAAGATCCTCGACCCCCGCACGGCGCGTCGCCGCGATCATCGGACCGCCAAGGAATCCAAGAGTTTTCGCGAGCGGCGTTTTCGGCGCGGCCTCGAACGCCAGCGTGACGACCGTCTCCGGATCATCGGCGGAAAAGGTGAGCCGCGACCGGTAGCGCACGCCGTGGATGAGGCTCTCGAGCGCGAGCTCGCGAGGACGGATCAGCCGCGTGACGATCATCTCCTCGGATGCTTCGCGGCCGAACAGCACCCGCGTCTCCCGAAATCGCGTGCCGACGTCAAGGGGACCGTTCGTCAGCACGTCGACGCCGCGGATCGCGCGGAAGATCTCGGGGTAGCGCGCGAAGTCCGTCACGAGGTCGAAGATACGGGCAGCGGGCGCGCTGATACGGACTTCCCCGGTGAATTCCGGCATCGATGGGCTCCTTACGCGCTCGGTGCTTCGCTGTCGCCGATCGATGGGTGACCGTGGACGGACGTCTTGCGACGGGTGTCGACACGCAGCTGAAAGATGTCCGGCCGCGCGTAATGTCCGACGACTTCGAGGTCGTATTTGCCGTGGACGATCTCGCCCAGATCTAAATCGGCAACGAGGATCTCGCGCGCTCCGTACAGCGGACCGGCGAGAACCTCCCCAAGCGATCCGACGATGCAGCTGCCGCATCGGATCAGGACGGTCTCGGGATCGTTCCCTTGGATCGCGTCGTAGCGCGCGGGGTAGTTGGCGCGCGTGGCTTACTGGCAAGCGCTCAACACGAAGACACGTCCCTCCCAGGCGATGTGGCGCATCGCCGCGTGCCACGCGTCGCGGTCGTCGACGGTCGGCGCGCAGTACAATTCGATTTCTTGCGCGTACATCGACGTGCGCAGCATCGGCATGTAGTTCTCCCAGCAGATGACGGCGCCGACCCGCCCGATCGCCGTCGGCAGGACCGTCAACGCCCAACCGTCTCCGGCACCCCAGACGATTCTCTCCATGGCGGTCGGCATCACTTTCAGGTGTTTTCCCAACAGACTCCCGTCCGGCGCGAAGAACAGCACGGTGCAATACAACGTCCCGCCCTCGCGCTCGATGACGTCGATGACGAAGTGGACGCCGGCGCCGCGCGCGGCAGCGCCAAGCCTCGCCGGCGTGGGTCCGGGGACCTCAATCGCGGCCTCCCAGTAGCGCTGGACTTCGGATAACCGGCCACGAATGCCTCGGGGAAGACGATGAGCTGCGCGCCGCGCGCCGCGGCCGACGCGACGAGGCCAGTGGTCTTCTCCAGCGTCCGTGGCTGGTCGAACACGACCGGCGCGTCCTGCACGACGGCGGCGCGAACCGTTGTTATGATCGGCGTTCTCCGATCCCTTCGTTGATAGGACTGGAATTCGAAGGTTCGTGGAGAGGATCCCTCGTACTGATAGTGTCTAGAGGAAAGGCGGCCACGCCCCCAGCGCGCGGCCAAACGATGGAGGCGCATGTGGCGACGGCGAGCGCGCTCTGGATCCCGATGGGGATCGGCTTGGCGGCCGCCGCGGGCGCGCCGGGCCCGCGTGTCGTCACGCGATCGTACACCGCGGGCACCGCCGCGGATACGGACCGCCGGCAATTGGACCTCTACGCGCCGCAGGGTGCGCGCAACGCCCCCGTGCTGCTGTTCTTGCACGGCGGCGTCTGGCAGATCGGCAGCAAGGACGAATATCGCAACATCGGCGAGGCGTTCGCGGCGCGCGGCATCGTGACCGCCGTCGCGAGCTACCGGATCGCGCCGGCGGCGCGACATCCGGCGCAAGTCGAGGACGCGGCGGCGGCGACCGTCTGGCTGCAGCGGCACGCGGAGGAGCTGGGCGGCGATCCGAAGCGCGTTTTCATCAGCGGCCATTCGGCCGGTGGTCACCTCGCGACGTTGATCCTGATGGACGCTCGCTACCTGCGCGCCGTCGGCGGCACGCCAGACAGCCTCGCGGGCGTGATCGCCCTCTCGGGCATCTTCGATTTGACGCGCCCGATCGACGACACGACCGAAGGCGGCTTCGCGCGCTTCATCCAGCCCGTGTTCGGCCGCGATCGCGCGGCGCTGCAGGACGCTTCGCCGATCCGCCACCTGCGGGAGACACCGGTGCCGCAGTTGGTTGTCGTCGCCGGCAACGACTATCAGGACATGGTGCGGCAGTCGCGGGACTTCTACGAGGCGGCGCGCGCGAAGCGTCTGTCCGTCACGCTGGAAACCGTCGCCGGCCGAGGTCACTTCGCGCTGGTTCACGCGATCGGGTCGATCGAAGATCCGACGACCGCGCTCATCGAGCGATTCGTCCGGACGCCGCGTTGACCGCATCGACGCCGGCCGCCGCCCCGACGGGCCGGCCCCGCGCC
>VGFF01000182.1 GCA_016868955.1 Armatimonadota bacterium
CGGGCCTCGTTGCCTTGCTCGTGATCCTCGCGTTCGGCGGCGCCGGGTTCGCATTGTGGCGCGCGTTGACCGGCTATGTGAACTTCAGCGAGGTCGACGTGCCGGATCTGCGCGGCAAGTCGTTCGAGGAAGCGAGAGCGCGCGCCTCCGAAGCGCGCCTGCAAGTGAGCGTCCTGCGCCGCGAGTTCAACGCCACGGTGCCGATGAACGCCGTCGTCGAACAGGACCCGTCGCCCCGTCAACGCGTGCGCGAGGGCCGTCTCATTTCGCTCGTCATCTCGCAGGGACAAGAGCTCGTCGACGTCCCGGACGTCGTGCAGCGCACGGCGAACGAGGCCCGCCTGATCCTCGACACAGCGCGGCTCCTCGTCGGCGCGATCAAGGACGACTTCGACGATCGCGTGCCCGCCGGCGTCGTCGTCTCCCAGGATCCGCCTGCGGGAGCGCAGGCGGCGCGCGGCGCGGCCGTGGGCCTCGTCGTCAGCAAGGGCATCGGGCTGTTACCCGTGCCGGACCTCAACGGCAAGAGACTCGACGAAGCGCGCGAGGCGTTGAAATCCGCCGGGTTCGCCTTGGGCAACGTGCAGTACGCGCCCCGAGGCGACAAGCCGGCTGGGCTCGTCGCCGACCAGGCGCCCGCGCCCGGGACGCGCGCGCGCGGCGGCGACCGCGTCGCGGTGATCATCGCCGTGCCGGTGAATCCGGCGCCCGGTCCGGGTCCGACGGGGCCGCCGGTCGCTCCGGCGCCGGTGCCGGTCGCGCCGCCGACCCACGGGCCCGAACTGCCGCAGCCGCCGGCCCCGGTCGCCCCATCGCCGACCCCGGATGGGCAACAACCGCGCATGGGGCGCAGCGGCGTCGTGCTCGACAGTGTCACATCGCCGGCGGCCGGCGGTACCCGAAACGTGCGTTTCGAGGTTCGAGTCCCTCCCGATCGCGATCGGGATGTCCGCCTCGTGCTCATCGACCAGCGCGGCGTGCGGACGATCTTTCGCAACAACGTCGGCGCCGGAGAACGCATCGTCCGCACGGTCGAGGTTTCCGGGTACGCCATCATCCAGGTCTACCTGGACGGCACCTTCACACAGGAGATACGCCCTTGACCGTTCGCCTCGCGCCCTCGATCCTGTCGTGCGACTTCGGTCACCTCGATCGCGAGATCCGTGCCGCGGAAGCGGCCGGCGCGGACTGGATCCACGTCGACGTCATGGATGGTCGATTCGTACCGAATCTGACGCTGGGACCGATCGTCGTCGCCGCGGCACGACGCGCGACGCGGCTGCCGATCGACGTCCATCTGATGATCGTCGATCCCGACCATCTCCTGGAAGCGTTCGTCAAGGCGGGCGCGGATCGGTTGTCCGTGCACGTCGAGGCCGTGCCGCACCTGCAGCGCGCGATCGCCCGCATTCGTGAGCTCGGGGCGCTGCCCGGCGTCGCGCTGAATCCGCACACGCCGATCGAGAATCTGCGCTGGGTCTTCGGAGACATTGACACCGCCGTCGTCATGACTGTCAATCCTGGCTTCGGCGGTCAAGCGCTGCTGCCGGCGATCCTGCCGAAGATCGAAGCGCTGGCGCAGTGGCGGCGGGCGGAGGATCGGTCGTTCGAGATCGTCGTCGACGGCGGCGTCGACGCGCGAAACGCGGCCGCGGTTGCCCGCGCCGGCGCGACGGTGCTCGTCGCCGGTAACGCCGCCTTCGGCCACCCGCAGGGCGTAGCCGCCGGACTGGCGGCATTGCGCGGGGCGATCGCGCCGCGCGCATGACACACTTGCTCGTCTCCCATCCCGCCTGCGCGCGGGACGTAAATCCCATCGGCCATCCGGAGCGCCCGCAGCGCCTGGAAGCGATCACGCGGATGTTGCAGCGCACCGAGCTGTGGGAGCGGTTGCCGCGTGAGGAGGCCGTGCCGGCGGCGGCGGACGCGCTGCGCGCGGTGCACGCGAGCCGCCACGTCGAACACGTTCGCCGCCTCTCGGAGCGCGGCGGCGGCGCGATCGATCTCGACACGTTCGTCGGCCCACACTCCTGGGAAGCGGCCGCGGCGGCCGCCGGTGCCGCCGTGCAGGCGGTGGACGCAGTCGCGTCCGGGCGCGCGCAAACGGCGTTCTCGTTGACCCGTCCGCCCGGGCACCACGCGTCGCGTGACGTTGCGATGGGGTTCTGCTTGTTCAACAATGTCGCGCTCGCGACGCACTTGGCAGCGGACCGCTACGGGCTCGAACGGATCTTGCTTTTGGATTGGGACGTCCATCACGGCAACGGAACCCAGGACATCTTCTATCGCGACGGGCGCGTGACGTTCGTATCGCTGCACCAGGAGCATTGGTTTCCCGGCACCGGTTTCGCGGACGAGACAGGCGAAGGCGCCGGCGAGGGAAGGACGTTGAACATTCCCGTGCCCCCCGAGACGGGGAACGAAGGGTACCGGACGCTGTTCGAAGAGATTGTGATCCCCCTCGGCGACCAGTGGAGGCCTCAGCTGGTCGTGGTCTCCGCCGGATACGACGCGCACATCGACGATCCGCTCGGGGCGATGCACGTGACCGCCGCTGGTTTCGGCACGATGGCCCACCTCGTGATGGAGGGCGCGAAGCGTTGGTGCGGTGGACGCGTGGCGGCGGTGCTGGAAGGCGGCTACTATCTCGCGGCGCTCGCCGATTCGGTGGCAGCGACGATCGAATCGATGACCGGCGAGCCGGTTCCATTGGCGAACGCGTCGTCGCCGCCGCGGGAAACCCCCTACGCCGCGATTCGCGCCCGCGCGAAGGAGATCCGCAGCATCGCCGGCCAGTACTGGAACCTCTGACGCA
>VGFF01000183.1 GCA_016868955.1 Armatimonadota bacterium
GACGTTCGTGTTGACGCCGGCGACGCTTCGCCCGTCGTGCTGGACTTCGCCTTCCGTCGGTGCCACGAGGCCGGCGAACATGTTGAGGACCGTCGACTTGCCGCAGCCGCTGGGACCGATCAACGTGAGGAACTCGCCGCGCCGCACCGCGAGATTGACGTCGCGCAGCGCGAGTAATCCTTCGTACGCGGCGCGGCGGCGCACCACGAAGACGCGGTAGACGCCGCGCGCCTCGAGTACGTTCGCCGCGCCGTTGCTACTCAAGGGGTTAACGATGCCAGCCCGGCAAGCCATCCTCGCGCACGATGCGCATGATCACTTGCCACTCGTTGTAGCCGGAGGTCGTCGGCGCGGTGCCGGCTTGCCCGCGCGCCCAGATCACGTTGCGGCCGAGCCGCTTGCCGGCGTCAAAGTCGACGCTGCCCGGCGGCGAGCACAAGTCGATGATCAGCGCCGACGGCTTCGTCCGCTCGAGCACCGGCGCCGTCAGGACCATGCCCGAAGTCGAGCTGACGATGAGGTCGAACTCGCCGACGCGCTTTTCGAGGTCGTTGATGTGCACGAGCGGCGCGCCCATGGCCCAGGCGCGCGCGAGCTGAGATGGATTTCGGGCCGCGATCGAGACGCGCGCGCACAGCCCTTGGAACGCCTGGATGACGCTGATGCCGACGCGCCCCATGCCGATGCACAGCGTCGGCAGGTCGAGGATCGTCGTATCGGTATTCGCGATCGCCACTTGCACCGCACCCTCGGCCGTCGGCACCGCGTGCAGGATCGCGAGCGCGTCGTCGTCGCCGAAGCCGATCGCCTTGACGCCGACGGAGTCGCAGTTCGCCTGGATGCCATGGCTCGAACGGCCGAACAGCAGCCGCGCGCCATTCCGCGCGCGTCCGAGCACTTCTGGCGTCAGGTACAACTTCGTCTTGGAATTCGGCGCGTACAACGCGTCATCTACGGCGAGCCCGGGGATCGGGCCGACGATGAGGCTCGCGTCGGCGAGCGCGTCGCCGAGCGACGCCTCCGGCGGCCGGCCCGCAGCCTCGGCGGCGCCGTCAGGGCCGCCGAACGTCTTCACGGTCGCGCCGGCCTTCAGCGCTTGGCGCATGATCTCCAGCATGCGGCGGTCACCGCCGACAACCGCGACCGTCAATCCGGAAAGCTCTTGAGTCATCGATTCTTCCACCCCGTCCGCACTGTCGTATGGTTGGCCGGCGCGGCGTCCGCCGCGCCGCGATTCGTCAGCGCAGGTACTGATTCGTCCAGATCGTGCCTTCCGCCGTGTCCGTGCGAATGGTTCGGCCGATCGTCTCGAAGACGCGCACGTACTGGCGAATGCCATCCTCGTTGAATCGGCCGTCGGGGCTGATCGCCGGCAGCAGCGCGTCCCATGACAGCTTCAAGACGTCCGGCTGCGTGTCGCTGAAGTACTTGGCTTGCAGGATGCGCAGCGCCTCGGCCTGATTGCTCCGCATCCACGTGTTCGCCTTGTTCACGGCGCGCAAGTACGCGCGCGTCAGCGCCGGATTGTTGCGCGTGAACGGCTCCGTCGTCGCCAGCGCGACGTAGACGAGGTTCGCGATCTCCGGCACGTCGCCGGCGGTGTTCTTGATGACGATGCGGCCGACGCCTTCCTTCTCCAGCTGCTGCGGCAGGGGCGGCGACAGCATGAATCCGTCGATGCGGCCCGTGCGCAGCGCGGCGCCGAGTGCCGGTACGCCGCCGACTTGGATCATGTTCGCCTCCCGATCGGGATCGAATCCGGCCCGGCGCAGGAAGTACCGCGGGAACACGTCCGTCGGCGCGCCCGGCCGCGTGATGCCGATATTGAGCCCCCGCAGCGCGCGGAACCGATCCATAATCGGGGTCTGCGACGTGATCCGCAGACGCTCGGCGACTTCGGTCCGTAGGATGAAGTCCAGCGTCACGCGGCGCACGAGGTTGTAGATCAGCAACATCGGAATGCCCTGGTCGCGAAGCGTGCCGACTTGCAGGGGATCCAAGTCCGTCCAGTGCGCCTGACCGCCGAGGATCGCGGCGGATCCGAGGATGCCGCTCTCGATCTCCACGTTCTGCAGATCGATGCCTTCCTCGCGGAAGAAGCCCTTCTCGATGCCGAGATAGATCGGCGCCATGTACAACACGCGGAGGCTCGCGTGCTTCAGCGGAATCGGCCGTTGCGCCTGCGAGCTGGGTGCCAGCGTCAACATCAGCGCGACGGCGGCGGCGAGCGCCGCGAAGCGTGACCAACGGGAAGAACGCCTCATCGTGTACCCTCCTGACTCGACCCCGGCTTTGCTGCGACGTATTAACGGTTAAGCATTGGAGCTCGGCCGCGGACGTTCCTGCACATGGTGCCGGCCCGGCGGCCATGGTCCGATCAGCTGGGCCGTTGCGCCGTCGCAGATGACGTCGGCGATGACGATCCCGTGCATCGGCGACAACGTCACACCGCTGTGGCTGACCGCCGTATAGAATCCCTTTACGGCGGGGACGGGATCCAGGCACGGCAGGCCGTCCGCCGGCATCGAACGCACGCCGGCGCAGACGCGGAGGGTATTCTCGGTCGCGACCGAGGGCACCTTCCGCACGGCGTTGCCTACGATCTTGCGGATGCCCTCCCACGTCGTGCGCGTGTCGCATCCCACGTGCTCGTTCGTGAAACCAAGGAAGAAGTGCCCGAGCGCGTCTTGGCGGATGCCGGTCGTCTCCGTGTTGAGCAGGAACCGGGTGCCGTGCCGATCGGCGGCGCGGCGCCCGGTCACGTATTGGATCGAGTCGATGTGTCCGTCGTCGG
>VGFF01000184.1 GCA_016868955.1 Armatimonadota bacterium
CGCGTCTTGGGCGCCGCGTATGATGTCGGCGTCCGGATCCTGACGCTGTACGCGTTCTCCACGGAGAACTGGCGCCGGCCGGACTGGGAGGTCAGCGCGCTGATTCGGCTGCTCGCGGAGTCCTTGGAGGCCGCCGGCGATATCGAGGAGCTGCGCCGGTACCGCGTCTGCCTGCGCGCCAGCGGCGACGTGGCCGGCCTCGGAGACGCGATCGAGGCGCAGGTGCACGCGATCGAAGCGCAGACCGCCGAGCACGAAGGCATCACCCTGAACCTGGCGCTGAACTACGGCGGCCGCGCCGAAGTGGTGGCGGCGGCGCGCGATCTGGCGGCATCCGTGGCCGCGGGGCGGATGACCGCCGCCGAGATCGACGAAGACGCAGTGACGCGTCGGCTGCATACGGCGCCGCTGCCCGATCCGGATCTCATGATTCGCACCGGCGGCGAGCAGCGGATCAGCAACTTTCTCCTCTGGCAGAGCGCCTACGCGGAGTTGTACTTCACGCCGATGATGTGGCCGGACTTCGGACGCGACGAGTTCTACGACGCATTGCGGGACTATCAAGGCCGCATCCGCCGATTCGGAGGCCTCGATGTTGGCTAGACGGTTCGCGATCGCGATGGTCGGCGTGCCGCTGATGCTCGTCTGCGGCTGGCTCGGTGGGCTGCCGTTGCTCGCGCTCGTCTTGGCCCTGACCGTGGCTGGATTGCGCGAGTTCCAGTCGATTACGATGCATGCCGGCATCGCGCCGAACCCATGGACCGCGTACCCGCTCGCATTGTCGATTCCGATCGCCGCCTATTATGGCGCCTGGAACCACGTGCCGGCGCTGCTCACCGCCTTCGTGCTGACGACTTTGACGGCGCAGGCGGTGAGCGGACAGAAGGACCGCGCCTTGCCGAACGTCGCCGCCACGGTGCTGGGGCCGATGTACGTGTCGCTGCTGTTCACGCACCTCCTGCTGTTGCGACAGCTGCCGACCGGTCGCGCCTTGATCATCTTCGTGTTCGTCGTGGTTTGGTGCACCGACATCGCCGCCTACTTCATCGGCCGCTATCTCGGGCGCCGGAAGCTCGCGCCGATCCTCAGCCCCAACAAGACCGTGGAGGGCGCGTGGGGCGGCGTGGCATTCGGCGTCGCTTCCGGCGCGCTCGTCGCCGGACCTCTGGATGTCTCGATCGGCGTGGCGTTCGGCGGCGCGGTGCTCTCGAGCTTGGCGACGCAGGCCGGCGACCTGTGGGAGTCGGCGATGAAGCGTGATGCCGGCGTCAAGGACTCGGGCATTTTGCTTCCCGGTCACGGCGGCATCCTCGATCGTTTCGACGGCCTGCTGTTCGCGGCCGCCATCAGCTACTACTACTTCTTGTGGCTGCCACTGTAGGGGCTGCCGCTCGATCAGGAGGGGCCACGGGCATGGGCTGCTCGTCGCGCCGTGGCTGACGCACCGTCGCCGCGCCGCGTCGTCGTCATCGGGGCGACCGGCTCGATCGGCCGATCGACGCTGTGCGTCATCGACGACAATCGCGGCGCGCTGCGCGCCGCTGGTCTGGCGGCGCACCGCAACGCTCGCCTACTCGCCGATCTAGCGGTCCGGTACCGTCCAGACGCGATCGCACTCACCGACGCCG
Source organism: Armatimonadota bacterium (assembly GCA_016868955.1). Lineage (GTDB taxonomy): Bacteria > Sysuimicrobiota > Sysuimicrobiia > Sysuimicrobiales > VGFF01 > VGFF01. The sequence goes on from VGFF01000184.1 coordinate 1,629, forward strand.
CCGCCATCGATGAATTTCGCGCGCGCGCCGGCGCGTGGCAGGGCGAGATCTTCGTCGGGGAGGCGGCGGCCGAGGACCTCGCGCGCGCGGTCGATGCGGAGGTCGTCGTCCTCGGGTCGGTGGGATTGTCAGGCCTTCGCCCGGGCCTGGCGGCAATCGACGCCGGCCGCGACGTCGCGCTCGCCTCGAAGGAAGTGCTCGTCGTCGCGGGCGCGGTCGTGATGGCGCGGGCGCGCGCGCGCGGCGTGCGCGTGCTCCCGGTCGATAGCGAGCACAGCGCGATCGCGCAGTGCCTCGCCGGCGGCTCCATCGCCGATGTCGCGCGGCTCATCTTGACCGCCTCCGGCGGCCCGTTCCTGCGCAGCTCCCTCGACGCGCTGGCCACCGTCACGGCCGAACAGGCGCTGGCTCATCCCACTTGGCGGATGGGCCCCAAGGTCACGGTCGATTCCGCGACGCTGATGAACAAAGGGTTCGAGGTCATCGAGGCGCGGTGGCTGTTTGATGTGTCGCCGAGTAAGATTCAGGTTATGATTCATCCCCAGAGCGTGGTCCACTCCATGGTCGAATTTGCCGACGGCGCCACGCTCGCGCAATTGTCGCCGCCGGACATGCGCTTGCCGATTCAGCTGGCGCTGCTGCCCGACACGCGCCAGCCGGTGGCGCCGACACGGATGGATTGGACGGTGCCCCGCACGTTGACCTTCGAGCCTCCCGACCTCCGACGCTTTCCCTGTTTGGCGCAAGCTTATGACGCGATCGCCATCGGCGGTACGATGCCCGCGGTCCTGGAAGGAGCCGACGCCTCGGCTGTGGCGCTCTTCTTGGACGGTCAGCTTCCGTTCACGGAGATTCCGAAGGCGATTCGCACCGCCATGGACTTCCACCGCCCCATCGCGGAGCCGTCGCTGGAGGAGCTGCTCGCGGCGCGCCGCTGGGCCTACCAATTGATTAGGAGCCTCTGATGCAGATCGTGCAGATCGCGCTCGCCTTGCTGGCGTTCGGCTTGATGATCCTCGCGCATGAGTTCGGCCACTTCATCGTCGCTAAGCGCGCCGGCATTCTCGTGCACACCTTCGCGATCGGGTTCCGCCCGACACTGTTCAAGTGGCGTCGCGGT
>VGFF01000185.1 GCA_016868955.1 Armatimonadota bacterium
ACCACCAACGGATTGATGACGCGGCCGACGTCATCGACCGTCCAATAGTCGCGTAAACCGACGCGCCCGGTTTCCGGGTCGACCACCACGGTGCAGAGGTGCATCGCCGAGGGCGTGTTGCGGCCGGGCGGGTCGTAGAACAGCGTCTCGTCGAGCCCCGGCTCGAGCCCGGGCGGATAGTCGACCGGGTGGTAGGCGGCGCGCACGATCCGCTCGAAGGCGAGCGCGCGGTCGGTGCCGACGACCTTGTAGCGGCCGTTCGCGTATTCGAGATCGGCGGCGTCGCATTCGAGCAAGTGCGCCGCGATGCGCCGGCCTTTTGCGATCACCTTGTCGACGGCGAGCGCGATCGCAACCCCGGTCACGGTGAGGGTCCGCGAGCCCATGGTGCCGTTTCCGAACGGCGAGCGATCGGTGTCGCCCTCGACGATCTCGACCGCTTCGAACGGGACGCCCAAGCGGTCGGCGACGATCTGGGCGAAGGTCGTGTAATGGCCCTGGCCGTGGTTGTGGCCGCCGCAGAAGACGACGACGCGCCCCGTGGGGTGGACGCGGACAGTTGCGAAGTCGAAATTGCCGAAGCGCCGCCCGCTCCGCGCCGCGACCTTGGAGGGCGCGCCGCCGGTCGAATCGACCATGCCGGCGAGCCCGATCCCCAAATAGACGCCGCGGTCGCGGAGCCGCGCTTGTTCGGCACGGAGGGCCGCATAGTCGGCGGCGGCGGTGATCCGCGTATACAACGCGCCGAAATCGCCCGAATCGTAGCGGCTCCCCAACGCGTTCACGAACGGAAAGCGATCCTTGGCGACCAGGTTGCGCCGCATGAGCTCGGCCGGGTCGATTTGCATTTCGGCGGCGGCCTTGGCGAGCAGCCGGCCGGTCACGTACGCCGCTTCCGGCCGTCCGGCGCCGCGATAGGCATCGACCGGGGTCGCGTTGGTGTAGACGCCGCGCACGCGACAGTGGATCGCCGGAATAGCGTAGAGCTGCGAGAGCAGCGGCGGGAAGTAAAGCCCGGGGATCGCGGCGCCGAACGCGCCCAAATAGGCGCCAACGCTCGCGATCGATTCGACCTCGAGCGCGAGGACCTTTCCGTCGCGGTCGAGCGCCAGACGCGCCCGCGCCGCGTGGTCGCGCCCCTGGGCATCGACGGTCAGGTTCTCGAACCGGGTGCCGGTCCAGCGCACCGGGCGGCCGATTCGACGCGAGGCCCAGAGGACGATCGGCTCTTCGGGGTAGTGGTAGATCTTCTGCCCGAACCCGCCGCCGACGTCGGGCGAAATCACCCGGATCTTGTGCTCGGGCACGCGGAGCGAATTCTCGGCGAGCCACATCCGGATGAGGTGCGGATTCTGCGTCGGCGTCCACAGCGTGTAGCGGTCGGCCGCGGCGTCGTAGTCGCCGACCACCGCGCGCGGCTCCAACGGCGCCGGCGCAAGCCGACTGTTGACGAGGTCGATCGCGGTCACGTGATGCGCGCCGGCGAAAGCGCGGCGCACGGCCTCGGCATCGCCGACGCTGCGATCGAACACTTGGTTCGAGGCGAGCCCGGTGTGGGCGAGCGGCGCACCCGGATCGACCGCGCGCGCGGTGTCGATGATCGCGGGGAGCGGCGCATAACGAACGTCGAGCGCGTCGGCACCGTCGCGCGCCGCCGCCGCCGTCTCGGCGATCACCGCCGCCACCGTGTCGCCGACGTGGCAGACCTCGTCCTTGGCGAGTGCCGGCCGCGTGACCTCGACCATCGGCGAGCCGTCGGAGGAGACCACGTCCCAGAAACACGGGAGATCGCCCAAGCCGTCCCGCTCCCAATCGGCCGCGGTCAGGACCGCGAGCACGCCCGGGACGCGGAGCGCCGGCTCGGCGTCGATCTGGACAATGCGGGCGTGCGCGTGCGGGCTTCGCACGAACTGCGCGTGCGCGGCGTCGGCCGGCGCAAGGTCGGCGACGTAGCTGCCGCGGCCGCGGAGCAGCCGCTCGTCCTCGCGCCGGCGAACCGGCTGGCCGATCGCGGCGGTCAACGCTTGGCGTCGTAGAGCCGGTGCACCGAGCCGCCGCCCTCGCTCATCCAGCGCGGCTTGCTGGTGGCTTCGGTGCGGACGAACTCCTGGGTCGCGGTCCGCGAATCGGTCCAGATCCGCTGCGGCTTCTCCCAGCGATAGATGCGGGGTTCGGGGAGCGGCGTCGTGAGGTCGATCAAGACGCCGTCCTTCATCACCGCGACGATGTTGCGCTTGTCCTGGAGGATCGCGATGTCGGCCAGCGGGTCGCCGCGCACCACCAGGACGTCGGCCAACTTGCCGATTTCGAGCGTGCCGATCTGATCGGCTAAGTTGAGCGCGAACGCCGCATTCTTGGTCCCGGCCAGGATCGCGTCCATCGCGCTCATGTCCATGTAGCGCATCAGGTGTTCGATCTCGCGCGCGTGCCATTCGCCGTAGGGGACCGAACTCTGGCCCGAATCGGTGCCGGCCATGATCGGTACCCCGGCACGATAGGCCTTACTCAAATTGGTGTGGACCGCATCGAGCTCGCGCTTCAT
>VGFF01000186.1 GCA_016868955.1 Armatimonadota bacterium
CGCCGACCGCTACGAGGATCCGCGTGACTACCCGCACAACGGCTACCGCGGCGCGATCCGCAACGAATACGACACGAAGACGAAGCGTTGGCTGCTCAACGGTCCGGTCTGGCATAGCGGCCAAGCGATCCGCTCGCTGCTGGCGGCGCACCGCCACCTTGGCGACCCGCCACTTCTCGATGCGGCGTTGGACATGGGACGCTACGTCGTCGCGAACATCGTCGACGCGCCCGGCCAACCGAATCACGGGTTGCTGCTCGCGTACGAGGGCGAAAACTTCACCGTCAACAACCAAACAGTGTTCGAGACGCTGATCGGCCTCATCGATCTCGGCGCCGCGACTGGCGACGCGTCGTGGACGCGCGCGGCGCAGCGCGCCGCCGACTTCACATTGCGGGGATTTCACGAAAACGAAGGCTTGATCTACGACCACTATCACGTCGCGCGGGCCGAGTTCATCCGCGACGCCGACAATGCCTATCCCGGGCGCCCGCTGCTCGACGGCTGCGCGCTCGTCGAGCTGGCGGCGGCGACCGGCGAGAAGCGCTACGAGCGCGTCTTCCTCGCGATGGCCGAACGCGCGCTGCGCGAGGAGCACCCGTCCGGAAACTGGATGAAGTTCCCGCCGTGGCACCCTGACAGCGGCCGCATGCACATCCGCACGAGCTGGTGGTGGGGCTATCCGCTGGTGAAGGCGTACGATCTCACGAAAGAACAGCGGTTCTGGGACGGCTTCGTGCGCGTCGGCGACTGGTATTTGGCGCAGCAGAACCTCGACGGCGGCTTCTACTACTCGCCGTTGATCAGCGGCAAGCACGTCAGCTTCGGATTCGCGACGAGCGGCGCCGCCGTGTCGTCGATCATCTGGTCGGAGCTGTTCGCGCGCACCGGCGAATCGAAGTACCGGGACGCGGTGAACCGCAGCTTCGGCTTCCTGCTGGCGGCGCAGTTCTCGCCCGCCGCCGCCGACCCCGACATCCGCGGCGCGCTGTGGGAGACGCCGAATCCGCCGGACGGGACCGAGTGCCCCGGCTTCTACATTCGCGACATCGCGACGATCTTCGCGATCCAAGCCGCCGACCGCGCGCTCGCGACGGACGGTCTTTTGCAAGACGTCGCGCCGTCGTGGGACCACAGCATGCCATGGTAGGCGCGAACGCCGATCTCGCGGTCGTCGCCGAGAAGCAGCGCCTCGGCGCGGCGATGCTGCGCGCGGCGGGCCTCGACGCCTGGCTGATCGTCAGCCCCGACGGCGCTGATCCGGCGATTCCGTTGATCGTGCCCGGCACGCCGGTGATGCGCCGCGGCTTCTTCCTGCTGACCGCCGACGGACGCTGCCGCGGCGCCGTCGCGACGATCGACGACGTCGAGTTCAAGCGGATCGGCGGCATCGAGACGATCGGATTCTTCGAGGACGACCAAGCCGCGTTGGCCGGCTTGCTGCGCGACGTACGCTGGACGTCCGGGCGCGTCGCGGTCAACGTCGACGCCCACGATCCGGCGTGGGGCGGGCTTACGCACGGGCGCTACCGCTGGGCGGAGGCGGTCGCCGCAGCGGTCGACGCGCGCATCGCGTTCGAGCCGGCGCGCGCGCACCTGCTGCCGCTGCGCGCGACGAAGAACGCCGAGGAGCTGCGCCGCATCCGCGCCGCGGCCGCGCTCGTCACCCGCGTGCTCGACGAAGTGCGGCCGCACTTCCGCGCCGGCGTCAGCGAGCGCGAGATCTCCGCGCGCATGCTCGAGCGCATGCGCGCGCACGGCGTGTCGCCGTCGTTCGGCGACCCGATCGTGGGATTCGGCGGCCTCGGCTACACGACGCACCGCGACGCGGGCGAACGCGCGGCCGCGCCTGGCGATCAATTGATGATCGACTTCGGCGTCACGGTCGAGGGGTTTACGTCGGACATCTCGCGCACTTTCTACTTCCTGCGGCCCGGAGAAACGGAAGCGCCGCCGGAAGTCCAGGCGATCTTCGCGACGCACCGCCGCGCCTTGGAAGCGGCGTTCGGACGGATGCGCCCGGGCGCGCTCGCCTGGGAGGTCGATGCCGCGGCCCGCTCCCTCGTGAAGGCGGCCGGCTACGACGAGTTCGAGCACGCGCTCGGCCACCAGATCGGCCGCATGGCCCACGATGGCGGCACGCTGCTCGCGCCGCGCCTGCCGCGATTCGGCGCGATGCCGGAAGGCCGCCTCTGCGCGGGCGAGGTCTACACGTTGGAGCCAACACTGATCACGCGCGACGGGCTGGTTTGTCAACGGGAAGAGGAAGTGTTGATCACCAACGGCGATCCCGAGGTACTCACCACACCCCAGGATCGCGTCGGCGTCATCCCGCCCGGGTAGATCGGTCGTGCCCGGAGCTTGTGGCGCCAAGAGTTTTGGCTCGCAAAGCGGAGATTTTCTTTAATCAGCGCTATGAATTAAAACCACGAAAGAAAGGGGACCCCTGCCGGCAGGGGCTTTCGTGAGTTTTGCGCAATCTTATAGGGTTTCACGTGATCCCCCCCCAAGATCTTTCGAC
>VGFF01000187.1 GCA_016868955.1 Armatimonadota bacterium
GCCTCGCTGGACAGGCCGGGCTGCAGGCTGTGCGTTTTCTTGGCGTCGATGACGCGACCCCGGTACAGGGGACTGGCGCTCTGGCGCCGGACGAGCGATTCTCCGCCAGCGATGTCCTCGGCCTTGGAGTGGATCGAGATGAGCGCGAAGGTTGCGGCGCTGGTGCCGGAGCAACCGCCACCGCGGTCTACGACGACGACGCGCTGGCCGCGCTTCGCCAGATGGTACGCCACGGACGTTCCGACCGCGCCGGCGCCGATCACCACGACGCCAGCCGTGCCCAGCCCGCTGATTTTCGTCCCCCACCTGGGTTTCCGTGAAGCCGCTGCTTCTCCGCCGCGGCGCCGCGCCGGCACGCGCTCTCGTTGCACGCCGGCGTCCCGATCCGCTTCGCTTGAATCGTGACGATTCGCTGCGGGCTTGCTTTCCCAACATGCGTTTTGCGAGGAGTGTTTCCTTGCCGCTCGACGCCGTTTCACCCGACTGGAACGGACCGACGCTGGGAGCGACGCCATTCACGGATCGTCGCGCTTGGCCGAGGAGGCGCCCGGGCCTAACGCGAATCTCCTGTGTCGATGACTCGATGCACGACGCCGCTGCCGCTGGTTCTCGCGTCTCGCTCACCGCGCCGCCGCGAGCTGCTGGAACGGATCGGTCTGCGCCTTCGCTGCGTGCCTGCGGACATCGACGAGTCCATCGTCCCGCGTGAGACCCCCGCCGTTCACGTGGAGCGGCTCGCGCGCGAGAAGGGCCTGCGCGTCGCTGGTCGCGATGATGCCGTCGTCGTCTCGGCCGACACGGTCGTCGTGCTCGACGGTCGTATCCTCGGGCAACCGGCGGATGACGTGGAAGCCACGATGATGTTGCGCGCGTTGAGCGGGCGCGAACATGAAGTCTACACCGGCTGCGCCGTCTTTTGGCGCGGCCGCTCCGCCGCCGGCGTGGAAGCCGTTCGCGTCACGTTCCGCACTCTCTCGGACGAGGAGATCCGCTGGTACGTCGGCACGGGCGAACCCCGAGACAAAGCCGGCGCCTATGGAATCCAAGGCTCCGGCGCCGTTCTCGTGCGGCGGATCGACGGCGACTACACCGCCGTCGTGGGCATGCCGCTCCCCCTGATGCTTTCGTGCTTCGCCGCGTTGGGGCTCCGGTTCGGCCCCGACGGCGTCGTGCCGGCGTAGGACGCGGCGATCAGGATGCCGGACGCGGCGGCTTCTTGTACGATTGCGGATCGGCGGAGATGCGAACGCCAGCGAGGCTCGCATACAGCTCGCAGATCGCGCCCGAATCGGCGTCGCCCCACCCTTCCGCGCTGGCCATCCGGTACATCTGATTGACGATCGACGCGATCGGCAGCGGCACGCCGACTCGGCTGGCCTCGCCGACGCCGATCGTCGTGTCCTTCACCATCAAGTCGAGGCGGAATGGCGCCGGGTAATACGCGCCCGGCAACACCGTCTGGCCGATCTTGTGCTCGAGCGCGAAGCTCGCCCCGCCGGTCCCCATCAGCATTTGGTGCAGCTTCGACGGTTCCAGACCGAGCTTGACGCCCAGCGCGAAGATCTCCGCGAGAACGGCGACGTTCATCCCCGACAGCAGGATCGCGATGATCTTGAACGCGATGCCCCGGCCGCGACCGCCCATGGCCACTGCCGGTCCCAGCGCATCGAACAACGGCGCGAACGGCGCCATCTCCGCTTCGGTCATGCCGGCGAAGATGCGCAACGTGCGCGCCGCGGGGCTGGCGGGCGAACCGACGATCGGCGTGTCGTAATAGCGCTTCCCGAAGGCTGGGACGCGGGCCGTGAACTCGGCGCTCGCGCCCGGCGACAACGTCGTCATATCCAGGATCGCCAGGTCTGCCGTAGGTGCGGCAAGAATGCCATCTCCGCCCTCGAGGGCGCGCGCGACGTCGGGCGCGTCCGGCAAGCTCAACAGGACGGCGTCAACGCCGGTGGCGGCGTCGCGAGGAGAGGTTGCACGTAAGACCCCCGCGCCAGCCGCGGCCGTCATCGCCTCGGGGCGAACGTCGAACCCTTTCACCGCTAGGCCGCGCGAAGCCAAAGCGGCCGCGACGGCGCCCCCCATCGATCCCATTCCGATCATTCCGATCTTCCGCATGGCACGCTCCTGGGTTTCATCCGGTGCTCGCCCAACATCTTCCCGTTCGCGGGCACGTTTCCCGTTCAGAAATCGACCGCCGGACCGAAAACCCGGATAAGCCGGTCGTCCGTCCTGGAAAAACAGGACGATCGCCCGCTTGAAAGACGTTGCCGCGGCGCGTCAGATACTGGGGCAAGACAAACGGAACGCTGGTCCGGCGGACAATCCGGATCGGCCACCGAAAAAGGCAAACCCGCCGCGAGGCGGGGACGCAAAGCCACGGGGCTCTGGGATCCGAGCTAGCCGGGTTGCCGAAGTGGCCGCCAGGG
>VGFF01000188.1 GCA_016868955.1 Armatimonadota bacterium
GGCCGCGGCGGCGATGGCTGCGGGCGCGCCGCTGACGGCGATCGTCGCCGGCATCACGACATTTTCGCCGCCGCCGATGCGCCTCGAGGTGCGCGCTCTGGCCGCCGACGTCTTGCTCGTCGACGATTCGTACAACGCGAGCCCGGCGTCGCTGCGCGCGGCGTTGGATGCCGTCGCGGCGCTGCGCGGGCGCCGCCGCGTCGTCGTCGTGCTCGGCGAGATGCTCGAGTTGGGCGCATTGCGCGATTCCGCGCACCAGGAAGCGGGAACGCTCGTCGCCGGCAGCGGCGTCGCGCACCTCATCGTCGTCGGAGACGCGGGACGCTACGTCGCCGAGGCGGCGATCCGCGCTGGATTAGCAGCCGCGGCCGTGGACCACGCCGCCGACGCGATCGAGGCCGGCACGGCGTTGCGCGCGGCGGTGCGCAGCGGCGACCTCGTACTCGTGAAGGCGTCGCGGGGCATCGGGCTCGAACGCGCGGTCGCGGCGTTGCTCGAGCGCTACCCGCTCTCCGGCGCCGGACGCGGGGCCCACGAAGAAGGGAAGCCGGCATGATCGATCGGGTCGTCCTGGCGGCGATCGTCAGCGTCGTGATCGTCTTGGCGACCGGCGGCCGCCTCATCCCTTGGCTACGCGCCGTCGCCCGCCAGCCGATCAGCGCCGACGCGCCGGCGCGCCATCAATCGAAGGCCGGCAGCCCGACGATGGGCGGGCTGATGATGGTGCTCGCGGTCGCGGCGGCGACCTTCGTCGCGCAGCCGTGGACGCCGCGGCTCGGGCTCGCGTTCGCCGTCTTTCTCCTGTTCGGGCTGATCGGCTTCGCCGACGACTTCCTGTCCGTGCGGCGCAGCCGCAATCTCGGTCTGCGCGCCCGCGACAAGCTCGCGGTGCAGACGCCGGTGGGCCTCGCAATCGGCGCTTACGCGCTATCGACGCCGGGGCTCGGCGACGCCGTCGCGGTGCCCGGGATCGGCGTCGTTTCACTCGGTGCGCTCTACGCCGTCTTCGCGATGCTCTACATCACGTTCTTCGTCAACGGCGTCAACCTGACCGACGGCCTCGACGGCTTGGCCGGCGGGACGGTCGCGATCGCCGCCTTCGCCTACGCTGCGGTCGCGTTGCATCGCGGCGCGCCGGAGCTGGCGGCGTTCTGCGCCGCCGTCGGCGGCGCGTGCCTCGGCTTCCTCTGGTTCAACGCGCACCCAGCGCGCGTGTTCATGGGCGATACCGGATCGATGGCGCTCGGCGGCGCGCTGGCCGCCGTCGCGATCCTCACGAAGACGGAAGCGCTGCTCGTGATCGTCGGGCTCGTCTTCGTCGTCGAATCCTTCTCCGTCATTCTGCAGGTGGCGTACTTCAAGTCCACGAAGGGACGACGCATCTTTCGCAGCTCGCCGCTGCACCATCACTTCGAGCTGGCCGGCTTGGCCGAGACGCAGATCGTCGGCCGCTTCTGGATCCTCGGCGCGCTGGCGGCGCTCGTGGGATTGGCGATGATGCGGTAGACGCAATGGAGACACGCGTGCGACCGACGATCCTCGAGCAGCTCCGCGGCAAGCGCATCCACATCCTCGGCCCGAGCGGAACCGAGGGGTCGGCGGTCGCCGCGTTCCTGCTGGCGAAGGGCTTCGACCGGCTCGTCGCGCACGATCTGCAAACGCCGGCGACGTTCGCGGACGCGTTCCATCGCACCCATCCTTGGATGGCCCCGGCGGCGCGGGAGGCGTCGGTCGCGGCCTGGCTGTCGGGACCGATTCCCGTGCGCTGGAAGGACGACTACCTTGCCGACATCGCCGACGCCGACGTGATCGTCACGAGCCAGGCGTGGTTCCGCCATCCCGAGAACGCGCCGGTGCGCGAGGGCGCGGCCCGCGGCGTGACGTTGCTGAGCCTAACGCAGCTCGTTTTCGATCTCTGCCCGTGCCCGATCCTCGGCATCACCGGCACGAATGGAAAGTTTACCGTCGCGACGCTCGCGCACCGCATGCTCGAAGCCGCCGGCGTGCGCGCTCACGTTAGCGGCAACGATCGGACCCACGTGCCCATCCTCGATCGCGTGGAGACGTTGGCGCCGACCGATTGGCTCGTGCTGGAGATCAGCAACCGGCAGCTGCTCGGCTTGCAATCGTCCCCGCGCGTCGCGGTCCTGACGAACATCGCGCCCCATCACCTCGACGATCACGGGACCTTCGAAGCGCTCGTCGAGACGAAGGCGCGTATCTTCCGCTGGCAGTCGCCATCCGACGTCGCGGTCGTCAACTTGGACGATCCGCCGTCGGCGGCGCTGGCGGCGACCTGCGCCGCCACGCTAAGACCGTTCTCGCGCACGCGCGCGGTCCCGGCCGGCGCCGGCGTCGACGACGGCTGGATCGCGATCGACGGGCGGC
>VGFF01000189.1 GCA_016868955.1 Armatimonadota bacterium
GCGATCATCGCCCACGATAGCGCGCGCAACGCCGCTTCCAGAGGCGCGCCCAACCGGCGCGCGTCGAGGGGGCTCTGCGACCCGTCGTGTCGCGTCAACGTGCCCGTAACTTCGCGCGTGCGCCGTCGTAGCTCACGCGCCGGCGTGCTCAGCGCGCGTTGCGCCCCGGTCAGCGCGTAGGCCGCCGCGGTCGCGGCGATCCCGGCCGGCTCGATCCGCGAGACCATCCCCCAATGAGTCGTCAGCACGGGGAAGACGCCCCACGCGACTGCGAACTGCCGATCCGTGTGGAACTGCCCGCCGAACCACTCCAGGTTGTAGGCGAGGACAAGGAACACGCCGGCGGCGATGGACGGAACGATCGTCACGGTGATCGTCGCGGCCGCGTACGCGCCGACGCCGGACGCGCCGATCAGAGAAACGACGGCCATCGCCCACAGTGCGCCGTCGGGGATGCGCGTGCGCAACGGCCTTCCTTTGAGCTCGTCGAGCGCGTGGGCCGCGACGCCGACCGCGAGCGCAAACGCGAAGAAGACGATCGCGAACCGCCCGCGGTCGAAGATGGAGGAAATCGTCGCGCCGAGAACCACGTAGACGAGGTGCCAAGCCGTGTAGGGGATGTGGTGCAACGTCACGTAGTCGCGCCATCCGCCGCCGCGGAGCGCGTAATACGCGGGGGTCGGGCGGTCGGCGTTCAGTTCTTCTCGCCCCAGATCACGACCACGCCTCCGAGGCTGAGACGGCGCACGCGGGGCGCCGGAACCCCGGCGTCGCGCCACCAGCGGAGGACCGCCTGCGTCGGAGTCGTCCGCACGTACCGTTCGATGCTGCCGCCGAGGAACCGGCCGACCGCCGCCCAGCCGGGGGAGATCCAACGCCCGACGGTCGGCAAAACGAGCCGCGTGTACGCGTTCCACAGCAGGCGCCATGCGCCGCGTGGGAGGCCGAACTCGAGAGAGACCAGCTTACCGCCCGGTTTGAGGACGCGCGTCAGCTCCGCCACGATGCCGGACGGCGCGGCTACCTACCACAGCAAGTACGAGAAGATGATCGCACCGAACGTCGCGTCCGCTCGCGAGCATGCCCGCGCTTTGATCGACGCCCACGACCGTGCCCGGTCCACGGCGCGCGAAGTCGAGCGCGATCGCACCCGTGCCGGTCGCGAGATCGAGGACGAGACCATCTGCCCTGATCCACTTCGTGACGAAGCGGCGCCAACGGCGGTATTGGCCATAACTCAACCAGGCGGCGACGCCGTCGAAGAGCGATTGCGCGAATGGCCGCGCTGGCGTGGCCATTCGCGTTCGGTACCACCCGTGACGGTTCGTTTGGATCTCGCGATGGCATACAAACGAACTTCGGCACGGCTCGGGAATATTCCGGTTGTCGGTAACCGTTGCTGACTCATGTTCGGCAAAACCATACGATGGGGCGAAGATTGTTTGACCATGGGCAGTTATTGCGTCTATTGTTCCATCGGGTTCGGAGTCGCCGTCTGGAATATGCGGAATAACCGAACACTCAACGAAACCGAGAGAGCAGGATGGTCGGCCGATGAAAGTGCTCGTAATCGGCGCAGGTGGGCGAGAGCACGCGCTGGCCTGGTCGTTGGCGAGGTCGAGGCGCGTTGAGGGCGTATGGTGCGCGCCCGGCAATCCCGGGACTGCCGCCGTCGCGACGAACCTCGCGATTACGCCATCCGATCCCGGCAGCTTGATCGAGGCGGCGGACACGCTCGGTGTTTCGTTGACCGTCGTCGGGCCGGAGCAGCCGCTCGCCGACGGCATCGTCGACGCGTTCCAGGCGCGATCATTGCCAATCTTCGGCCCCACGCAAGCCGCGGCCCGCATCGAATCTTCGAAAGCGTTCGCGAAGTCGCTCCTTACGGCTGCCGGCGTGGCGCAGCCGCGCTACGGCGTCTTCGCGGAAGTCGGGCCGGCCCGCGCATTCGTCGACGTGCTCGGCGGGCGCTGCGTCGTCAAAGCCGACGGCATCGCGGCCGGCAAGGGCGCGATCGTCTGCCCTGATGCCGCCGCGTCCGTGCGCGCGATCGATGACCTGCTGCGCGCGCGCACGTTCGGCGAGGCCGGCGCGCGCATCACCATCGAGGAGCTCCTCGATGGTGACGAGATCTCGGCCATGGCGATCGTCGACGGGGAGGACGTCGTGCCCCTTTTGCTGGCGCAGGACCACAAGCGAATCGGCGACGGCGATACGGGACCGAACACAGGTGGCATGGGAGCGATCACCCCGTTGCCGGAGGGCCGCTACCCTGCGGCCGCGGCGATCGCCGACGCGATCCTGCGACCGACCGCAGCGGCGCTCGCACGCGCCGGGACTCCGTTTCGCGGCGTGTTGTACGCCGGCCTGATGATCACCG
>VGFF01000190.1 GCA_016868955.1 Armatimonadota bacterium
TCTATCGTACCGATCCCATCGGCTTCCATCCCGCGCTCATCGATTTGTGCGACTCGGCCGTGCAAGATATCGCTGGCACGAGTCATCGAATGCATAGCGGCCCGCTCCACGACGCGGCCGAGATGGTGCGCGCCGGCGTTCCGACGGCTATGATGTTCGTGCAGAGCCTGCGCGGCATCTCGCACAACAAGATCGAGGACACGAAGGAAGAGCACCTCGTCCTCGCGGTCGAGGCGCTCGATCGGCTGGCGACGAAGACGATCGCGTGGATTCTATTGGAATCGATGGCGATCCTGATCCGAACACGTTTCGGGTTGGCGCGCGGCGACAAGAACCCGCTTGACGCCACATCCTCGGGAGGCTTGCGATGTTCGAATGCGTTCGATCGTTCGTCGATCGACTTCGCCGCCACGCAAGAGACGAGGTCGTCGCGGGTCCCGTGTCGACTGTCGTTCGGGACAGCGCCATGACGTCCCGTATCAACGATGTCCCGCTGATCGTCCCTGATGAGTTTCGCGGCATATTGCCGGTGAGTCCGTCAGATGCGCCGTTCGCGTTCGAGCCCGAGAGCTTCCGCGGATTGCGCGCGACGATCCGGCCAGGCGACGTCGTCTACGACATCGGCGCGTCGTACGGCGTCATGACCGCGTTGGGAGCCTCTCTCGCGGGTTCCTCCGGCCACGTTCTTTCGTTCGAGCCGAATCCCGCGGTGCGACCATTGGCTCGGATGCTCATCGAACGCAACGGCTTCGGAGAACGCGTCACGTTCGTCGATGCGCTCGTCGGGGAGCGCTCCGATCGCGCCGTCCCGTTCTGGGTCGTCCCGGGATACCGGAGCGTGGCGTCGACGCGCACGGAGGGTATTCTTGACTTCGAAGCCGACGCACGGAGAATCGAGGTTCCGATGATCGCGCTCGACGAATCAAACGGCCCGCCACCTAACGTCATCAAGATCGATGTCGAAGGCAGTGAATACGCCGTTCTTAGCGGCGCTCGCCGTGCGCTCACGGAGCACCGCCCCGACCTCGTCATCGAGACGCACGGCGGTGAGATCACCGGCATCGCCGGCGACCTCACCGCCGTGTGCATGCTGTTGTCCGATCTGGGCTACGCGTTGTGGGATCTGACCGCGAACGAGCCGGTCACCGCCCGCGACTACGCGATGCGGTACGCGACGGTCATCGGCCAACTGCTCGCTTCGACGCGGTTATCCTCGCTGAGATTGGCGGCATAGCGCTCCCTACGGCCCTCTTAGCCGCGGGTCGAGCGCGTCGCGCACCTTGTCGCCGAAGACGTTGATCGACAGCACCGTCAGCATCAGCGCCAACCCCGGAAACGTCGCCAGCCACCACGCCCGTTCGATGTACTCGCGCCCCTGCGCGAGCATGCCGCCCCACGTCGGCGTCGTCGGCGGCACGCCCAGGCCGAGGAAGCTCAGCGACGCCTCGGCGATGATGACGCCGGCGACCGAGAAGCTGCCGATGACGATGACCGGCGCCCACGTATTCGGCAGGACGTGCCGGAACAGGATGTGCCCGGTGCGCGCGCCGAGCGCCCGCGCCGCTTCGACGAACTCCATCTCGCGCAGCGACAACACCTGGGCCCGCACGAGCCGGCAATATTGCGCCCAGCCGGTGATCGCGAGCACGATGATCACCTTGCTCAAGCCCGGCCCCAGCACGGCGAGGATCGCGATCGCGAGCAGGATGAACGGAAACGCGAGCTCGAAGTCGGCGATCCGCATGATCACGTCGTCGATCCAGCCGCCGTAGTAGCCGGCGATCAATCCCAGCGTCACGCCGATCGCGCCGGAGAGCGCGACAGCGGAAAAGCCCACCAGGATCGAGATCTGGCCTCCGTACATGAGCCGGGCCAGGACGTCGCGGCCGAGCTGGTCCGTCCCCAGCGGATGCGACGGCTCTGCACCACCGGCCCACGGCGGCGGCAGCAGGCGTTGGATCACGTTCGGCGTCGACGGATCATACGGCGTCAGCAACGGCGCCGCCAGCGAGACGATCGTCACGAGCGCGAGCAGCGTCGCCGCGGCGACGGCCGGGCGGCTGCGCCACAGGGCGCCGCGGCTGCGGGCGCCGGCGGCCTGGGTCTGCGGAAGCGTCGCGGTCGTGGCCATGGCGTGGGGCTACGTGTAGCGGATGCGCGGATTGAGATACACGTAAAGGATGTCGATGAGCAGGTTGACGACGACGAAGGCCACGGCCAGGAGCGTGACGCCGGCCTGCACGACCGGGAAGTCCTTGTTACCGATGGCTTGCACGATCGCGCGGCCGACGCCGGGCCAGGCGAAGATCGTCTCGACGATGACCGACCCGCCCAATAGGAAGCCGAGC
>VGFF01000191.1 GCA_016868955.1 Armatimonadota bacterium
CGCAGCAGGCCTTCCTGGCCCGGACAGAACAGAAAATCAGCGATGCTGAGAACCGAAAGATCATCGCCGTGCACGATGCGGTAGACGACGTAGCCCTGGATCGCTCCGCCCGAGCGCGCGACAAGGATCCTGTAGCTGAACGGGTGACTGAAGTAGCGCCACTCCATCGCACGGCGATCGCGCGCCAGTATGAAGTCGTACGCGGCCGCCGACGCTTGCCAGAACTCATCCCAGTCCGCGGGCAGTTCGGCGACCTCTTCGATCGTTGCCGACGGGCTCATCAGTCGCTGCGCGGTTGAAGCGAGCATCACGCCCGTCGATGCGATAGCCCCCGCATACGTGGCCAGCAGCCAGTTCGCCTTACGCTGAAGGAGCGGCGTCACGTTGATGGGCAACGACAACGACGTCAGCTGAAGACTCGGAATCCTCAGGTAGTTGGCTTTTGCCTCGTACCCAGGCAACGACTGCGTGTTGGGCGTGCCGTACACGAACTGAACGCCGCGCGCGAGCGCATCCTGCGTCGATTGATTGATCAACAGCAGGAACATGCCCTGGCGCTGGTAGTTCGCGTCCGTATACGTGTCGCCGATCTCGGCACCCGCAATTTCCTGGCCGCCGACGATCAACCGCTTCGGCGTTACCGACGTCGTTGACGCGATGCGATCGCCGTCCTTGACGAGGTTGATGACGCCGGGCATGAGCGCGTTGTTGACGACCTTCCAATAAAACAGGTCGCTGCCGCCGTACGTGCCCATACCCTGGTATTGCCGTTTGAAGAACTGCGCGATCTTGGGCACGTCCTCCATCGAGTATGGCGTGGCGGTCCAGGTCCGCCTGGCCTTTTCTCCCTCAGGCGTCATCGGGCACCCGCCATCAGTGCGGCCTTGCGAAGCACGCGCCCGGCCAGAGGGTATTTGAGAATGGCGTCCATCAGCACCGGACGCTCACCCGGCACATGGAAGCGCGGCAGTAAATCCGCCGGATCGTCGCGAAGGGGCCGTCCCACGTTTGTGAACGCGAATTCGTAGTGCTGGCGCGCCGCGCCGCGGGCCGCGTCGTTGTACATCCCATGCGGATAGGAACACGCGCGGACCTCAGCGCCGATCATCGCCCGAAGGCGCTCCCGAGGCTCGGCAATCTCGCGTCGCCGCCCATCGTCGGACAGCCAGCTCCACGGCGTATGTGTATCGCCGTGCGCACCGATTTCGAGTACGCCGTCGCGCGCCGCCTGTGACAGTTCGCTCCACGTTGCGGGGAACCAGACGTGCCGTTCCTGCCGCGCCGGATCGGGCTCCCAGGGCCGGCCATCGAAGCGGATCCACTCGGCGCGAAGGAGAAGCGGCGCGACGCGCGCCGCGAAACAGCGATTCCACAACCCCGCGATTGCCGCTCTCACACCTGCTCGGCCGTTGATCGCGACGCTGTATTCCGCGTCGCCGAGGCGCACGTCGAGCCTCTGCGGCGGCGAGTCCCACAGATCTCGCTCCAGATGAAAGATCAGCGGCGTGACCTTTCCTTCCACCCATCCGGTCGTCACAAACACAAGCGCGGTGGCGCCGTGTTTCTGGAGCACCGGCACCGCAAGATCGACGACCGACGCGAGGCTATCGTCGAATGTAATTAACACGCCTGGTTCGGTAGCCTCTCCGCGGAGGTACTTCGGAAGATCCTGCTGCGAGATGATCCGGCGATTCCGCGCGCACCAGCCGACGCAGGAGTCGAAGTCGCGCTGACGAATCAGGCACGTACGCGAACCGCGATAGACCGAATACTCCGGGATGTCCCGCACGAGACCATGGAACATCAGCACGGTCAGCATCGGCGTTGAACCGGCCACTACGCTGTTTCCTCCGGCGTCGCCGAGAGTGACGCAAGTGCAGCAGGCGGCAGCCGCCCGTTCGATCCGACGACGATCCGGGTCATCGGCTGACGTCCGGCTTTGACGATCGCCTTGCCGCCCGCGGCACGAAGCACAGCAACGCCTGCGGCCACATCCCAGATCTTGATGTCGCGCTCCGCATAGACATCCGTCCGGCCGCTCGCGACATACGCCAGCGACTGCGCGGCAGTCCCGAGCAAACGGATCTTCTTGAACGCGCGCACGCCATCGACGAACGCGCCGAGCGCGCCCGCGCTGAAGTCGGTGGATACGGGAAAATCCGTGCACAGCACGTCATCGCGCGTCCGGCGAACGCCGCTTGTCGACATCGGCCGCCCGTTCAGCCACGCGCCCTGTCCGACGATGCCGGAAAATACTTCGTTG
>VGFF01000192.1 GCA_016868955.1 Armatimonadota bacterium
CGGCTTTCGCGCCGAGGCACGGCGACGGCGGGGGCGTCGAAACCGCGGTGCCGCCACCGGCGCCAATCGCGCCCGACGCGCCGGAACGCCAACGCATCGATCCGCACCGCGAGTGCATTTCATGCGGCATCTGCTACTCGGCGTGCGAAGTCGTCGGCATCGCGCCGTCGTACCTCGGTCCCGCGGCGATCAACCGGGCGGTTTGCCTGATTCACGATTCGCGCGACGGCGCGAGCGAGAAGCGGTTGGACGCGCTGAACGCGCACGGGGGCTGCTGGCGGTGCCATACACACGCGACGTGCGCGGAGGTGTGCCCAAAGGGGTTGAATCCAACGGAAGCGATCGCCGAGATGAAGCGCACGCTGGCCCGTCGCGCCGTGATGCGGTTCTTCGGGCGTTCGGCGGGCTGATTCGAAGATGTGCCGCGTTTCGAAGGAGAAGCGGATTCGCGCCTACGCCGAGCTGTGGCCCGAGCAGCCGCGTTGGGGGCTGCGGGCGTGGTGGGCGCAGCGGATCACGGGCGTTGCGCTCGTCGCCTACGCCGTCTGGCACATCGTCACGGCCGCGAACGCGCCGCGCGATCCGGCGAGCTTCGCGGCGATGCTCGGCATCCTGCACCATCCCGCGGTCTTCCTGTTGATGATGGCGGGTCTCGCGTATCACGGCGCGAACGGAGTGCGGCTCGTGCTGTTCGATCTCGGATGGGACAAGATGCGCCGGCGCGAGGCGTTTTGGGGATTCATCGCCGGCGCCGCGCTGCTCGTCGCGCTGGCGAGCATCGCACGCATGGCGTCACGAGGGTCGTAGGGACGCTTCGATGGCGGCGCTGCATTGGTGGTTGCAACGGGTCAGCGGGTTGCTCCTCGTGATCTTCGCGGGGGTCCACGTCGCGATGCAGTACGCGTTGTTGCCGATCACGCTCACCGGCGTGCCGCGCGCCGCCGTCAACGGCGGCTTGCTCGCGCTCGTCGTCTATCACGGGGTCGTGGGACTCAATACGATCGTCGACGACTACGTCCGCCCGATTCGCTTGCGGCGCGCGGTCCGGAGGCTGTTGTGGGTCGGGGCCGCGACGCTGCTCTTCTACAGCGCGACGGGACTTAGGTACGTGCTGCCATGAACGAAGCGACTACCATGAATATCGCGCCCGGCATCTTGCGCATCGATCTCTCGTCTTCCGTGGCGCGGGTCGCGACCTACGCGCTGCTCGATGACGCGCCGTCGCGTGACGTCCTGCTCGTCGACGCCGGGTTCCGCGGCGGCGCGGATCAGATCGACGCGGCGCTGCGCACGGTGGGCCGCGCGCTCGCAGACGTTCGGGCGGTCTTCATCACGCACGCCCACGCCGACCACTCCGGTGGGCTGGCCGACGTCATCGCGGCCGCGCCGGGCGCGACGGTGATCGCCAGCGCCGGCGATCGAGCCTGGGTCGAAGATCCAGAGCGTCACATGAGCGACAACTACGACTGGCCGGCGACCTACGGGCTGCCCGTGCCGGAGGCGGTTCTGGCGGCGCTCCGATCGATGCTTGGGCCGGGCGTGCCCGTGCGGCGGATCGTCAAGGAAGAATCGGAGATTTCGGTTGGCGCGTCGTGGCAGTTGCGAGTCGTGGGCGTGCCGGGGCATACGCGCGGGCACGTTGCGCTGCGCGACCCTCGGTCGGGGGCGCTGCTCGTGGGCGACGCGATCGCCGACGGCGTGCCGCCGAGCTACTACGAATCGTCGGTGTACCGCGCGACACTCGACCACATTCGCGCGCTCGAGCCGCGCATGCTGCTCGGATGTCACTATTCGCCGCGGCTGGGACCGGCGGTCGCGGCAATGCTCGACGAAGCGACGAAGCAAGTCGACGAGGCGCACGCGATCATCCGCGATCTCGTTGCCATCGCCCAGGAGCCGGTCACCCTACCGCAGGCCGCGAAGGCGCTACAGGCCCGCTTCGGTGACGGCGGGGAGACGCGCCGGTGGGCGTGGGCCGCACGCGGACACTTGGACGCGCTCATGCGCGCCGCGGATGCAGAGCCGGCGCGTGTCGGAAACGTGCCGGCATGGCGGCAGGCGCGATGAAGCGGCTCGCCGAGAGAGTTACCATCGTGACCGGTGGCGCGTCGGGCATCGGACGCGCGATCGCGGCGCGGTTCTGCGCCGAGGGCGCACGCGTCGTCATCGCGGACGTGGACGCCGGGAGCGGCGCCGCCGCGGCCGCGCAGATTGCGAGCGGCGGCGGGGCGTGCATTTTCGCGGCGTGCGACGTCTC
>VGFF01000193.1 GCA_016868955.1 Armatimonadota bacterium
GCGGCGGTCGGCTCCACGTCGCGGATCGATCCGGGCGGCAAGCGCACGATCGTCATGTTCCCGACGAACGGCGTGGGATTCGGGCACTTCACGCGGCTGTACGCGATCGCGCGCCGGATCCGCGCGCTCGCGCCCGACATCGACGTCGTCTTCGTCACGACGATGCCGACCCTGCACGTCCTCTATCGCGACAAGTTCCCTGCGTACCATCTGTCGGGCCCCCGCGTGTTCAGCATGCTGTCGGGCGGTCAGTGGGACGGGATGTTGGAGGAGGTCCTATCGCTGGTGTTGGAGAGGCACCGGCCGGAGGCGTTCGTGTTCGACGGGGCGCATCCGTACGCCGGTATGCTGCGCAGCCTGCGATCGGCGCGGCCGCCCCGGACGTACTGGGTCAAGCGAGGCATGGCGCGGACGGCCGAGGAGCTCTCCGTCCAGGCGCAGGAGTCGTTCGACGCCATCGTGGTGCCCGGCGACGCGGACGACACCCACTCGCCGGTCGACTCCGAGCGCGTCGAGGTGAAGAAGGTCGCCCCGATCGTCCTGCTCGACCCCGAGGAGATGCTCGATCGCGCGGCGGCGCGCGCACGCCTCAGCCTGCCGGCAACGGCACGCTGCGCCTACGTCCAGTTGGGCGCAGGGCAGATCAACGACATCCAATCCACGATCCACCGCGTTCTCGAAGCCTTGCTGGCGCACGACGACGTCTACGTCGTCCTGGGCGAATCCCTGATCGGCCAGAGGATCGGCGTCGAGCGCGATCGGGTCCGCGTCATCAGCGACTACCCGAACTCCCTTTACTTCCGCGCCTTCGACGTCGCCGTGCAGGCCGGCGGCTACAACTCGTTCCACGAGATGCGCGCGCTCCGCACGCCCACGCTGTTCCTGCCCAACGTCAAGACCGCGAAGGACGATCAGCGGGCGCGGTGCAAGGTCGCGGAGGTCGAGGGTTGGGGCCTGGTCGCGGACGAGGACGCGCCGGACTTCCGCGAGGCCGTCAACGGCCTTCTCCGGCTGGCCGCGGCAGGCTCGTCCCTGGTCCCTCCTCCGGCGGTGGTGAACGGTGCCGACGAGGCCGCGAAGTGGATCGCGGGGCTGCATGCAGCCCGGTGACGAGTCGTCGGCCCGCCGGCTTCGTGCCGGCGCGCCGCGCCTGGTGACGGCGCTTGTCCTCGTCGCGCTGGCCGCGCTCGCGCTTCTCCTCTTCGAGCGCGCCACAGCGAAGTACGGGCTGCACGTCTCGCCGGACTCCGTCCGGTACGCGGAGCTCGCCGACTTGTTGGCGCGGGACGGCCTGTCCGTTCTCTTCCGCGACGACAATCGCTACGAAGGGTACCTGTTCAGCCGCGACATGGTGCCGATCACCAATCGGTACACGCCGCCGGCGTATTCCCTGGCGATCGCGGCGATCCAGGCCGCGTGCGGCTGCGATCCGTACCAGGCGATGCATTTGGCGCACCGCGGCATGTTCGTGACGCTGCCGCTGCTCGTGTTCCTCGCCATGCGCCTCGGGTTCCGCGCGCGGACGCGCGCGGCGATCGTCGCGGCCCTGGCCAGCATCCTCGGCCCGTCCGTGGCGATGGGGTCGCGCGCGCTGTCCGAGGCGCCCTTCTGCCTCCTCGTCACGGCGCTCGCGTGGACGACGGCGACCTACCTGCGTCGGCCGCGCGTCCTACTCGCGGTGTGCGCGGGGGCGGTCGTGGCCGTGGCGTACTACGTCCGGGCAACGGGCGTGTTCCTCGCGCCGCTCCCGCTCGCCACGATCGCACTGCTCGCCTGGCGGGGCCGCGACGGCGGCATGCTGCTGCGGCACGGCGGCGCGTGCGCGGTGGCCATGTGCGTGCCGATCGGCGCGTGGATGCTCCGCAACCAGGTCATGCTCGGCATCGCGGCCGGCGAATATCCCGCGCAGCGCAGCTCGTTCCTCGGCAACTGCGAGCGCGCCGCCGCCGTCATCGGCCATTGGTTCC
The DNA here is from genome assembly GCA_016868955.1 of Armatimonadota bacterium. Lineage (GTDB taxonomy): Bacteria > Sysuimicrobiota > Sysuimicrobiia > Sysuimicrobiales > VGFF01 > VGFF01. The sequence goes on from VGFF01000193.1 coordinate 1,968, forward strand.
TGCCGTCGGCCTCCAACGGCCTCGCCGCCATCGCCGGCGGCGCGACGGGGCTCGTCGCGGCCGTCGCCGTCGGCGCCGTTTGCCGGCGGGCGCGGCATGCGCGGGATCCGCGCCTCGCGGACTTGGCGCCGTTGCCGGGCGTCCTGGCCTGCCTCTACCTCCTTGGAAGCCTCGTCTCCGCGAGCGTCTATCGTTTCGACGCGCTGAACGACCGTCTCCTGTGGCCCATCTACGTCCCGCTCCTACTGTCGATTTGCGCGGCCATGGACGCCGTCGCGTGGCGGCGTGT
>VGFF01000194.1 GCA_016868955.1 Armatimonadota bacterium
TGTTGGTGATCTCGGCCGCGGGCGTCGCGTTGTCGAGCGCGAACGTGCTCGGGGTATCGTCCTTCGACCGCGCGGCCGCGACGTTGATCCACTTGACGATGATCTTCTCGCCGCTCATCGGGTTGACCGTCGGGGCGACGTGGCTGGCGGGTGAGCGGGAGTCGGGCGCGCTGGCCATGCTGCTTAGCCAGCCCGTCCACCGGGACCAGGTCTACGACGGCACGGCGCTCGGCCTGGCGTGGGCGGTCGCGGCCGCGACGTTGATCGGGTTTGGCGCCGCCGGCCTCATGTTGTCTCTGCGCGCGACGTCGGAGCGCATCGCGCCGTTCATCGCGATCTTGGTCCTGTCGTTGCTGCTCGCGCTCGCCTCGCTGGCCATCGGCTTGTGGCTGTCGGCGACGGCGCAGAACCGCAGCCGCGCGCTCGGCGCCGCGCTCGTCGTGTGGCTCGTGCTCGTGATCGTCAGCGATCTGGGACTGCTGGGAACGGCGGCGATGCTCCGGCTGCCCGCGCCCGCGGTTCTGCTCCTCGGCTCGTTGAATCCCGTCAGCGCGTTTCGCATCGCCTCGATCGTCGTGATCAGCGGCAGCGCCGAGCTGACCGGACCGGTCGGACTGTACGGGGCGCAGCGCCTCGGTACGTCCGGTCTCGTCGGCGCGATGGGTGCGTCGCTGTTGCTGTGGATCGCCGGCGCTTACGCGATCGGGCGCTGGCGGTTTCGCCGGTCGATCGAAGGATGAGCTCGAGGATGAGCTCGTCGAGCCTTCGTTCCCCTCGTTTCGGCGGAACGATGCGCGGATCGAATCGACGGCCCGTCGCGTGGCTGCTGCTCGCCGCCGCCGCGTTCCTCATCGGCTGCGGGGGGCAACCTGCCGCCACGCCCTCCCCGGACGCGTCCGGTCCGCGCGCTGAGATCAGCTGGAGCCCGCAGCAACCGATCGCGCTCCGTCCGTTGTCCTATGAGCTGCGGATCAGCGACGCTGCCGGGCAACCGTTGGATCTGGAGATCGCGACGGCGAAGGCGGCCATGCCCGAGATGGAGCATGGCACCGAGCCGCTGCGTCCGACGCGCGTCGGCCCCGGCCGGTTCACGGGGACGCACACTTTCTCCATGGACGGCTCGTGGACGCTCACGTTCGAGGGCACGGCCGGCGGGCGGCCGGTCACGGCGCGCGTGACCGTGGACGTCGGACGGTAGATCGCTCGATCGCCGCCGCGGATTACGACGGTCGGGCACGGATGACGAAGACGGGATCCCGTGAGTAGCGCACGACACGATCCGTTACGCTGCCGAGCATCCACCGCTCCAATCCGCCGCGCCCGTGCGTCGTCATCACGATGAGGTTGTCGGGCATCAACTTCGCGGCGGCCACGAGCGCGCCCGCCGGGTCGCCGCGCAGCACTTCGAACGTGACGCCGCTGGGCACCTCTGAAGCGATTTCCTTCACCTGCCCCGCCAACGCTTGCCGGGCCGCCGGGACTTCGTCATCGTCGGCGACCACGCGCACGAGGTGAACGCGCAGCGACGCGTTCCCGGCCAACGCGACGGCGGTCGGTAGGGCGCGCTCGGCGACCGGGGATCCGTCCAACGGCACGAGGACGGTTGCCGGACGCCAGCTCGCCACCGGCGTGGCGCTCGGCGCGTCCGACGGGTGGACCACGAACAGTGGGCAGGACGTGATGTGGAGGAGCTTATCGGTGACGCTGCCGAGCAGCCAGCGCCCGACGCCCGAGCGCCCGTGCGTCGAGACCGCGATCACGGTGTCGGGGATACGCTCGGCCTCCCGCCCGATCTGCATCGCGATCGGCGATCCATCGCTGTCGACGACCGTGCTCGTCGCGGCGACGCCGGCATCGGTCAGCGCGCGCCCCGTCGTCTCCATCGCGGCCCGGGCCTCGTCGCGCGCCAAGGCTTGGATCCGAATCACGTAGTCTCCGTAAGCCGCTTCGCCATCGACCGCCATCGGCGTCTCGACGACGCGGAACAACTCGAGGGCCGCGCCGGTCGTACGTGCCAGCCACACGGCGTAGGGCAAAATCTGTTGCGCCAGGGGCGATCCATCCAACGGCACCAATACGCGTTTGCTCATCTCACACCCACCTCGGTTTCGCTCTAATCCACGAATAACCGACCAACCAGCTGAAAACCAGCGTGCCGAGAAAGAAAGCAGCGGCCGAGGCGGTCGCGACGCCGGGCCGCGCGGTCAGCACCGCCGCCGCCAGCCCA
>VGFF01000195.1 GCA_016868955.1 Armatimonadota bacterium
CAACGTCGGCACTGCGCGGACGGACGCGCCGCCGGCGCGCGCCCATCCGGCGGCGGTCGCGATCCCCACGCGCAGGCCCGTGAACGAGCCCGGTCCCGCCGACACTGCGACCGCATCGATTTGCGCCGCGGGGATCGCCGCGTCCCGCAACGCCGAATCGATGCCGATCACGAGCCACCGCAACGCGTCACGCCGGCGATCGCATACGTGCTCGACGCGGACGCCGCGCGCGTCGACGATCGCGACGCTCGCGACATCGGTGGCCGCTTCGATCGCGAGGATCACGGCCGCGCCCACCCCATGGCGACTGCGTCGGCGCGGACGCCGGCCAGCAGGGACAGCACTCGCGTTTCGTCCGCGACGACCGCGATCTCCACATGCAGCGTCCGGGGTGGAAGCCAGGAGGCCACGCGGTCCGGCCACTCGATGATCGTGACGCCGCCGGCGTCGAAGCACTCTTCCAACGGCAGCTCGGCGGCCTCGTCCTCGCCGAGGCGGTACAAGTCGACGTGGAAGATCGGCCAGCGGCCTGGGTATTCACGGATCAATGTAAAGGTGGGGCTCGCGCCGTAGCCGGGCGCGCCCAGCGCTTCGGCAATTCCTTGCACGAGCGTCGTCTTGCCGGCGCCGAGCGGGCCGTGCAATACGAGGACGTCACCGGCGACCAACGCCGCGCCGAGGCGGCGGCCGGCGGCGCTCGTCTCGTCGGCGCTGTGCGTCACCACCTGGGCGGCGACCGTGTCGTTCAGGCCGCGGGCTCCTTCCGCACGCGCAAGCGCAGTCCGTCGACGCTGACCACGAGAACACGCTGGCCGCTCGCGATCGGGCCTTCGACCGATTCCGCCGACCAAATCTCCCCGCGCGCTTGAATCGTTCCGACCGGGTTGACATCGGACAGGACAACGCCGACCTCCCCGATGAGCGTCGGCGCACCCATCTTCGGACGGCCGCGTTGCGCGCGGAGCCCCGCCCGGACCGCGAATCCGAAGAACGCCGCCGTCGCCAAGGCGATGAGAACGGCCAGCTCCACAGAGGTTCGCAGCACGGGGTCGTGATCGCTCGTCAGCAGCAGCGCGCCGAGGACGAACGACACGATGCCGCCGCCGGCGAGCAAGCCGAATCCGGGCACGAACAGCTCGACGATGAAGAGGACGACCGCGAGCCCGATTAGCGCCAAGCCGGCGATGTTGACCTCGAGAACGGCGAACGACCCGAACGCCAGCAAAAGGGCGATACCGCCGGCGATGCCCGGAAAGATCGAGCCGGGATTCTGCAGCTCGAGCACGATGCCATAGACTGCCACGGTCATGAGCACGAGACCGACGTTGGGATGGGCGAGGAAGCCCAAGAACCGTTCGCGCGCGTCTTGATCGAACGGGAACGTCCGCGCGTCGTTCGTGCGCAGCCGGCGCGACGCGCCCGGCAGCTCGATGGTGCGTCCGTCGACGCGCGCCAGCAGATCGGGGACGTCGCGCGCGACGAGGTCGGCGACGCGTAACGGAACGGCCTGATCGGCCGTGATCGAGACCCCTTCGCGAACGGCTCGCTCGGCCCAATTCGAGTTGCGGCCGCGCCGCTTCGCCATCGCCCGAATCTTGGCGACGGCGTCGTTGGTGACCTTGCGCCGCAAGGTGCGCTGGTTGTCGTTGTCCGACTCCCCGACGCCGGTCGTGACGGGCGTCGCGGCGCCGATGTTGGTTGTCGGGGCCATCGCCGCGACGTGCGCGCTGTAGAGGATGAAAACGCCCGCCGAGGCGGCTCTGCCGCCCTGCGGCGTCACGTACACGAGGACGGGGACCGGCGACGCGAGGATGGCCTTGGTCATCTCTTCCGTCGACTGCAGCAGGCCGCCCGGAGTGTCGAGCCGCAGGACGATCGCCTCCGCCCCGACCGAGGTCGCGTGTAGGATCGCCCGGCGCAGGTACAACGCGGTCGCGGGAGAGATCGCGCCGTCGATCGTCGCCACGAGAACGCGCGGCGGCCCGTCGGGCGGGGCCGCGATCAGCGGGACCGTAAGGGCGAAACTGAGGACGGCGACTGCCGCGAGGCCACGCATCTCCATCTACCGTAGCGCGGCGCTCATCGTTGCGGCAAGGAACCGACGACGAACCGGGGTCGCGCCCCTACGGTCCAGGGGTGAA
>VGFF01000196.1 GCA_016868955.1 Armatimonadota bacterium
ACGCGATCTTGCTTTCTGTACCGGAAAGCTCTTCTTGACGTGAGCGAAAGTTCTGATTAGCGCGCATCTCGGGGTACGCCTCCGCGACCGCGAACAGGGACCGTAAGGCCTCGGAGAGGACGTTTTCCGCTTGCGTCTGTTGGCCGACCGACCCCGCCGCTATCGCCTGGGCCCGCGCCTGCGTCACGCGATCGAACGTCTCTCGCTCGTGAGTAGCGTGCCCTTTGACGGTCTCGACTAGGTTCGGGATCAAGTCATAGCGACGCCGCAGCTGCACGTCGACCTGCGCCCATGCGTTCTTGCAACGGTTTCTCGACGTCACGAAACCGTTGTAGGTCGCGATGGCCCACAGCGCCACGATGACGACGATGCCGAGCACGATCCATCCGGCCATGGTCCCTCCCTCATGATGAATCGGTTCCGCCGCGCCCGAGGCGCCAGCTCGTCAGCTCGCCGAGCTGCTACCGCCGCCGCCACCACCCCCACGGCTGCTGCCGCTGCTGAATCGGCCCCCGGAACGCGAGGAATCGGACAGCGACCGCGATAGACTCTGAAAGTTCGCGAACGAGCGCCTCATGCGCTCCAACGAACCGAAGCCGGCGTCGCTGATCCCGCTTCCCCGTCCGAACGACGACGCATGGTACCACGTCGGCGTATGCAACGCCTGGCTCGTCTGGGCGGCGACCAAGCGGAGGTTCTTCAGCAGCTGATCGGCGACGCCGAGCGCGGTCGCGTACACCAGGTACTGCTCCCAGATCGGCAAGAGCCGAGCCCCCGCGTCCGCGAGCGCGGAGAAATCCGTCATGATCCCCTTGAACGCGTCCCAGCGTTTGACTTCCAGCGCCGCCTCCGGCGTCCGCCGCGACAACGACCGGCTGGCGAAAGCGATCAGCACGCCCGCGACCGGCGCGACGACAAAGATCGGGAGGATTGGCGCCGCCCTGAGGATCGGCAAGATGAAGCTGAGGAAGAACGACAGGAAGATCGAGGCGATCGTGGCGGCGATAAAGAGCCCCTTCGCCCGTTCGCTGCGCGGATCGTCGAGCCGATGGTGGTGGCGTTCGAACCAGGTACGCAGCCCGGGACCCCAGCTCTCCACGAAGATCAAGAAGTTGCTCTTGCTGCCGACGATCTTCTTGCCGCAGTCCTCGATCTGCTGGCTCGTGACGACTTCGCCGTCGCCGGCGTTCGTAAACACGGTGCGCAGCACCTCACGCTCGAACGGGTGCAGCGGGCCGTCTTCCGGCTTCGTAGCCACGGTACGGCCGGCCAGCGCCTGCTTCCCCTTGGCCGTGAGCGCATACGTCAGCAACGTGCGGTGAAACGTCGCGAGCCCGAGGAAGCTGTGTTCCTCATCTTTTTCCGTGATCTCGAGATAACCGAGGTGCGCGGCCTGCAACAGGGTCGCGGCGAACGCTCGCGGATAGACGCTCACCGGCGGCGCGCCCTGGGTCAGGATCGCGGGCACGATCGTCGGCGGCAGGTCCGACGGCGGCTCGCGTTCGTACTCCCCTTCGTACGGAACGTCCGGCTCGCGGCCGTAGCGACGGTACACGAAGAGGTATCCGCCGATCAGAGCGAGCACGAGACCGACCGTGATGATCAGGCCGACAAGGACGTCCGTCTGGCTCAACAGGCCGCGCGCGACCCTGGCGCGCTCATCCGCCATCAAGCTCTCGTAGGTCTGTCCCGACCGCACGCGCGTCGCCGGAAAGACCGCCGGATCGAGCAAGACGCGCAGCTCGACGAAGCTCGTGCCCGGGATTTGTGTTTGCTCGACGTCGGCGCGTCGAAAGTCGGGCGCGATGCGCAACGTCCCCGGCTCGGCGTCGCTGTGGATGAAGACCTTGAACAGATTCGCGCTGGCCGCCGGCGGGACGACCGCGATCCGAACGCGGTCGATCGGGGGGGTGTTGGTCCTCGATCGCCTTCCAGTAGAACTGCGCGACCTCGTCATAGCGCTGAACGGCTTCTCGAATCCGGTATCGGTTCGCGAAGCGCTTTGTCTCGTCGGCGGCACGATAGGTCCAGCGCAGGATCCGCTCATTGCCGTCGCGGGCCGTTTCGTAGGGCACGGGCGCATTCGTCGCCGCGTCGTGCACGCCGAGGTACTCGATGTCGTACGAGCCG
>VGFF01000197.1 GCA_016868955.1 Armatimonadota bacterium
TGATCCCGGTGCTGACGATCATCGGCATCGACATCGCCTACCTGCTCGGCGGCGCCGTCGTCATCGAGACGGTGTTCGCGCGGCCCGGTCTCGGTAAGCTGCTCGTCGACGCGATCTACACGCGCGACTATCCCGTCGTTCAGGGCACGATCCTCGTCTTCTCGCTGGGAATCGTGCTCGTGAATGTGCTCGTCGACCTCGTCTACGGACTGGTCGAGCCGCGGATCCGTTACGGATGAGGACGCGATGACGACACCGGCCGCCACCTTGTCCACCCCGAAGCGGGCCGCGCCGCGTCGCAGCCGCTTCGCGCTGACGATGCGCTCGATCCTGCGTCGGCGAAGCGCCGCGCTCGGCCTCGTCTTCGCGATCGTCATCGTCGTGCTGGCCGTCTTCGCGCCGATCACGGGCGGGCACGATCCGCTGGAACAGAGCCTGCGCCACAAGCTGAAGCCGCCCGGAGGCGATTACGTGCTCGGGACCGATCCGCTCGGTCGCGACGTTTGGTCCCGTCTCGTCTGGGGCGCGCGGGTTTCGCTGTCGGTCGGCGTCGTCGCGGTCGCGATCTCGGCCGGCCTCGGCACGACGGCCGGCATCGTCGGCGGCTACTTCGGCGGGCGCTGGGACGCGGCGATCATGCGCGTGATCGAAGTATTGATGTCGTTCCCGTTGATCCTGCTCGCGATCGCGATCGTCGCGGTCTTGGGGCCAGGCCTGACGAACCTGATGATCGCCGTCGGCATCTCGTCGGTGCCGCAGTTCGCGCGGCTCGTGCGCGGCGAGGTCTTGCGCGTGCGCGGGCGGGAGTTCGTGGAAGCGGCGCGCGCGATCGGCGGCAGCCAGACGCGGATCATGGCGCGCCACATCCTGCCGAACGTCATCTCCGCGATCGTCATCTTGGCGACGCTGCGCATCTCGACGGTCATCCTCACGGAATCGGCGCTGTCGTTCCTCGGTCTCGGCATCTCGCCGCCGACGCCGACGTGGGGCTCGATGATCGCGGACGGCACGAAGTGGCTGCGGATCGCGCCCTGGATCTCGATCATCCCCGGCATCGCGATCATGATCACCGTGCTCGCGTTCAACCTCCTCGGCGACGGCTTGCGCGACGCGCTCGATCCGCGCCTGCGCGGCGAGTAGCGTGGGCGCGGTTCGTTCGCGCCGCACGCCGACCGGCACGTCGGCCGGCTCGCTGTCCTCTCGGCCCTCCACGATCTTCCGTGGCATCTACGCGGTCTGCTGTCGCATTCTGGGGGGGGCGACCATGAGCTACGGTGACGTGGTCCGGCAGGCGGGCCTGCGCAACGGGGCGCGTACGGTCGGATGGGCGCTTGCTTCGCTGAACGACATAGAAGTCGCGCCGTGGTGGCGCGTCGTTCGCGCCGACGGCGGCATCGCCCCACGACCGTTCGCGAATGAGCAGCGGCGGCGCCTGCGGGCGGAGGGCGTGCGGTTCGGGCGGGACGGAAAAGTGAGGAGGACAGGACATTCATCGAAAGGATCGGCACGCGACTAGATCGTTTCGGTTTCCTCCGAGTGAACGCCGTAACGACCCATCGCGGGATGTTGGCAGGACCGGATTCAGCATCTTCCTTGTCGTCGCCCTCGTGACGGTCGGTGGATAAGGCCCGGCGAATCGCCGTGCCTTCTGTATTTTGGCGCCTACCGCCCGCTGGGGATCGGCGTCAGGATCCGCTCCAGCTGCGGCCGCAGATGCTCGAAGTCGGGCGGCAGCGACAGCGATTCGCCGAGACGATCGAGCGGCTCGTCGGCCGTGAATCCGGGACCGAGCGTCGCGATCTCGAACAGCACGCCGCTCGGCTCGCGGAAGTAGATCGATCGGAAGTAGAAACGGTCGATGATCGGCGATGACTGCGCGCCGGCGGCGCGAACGGTCTCCAGCCAAGCGGCATGATCGTTCATGCGAGACGACTACGCGACGTGGTGGACCGTGCCGGCGCCGTGCAGACCGGGAACGTCGGAGCGATCGTAAGCGTAGAACGATCCGCGTTGCGTCCCCCGCACTTCGTACGCGTCGCCGTTCGTCGGCGAAAAACCCAGCGTGTCGGTCAAAAAACGAGTGGACCGGCCGGGATCCGCGGCGAATGCGCGCAC
>VGFF01000198.1 GCA_016868955.1 Armatimonadota bacterium
CGAGCCCGGCCAGCAGCCCGCGCGGCGCGAGCAGCGCCACCACAATGAGGATCACGCCGTAGACGACGATCGACGGCAGCGGCAGCCGCAGCGTGAACTTCAACCCGTAGTCGATGACGCGGAGCAACGCCACGCCCGCCACCGGGCCCCAAACGAGCCCGCTGCCCCCGATCATCGCGGCGATAACTGGAAACAGACTCCGTTCCACCCCGAGAACGACGTTCGCGTCGATATACCCCGCGTAGAGTCCGAAGACCCCGCCGGCGAGGGCCGTCGGCACGGCGGCGAGCACGAGCGCGATGCGCTTGACGCGGAACGCGTCGATACCGACGGCGGCGGCGGCGACCTCGCTCTCGCGGACCGCGACCATCGCGAGCCCGAGCGTACTGGTCGCGAGGCGCGCGTTGAGGGCAACCGAGCCGACGGCGAGCGCGAGCACGGCGGCGTAGGCGACGGGCAACGGCAGATAGCGGTCGACCGGCACGTACAACCCCTGCACACCGCCTGTCAGGATGGCGGCGTTATCGACGGCGAGCCGCATGGCCAACAACAATGCGAACGAGCCGATGGAGAAGTACGCGCTGCGCAAGCGCAGCAACGCGCCGGAGACGCTCCAGGCGAACGCGGCGGCGGCGGCCCCGCCACCGACCAATGCGAGGACGGCGCCTGTCACTCCCAACGACGCCAGCGCGGGCAGGCTCAGCAACGCCAGGAACGTCGCGTAGGCGCCGACGCCGAAGAACGTCGCCTGCCCGAGGTTGTGCAGGCCGAGGTGACCGCCGAGCACGTCGTAGTTGCTCGCGAGCACGACGAGGAAGAACGTGAGCAGAAACCCGGTGACGACGTCGCGGCCGGCGAGCCAAGGCGCGACGGCCAAAACGCCGACCAATGTCGCCAACGCCATCCGTTGCATCACCATCGCCCGCCCACAGTGCCGTCCGGCCGCGCCAGCAGCACCGCGAACAGCAAGACCATCGTCGCGGCCGGCGCCCACACGGCGCCGGCCCAGAACGACGTGAACACCTCGGCGACGCCGAGCGCGACGCCCGCGATGAGCGCGCCCGGTAGGTTGCCGACGCCGCCGACCGCCGCGACGGTGAACGCGATCATCGTCAGGCGCACGCCGTCGTAGGGATTCAGCGGCTGCGCCACCGCGTAGACCGCGCCGGCGACGGCGGTCGCCATCGTCGTCAGTACGAAGACGCCGCGCGATACGCGGCGCAGGTCGATCCCGACGACGAGCGCGCCCGTGACGTTCTGCGACAGGGCGCGCGCTTCCCGGCCGAAGCGCGTCCGGGACAGGAACAGATGCGCCGCGGCGGTCGCGATCGCCGAGTACGCGAGGATGGCGAGGCGCGATCCCGAGATCGCGACGCCCCCGATGGTCAGGGCCGGGAGCCCAAAACTCAACGCGAAGATGGGTTGCGGCTCGATCCGCCGTGCCCAAACGTAGCCGAGCAGCGACTCGGCGGCGAGCGCCAGCCCGAACGTCATAGGGATCGATCCCACGAGGATCTCCGACGCCGGGCGGCGCGCCAGCGGCCGCACGAGCGCCGCCTCGAACAGCGCGCCGACCCCGGCGAAGAGGACGGCCACGACCGCCAGCGCCGCCGCGACGGGCCAGCCCATTTGACGCACGAACAGCGTCGCGGCGGCGGCGCCGCAGACGAGCACGACGCCGTGCGCGACGTTGAGCACATGCGTCGTCGCGAGCACGAGCGAGAACGCGAATGCCATCAGCGCGTACTGGCCGCCCAGCGCGACGCCGCCGATCAGCAACTCCAGGAACAGCGTCGCCGTCATCTTCAGATCACCAGGTAGGCGCGGCGCAACGCTTCGTCGCCGAGCAGCGCCGCGGCGCTGCCGTCGAGCAGCACGCGACCGGCCACCATGACGTACCCGCGGTGCGCGAGGGCCAACGCCTCGGCGATGTGCTGTTCGACGAGCAACAACGTGAGGCCGTCCTGGACCAATGCCGCCAGGGCATCGTACAAAACGTCGACGGCGCGCGGCGCCAGGCCTAACGACGGCTCGTCCAGCATCAGCAAGCGCGGTTGCGCCATCAACGCGCGTCCGATCGCCAGCATCTGCTGCTCACCGCCCGAGA
>VGFF01000199.1 GCA_016868955.1 Armatimonadota bacterium
GGGCTGGCTGCTCGAGGAGTGCTACGATAACGTCGGCGATCTCGCCGAGACGATTGCGCTGCTGCTGCCGGACACCGGCGCCGACGCCGATGTGCCGCTGCATGTGCTCGTCGAGGAACGCATCGTCGCGACGGGCGACGCTCGTTGCGACGATGCGGCAGCTCGGCCCCGATCAACGTCACGTGTGGAACAAGCTCATCACGGGCGCGTTCCGGATCGGCGTCTCACGCGGGCTCGTGGCCCGCGCCGTGGCGCGCGTCGGCGCCGCGCCGGTCGCGCGGATCGAGCAGCGCCTGGCCGGCGCTTAGTCGCCGAGTGCAGCCGCCTACGTCGCGCTCACCGATCCGGCGGGCGCGCGTGACCCGTTGCAGCCGTATCCGTTCCTGCTGGCGCACCCGCTCGACGTCGCCCGGTGAGCAGTCCGGCTGGCAGGCGGAGTGCAAGTGGGACGGCATTCGGGCGCAAGTGCTGCACCTTAGCGGCGCGATCGCGATCTGGTCGCGCGGGGAAGAAAATGTGACGGTGCAGTTCCCTGAGGTGGCCACCGCGGCCGCCGCGCTGCCGGCTGGAACGGTCCTCGACTGGGAAATCCTCGGCTGGCGCGACGACCGGCCGCTGCCGTTCGCCGCGTTGCAGCGGCGGCTCGGCCGAAAGCGCCTTGAGGAGACCGTCCTGCGCGACGTGTCCGTGTCGCTGCTCGCTTATGATCTGCTGGAGGCGAACGGCGAGGATATCCGCGCGGAGCCGCTCCAGGCGCGTCGGGCCCGGCTGGAGGCGCTGCTCGCCGCGCTCGGTCCGTCGTCGCCTCGCGCAGATCGTGCCGTGCGCGACCTGGGAAGCGCTCTCGGACGTGCAGGCGCAAGCCCGGGCGCACGTTGCCGAAGGGCTCATGCTGAAGCGGCGCGCGTCTTCGTACGGCGTCGGACGGCCGCGCGGCGATTGGTGGAAGTGGAAGGTGGAACCGTACACGATTGACGCCGTGCTGATGTACGCGCAGCAAGCGTCAGGGAAGCACGCCGGCGTGTTCACGGACTACACGTTCGGCGTCTGGGACGGCGATACGCTCGTCCCGCTCGCGAAGGCGTACTCGGGACTGTCGCGCGCCGAGATCCGCACCGTCCAGGCGTTCATCCGCAAGAACACGACCGAGCGCATCGGGCCGGTGCACGTCGTGCCGCCGGCCATCGTCTGCGAGATCGCGTTCGAGGCGTTCGCGCCGTCGCCGCGTCACAAAAGCGGCATCGCGGTGCGGTTTCCCCGCATCGCGCGCCTCCGTGACGATAAGAAGCCGGCCGACTGCGATACGCTCGAGCGCGTGCGGGCGCTGCTGCGCGCCGTCGGTCACGGCGGAACGCCATCGTGACCGCGGATTGTCAGATCGCGCTGCGAGGTTTGTCGAAGACGGTGCGCGAGGGCGATCGGGCGCGAATGATCCTGCGCGACATCAACGCCGACATCCGCGCCGGGGAGCTTGTCGTGCTGCTCGGGCGCAGCGGTTCCGGGAAGTCGACGCTCCTGAACCTGATCAGCGGCATCGACGAGCCGACGCATGGCGAGGTCGTCATCGACGGCGTGTCGCTGACCGCGCTCTCCGAGCACGAGCGGACGCTGTTCCGGCGCCGGCATCTCGGCTTCGTCTTCCAGTTCTTCAACTTGATCCCGACGCTGACGGTCGCGGAGAACGTGCTGCTGCCGCTGGAGCTCAACGGCGCCGATGATGCGCGGCGGCGCGCATTCGCGCTCGGGCTGCTGGACGTCGTCGGCCTCGGCGACCGGCACGACAGCTTTCCAGACCGCCTTTCCGGCGGCGAGCAGCAACGCGTCGCGCTCGCGCGCGCGCTCGCGCACGATCCGCTCGTCGTCCTCGCGGATGAGCCGACCGGCAATCTCGACGTCGAGACCGGGCGGACCGTCGTCGAGCTTCTTGATCGGCTGACGCGCAGAGCTGGGAAGACGATGATCATGGTGACGCACAGCCCCGAGGTGGTCGGGGCCGCCGACCGGCTGTGGACGCTGCAGGACGGCCGCCTCTTCGAGAAGGAATCCCCGTGA
>VGFF01000200.1 GCA_016868955.1 Armatimonadota bacterium
CTAGTTTTCGTTTCGTCGACCTGGCACCTGAAGTGCAAAGCCGCTCCTCGGAAATCCAGAACGAGGAGGCAGGCCTTTGGTACGCCGACTTCAATACGCCGCCGCCACGATGACGGCGGAGCAAACCCGCCAAGACGCGATCGCGCACAACCTCGAGAACGCCGCCGCCAGTGGTTATCGGCGGATTCTCGTTACTTTTGAATCCGGCGACGACGTCCGCCTGCACCGTCGTGATGGCTTCCTCCACCCGGCGCTGGGCGACAGGGATCGCTGGGGCACACCGGCGACCCGACTGACCTCGCGGTCGACGGGACCGGGTTCGTCGTCGCCGAGGGGGGACGCTACGTGCGCGGCGGCAAGATCGCCAGCGATGCGCAGGGCAACCTGGCGATCGGCGGCGTTCACGTCATCGGCGCGGGGCGCGCTGGCCAAGAGCCGATTCGCGTCGGCGGCGCGGCGGCCCGAGTGCGGCCCGGACTCCATCGTGCGCGGGCGAAGCAGGAACTCTTCGGCGATCGTTTCCATCCTCATGCGGCCTGGCTCGTTCGCTGGAATGCCGCCGAGGGAAGCAGGAGCGGTGCCAGCGCCGGCGGACCACCGGTCGCGACGTCGGGGAGGCGTGCATCGTGATCGAGGTTTCGGGAGTTTGGTGGAGACGAGCGGAGTCGAACCGCCGACCTCCTCGTTGCGAACGAGGCGCTCTCCCAACTGAGCTACGTCCCCACGAAAGCGCGCCCGAGCCGCGGCTCGGGCGCGCCTCATTCTATCTTCGTCTCCGACGCGGCGCAACCTCGCCGGCGAGGTCGTCGTCCAACGACCATGACGGCGTGAGCGCAGACGTCAACCTTTCACAAGGCTTGCGTCCGTTCCTCTGGAGTTGTTACGAAAGGAACGGTCCCCGGGCATGCGGGGACATTCCAGAGGGGGGGATGGCGATTGGCGATGCCTCGCTGCGGGCAGGTGGCTCCCGCGTTCACCGCCCGCGATCACGCCGGAGAAGACGTGTCGTTGGCGAAGTTCCGCGGCGGCAAGGTCGTGCTCTATTTCTATCCCAAGAACGATACCGGCGGCTGAACGAAGGAGGCGTGCTCGTTCCGCGACGCGGATCGACGCATGCGGGCGGCCGGGGCGGTCGTGCTCGGGGTGAGTCCGGACAACTTTTCGTCGCACGCGAAGTTCAAGAAGAAATACGATCTTCCGTTCACGCTCGTCGCCGACGAAGATCACCGGATCGCCGAGGCGTACGGCGCGTGGGTCGAGAAGTCGATGTATGGACGCAAGTACTGGGGTGTGGCGCGCGTCACGTTCCTCATCGACGAAGAAGGTCGGATCGCGCGCGTGTGGGAGAAGGTCAGTCCCGAGGGCCATGGCGAGGAAGTTCTCGCCGCGCTGTCGGGGGTCTGACGGCTGATCTCCACGATGGCAGCCCGCTCGGTCCCCGGCGGCTTCCCTACCCGCCCCCCCCTAGGTCCGCCGGGGATCGCCTTTCCGCTCGGTTCCGGAGCTTCTTACAGAGACGCCACCGAGCGACCAGGGCGGCCGCCCCGATCCTCCACCGACGTCTGCTGCGGCGTCGGCCATCTTCGGCGTCGTTTGTTACTATGAGATGTTAGCGAATTGCGGAGAAACCGATGGCGCACACGAAGATCACGCGGCCGACCTCCCATTCGATGCGCGCCCCGCGCCGCCGCAAGCGATCCTGGGGACGCTGGCTGACGACGTTGGTCGTCGCGGTCGCGAGCCTTCTGGTGATCGGCGGCGCCGCCGCCGCGGTGCTCGTGTACTTCGTCCACAGCACGCTCCCCGAGGTTTCCGCCTTATACCAGCCACCGAGCCAGGCGACGAGGATCTTCGCGGCCAACGGGGAGCTGATCGCCAGCTTGTTCCAGGAGAATCGCGAGTTCGTCCCGCTGCGCGAGGTTCCCGACGTCCTGCGGAAAGCCGTGATTGCCATCGAGGACG
>VGFF01000201.1 GCA_016868955.1 Armatimonadota bacterium
GAGCGTCTTGTGCGTGACGATCACCGGCGCCTGGTTCTCGATGATCTCCGTGGGCGTCACGGTGCCGTTGTACGGGAACGCGATCGTCGGCAGCCCGTCGCCGCGCGCGGTCGCGCCCTTGCCGCCATTCGGCAGCACGTGCACGTTGAAGGTCTCGCCGTCGGCGTTGACGCCGTGCATCGTCACGGCCCAGAACGATCCGCTGCCGGCCTGGATGCGGTCCGGCATCGCGCTCGCGAGCGCGCCGTAGATCACCATGTGGATGTGGAAGCTCGTCTTCGATCGCGACTTAACCGGGCTCGGGAACGTGGTGTTGACGACGCATCCTTCCGGCGCGAACAGCTTGATCGGCCGGAACAACCCCTCGTTGTTCGGGATCTCCGGCGTCAGGCTGCACTTCATCGGGTAGAAGGTGTCGGCGAACGTGCAGTTCGTGACGCAGTTGATCGACGCGTCCGCGAACTGCGGCGAGGAGCCCGTGAAGTCGAAGTGCACCTCGTCGCCGCTCTTCTTCACCGTGACTGCGAGGTGCAGCGGCTTCTTGTAGCCGTCGGCGTCCAGCGCGTACGACCAGCGGCCGTCGGGCAGGGCCCGCAGCGCGTTGCGCATCGCCTGCTCGGATCGGTACAGGATCTCGTCGCCGAGGACGTGGAATGCCTCGGCGCCGTAGTCTCCGAGGAACTCGTCGAGCCGGGCCGCGCCGAGCCGCTCGGCGCCGACGATCGCGTGCACGTCGCCCATCACCATGTCGGGCACGCGCACGTTCGCGCGCAACAGCCGCGTCAGCTGATCGTTCTCGACGCCGGCCTCGAACAGCTTGCTCGGCGGGATGCGAAAGCCTTCCTCAAACAGGTCGCGCGCGTCGAAGAAGTCCAGCCGCCCGCCGATGTCGGCGATGTGCGCGGCGCAGGCCATGAACGCGACGACCTTCCCTTCGCGGAACACCGGCGTGATGATCGACAGGTCGGGGAGATGACCGGTGCCGATCCAAGGATCGTTGGTGATCAAGACGTCGCCCGGCCGCAACATCTCGACCGGGAAGACGTCGAGCAAGTGCTTCGTCGTGATCGGCAGGTGGCAGGTGAACGCCGGCGACGACAGCTGCGATTGCGCCAGACTGCGCCCCTGGCGGTCGAGCATGATGACGGCGAAGTCCCGGCTCTCGCCGACGATCGTCGAGAACGACGTGCGGACGAGCGCGATGTCCACTTCGTCCATGATCGAGATGAGCCGGTTCCACTGCACCTCGATCGTGATCGGGTCGAGCGCGGCGGCGATGGCCATGATCGCCCCCTACGCCCGCGCCGGCGCTTCGCCGGCGTCTAGGAGATCGATGAACAGATGCCCGTAGGCGTCGGTGCGGACGCGGCTGGACGGTCCGGCGGCGATCGTGCATTCGCGCTCTTCGATGACCGCCGGGCCGGGGAAGCTCGCGCCGGCCGGCAGCTTGTAACGGTCATAGATCGGCGTCTCGACGTAGCCGCCGCGCTCCGGGAAGTACACGGGCCGCGCGCCCTTGCGCGCCTTCTCGACGCTCCCGCTCGCGCCCTCGCGCGCGTGCTGCGGAATGTGCGGCGGCGGACCTTCCACGGATGCGCGCAGCGTGATCAGCTCGGCCGGCAGATTCGTGTGCGCGTGCCCGTACTTCTCCTGGTAGCGGTCGTAGAACAGCCTAGAAACTTCCTCGACCGATCCGCGGGCGACGACGTCAGCGGGAACCTCGACGCTCAGCTCGTAGCCCTGCCCCTTGTGCCGCAGGTCCATCGTCCGCACCGCGCGGACGCCGGGGCCGTTCGGATCGACGCCCGCCTCCCGCAGCATCATTCGGCCTTCCTGGAGCATCGTCTCGAAGATCGCGCGGATCTCCGACCAGGACACGCGGTCGAGCCGCGTGACGTAGGAGCGGGCGAAGTCGAACGACGCCGCCGTT
>VGFF01000202.1 GCA_016868955.1 Armatimonadota bacterium
CGTCGCGACGGGATTGGCCGATCGTCTCGCGGCCGCGGGCACCGACACGGTCGTCGTCTGCGGGCTCGTCACGAACGTCTGCGTGCAAGCGACGGCGGAGCACGCCTTCGAGCTCGGCTACCACGTCATCGTCGGCGCCGACGCGACCGCGTCGTCCACCGACGCCACGCAGCGCGCCTGGCTGGACCATCTGGCCGCGTTCTACGGGCGCGTCCTCGACGCCGCCGCCATCACCAATCTTTGGAGGTCCCCCGCATGACGGAAGCGAGTCGCGACCTGCACGTGATGCCGTTTTCGCCGGACGAATACGCGCGGCGGCTCGACGCGGTGCGACGCGGCATGGCCGAGCGCGAGGTCGACCTGCTGCTGGTCACCGGCCCGGAGAACGTGACGTACCTCACCGGCTACGAGACCATCGGCTACGCGAGCTTCCAATGCCTGGCGGTGCCCGCAGACGGCCCGCTGACGATGATCGTCCGCGAGATGGAGAAGACCGTGGCCGCGACGTCGACGCGTATCGACGACATCGCAGGGTTCGGCGACACGGAGGACGCGGTCGAGACGGTGCGGACGGTTTTGGGGAGCCGCGGCCGCCTCGGCGGGCGCATTGGGCTGGAAGACGGCGGCTGGTTCGTGTCGCCGGCGGCGCACGGGCGGCTTCGCGCGGGACTCGGCGGCGATCGCGTCACGAGCGGCAGCGGCATCGTCGAAGTCGTGCGCCGCATCAAGTCGAGCCGCGAGATCGATCTGATCCGCACCGCTTGCCGTCTGACGGAAGCGGGCATGCGCGCGGCGCTGGAGGCGATCCGTCCCGGCGCGACCGAAAACCACGTCGCCGCGGCCGCGTACAACGCGATGACCCTCGCCGGATCGGACTTCTACGTCGGTGACCCGATCGTGACCTCGGGATGGCGATCGGGCGTCGCGCACTTCACGTTCGCGAACCGCACGCTCGAGTCGGGCGATACGCTGCTGATCGAGCTCGGCGCGGCGAAGCGCCGGTATTTCGGCCCGTTGATGCGCGGCGCCAGCATCGGTCGGCCATGCGACGAGATCCGTCGCATGGCCGACGTGATCCTCGCCGCGCTGAACGCGGCGATCGCCGCGATCCGCCCCGGGGTGACGAGCGGCGCGGTCGACGCGGCGTGCCGCGGCGTGATCGAGGAAGCCGGCTTCGAACCGTACTTCCGCAAGCGCACCGGATATTCGGTTGGCGTCGCGTTCGCGCCCGATTGGGGCGAAGGCCACATCCTGAGCTTGCGTCGCGACGACCCGACGGTGCTGAAGGCCGGCATGGTCTTCCACATCCCGCCGGCGCTGCGCTTGCCGCGCCGTTGGGGCCTCGGGTTCAGCGAGACCGTGTTGGTCAGCGACAGCGGCTGCGAAGTGCTGACGCGCCATCCGCGCGCGTTGTTCGTCGCCGGCGGCGGCCCGGCGTGATCGCGCAACTAGGGCCGGCGTTCGAGGCGGCGGCGACCGTCGATGAGGCGGCGCTGCTGCGTCGCGCGGTCGTGCGCCGGCGGCGAGACGACCGCGGCCGCGGCTTGTGGATCCTCGGCTGGCGCGGCGCGGTCTTCGCGGTCGCCCTCGCGGCGTGGTCGCTCGCGTCCGGGCGGCTGATGGACGCGCAGTTCGTCAGCGATCCGACGGCGGTGACCGCGCGCGTCGCGGCGCTCTTCGGCGACCCCGTGTTCCACCGCCACGTCGGCACGACGCTGATCGAGCTGGGGAGCGGTTACGCGATCGGGGCGCTGGCCGGCGTCGCGTTCGCCGTCATGGTCGGCAGCACCGGGCTGCTGCAGAAGGCCCTGCAGCCGTTCCTCGTCGCGTTCTACGCGATCCCGAAAATCGCGCTGGCGCCGCTGTTCATC
>VGFF01000203.1 GCA_016868955.1 Armatimonadota bacterium
CTCGGGGACCCGATGGGCCGGCGGCAGGTCGCTCAGCCAGAACTCGGGCATCCCGCCTTCGCTGATGCGGTTGACCGGGCTGGCGACCGCGCCGTAGCCGTGGGTGTAAATCTGGTGATCGTTGACCCAGTTGCGCGCCTGCGCCGGCAGGCGGTTGACATCCATCTCGCGCGCCGCGAGCATTATCTGCCGCTGCTCGCTGCCGACGACATAACGATCGACGTCGACGTCGTTGATCATGTAGTACGCGCGCAGCCCTTGCAGCTGGCGATAGGCGTCGAGTAACGGCCGGTAGTCCCACAGCCGAACGTTGCGCAGGGTCGCCGCGTTCCGCGGGATCGCCGCCGGCGGCAGCGTCTCCGCGGCGGGGAATGTGCGGTCGACCGCGCGGTCGAGCAAGAACGCGCGCCGCGTCGACTGGATGTGCTGCCGCAGATAAGGCATCTCGCGCGTCAGCTCGTTCGGCCCGACGACAATCTGTTGCACGAGGCCGGGTATCATCCCGGCGCCGAGAAACCAAGCCGCGACCATCGCGACGACGACGCCGGCACCGAACCGGAGCGTCTTCAGGCGGACGTTCGCGAGCAGGAGGACGGCCCCGATCAAGGCGAGGACTGAGAGCACGTTCAAGGCGGGCAAGCGCGCGTGCAGATCGGTGTACGTCGGCCCGAAATACAACCCGCGCTGCGAGATCATCAGCTCGTAAGCGTCCAGGCGGAATCCGGCCGCTCGCACGAGGAACAAAAGTCCGGCCAGCAGCGATAGGTGCGCGCGGACGGCGGGCGGGACGATCCAGCGCCCCTGGGTCGTCTGCAGCGCCCCGTCGACCGCGTACGCGACGATGACGAGCGCCATCGCGAACAACAGCCAGCTCCACAGCAGGCTCTCGAGGAAGCGGTAGAACGGGAACTGCAGCATGTAGAAGGACACGTCGACGCCGAAGATCGGATCGCGGACGCCGGACGGTTGGGCGTGCACGAACTGCTGGAAGATCAGCCAGCGACGGCTGTTTCCCAGGCCGGCCAGCACGGCGAGCGTCGCGGCGCCGATCCATACCGCCTGTCGGACGGCGCGATTGCTCCACAGCCGCACCGGCTGTCCATCCCCGCGCAGCAGGATCTTCGGCGTGCTCTGGCGGCTGAAAAACGGGCGCGCGTTGAGGTACAGGATCACAAAGACGATCGCGGCGACGGTCGCGGCGAGCCCCGCGCGCGAGAGAAACGGCGTCCAGAAGACGCCGGGATAGCCGAGGTCGAGAAACCACAACCAGTCCGTGTACCATGTCGCGAGCACGGACCCGAAGAAGAAGAAAACGCCGATCAGGACGAGGAACAGGATGCGGATCGATCGCATCACGACGGCACCCATCGTCCGTCGATGTGACGCAACCGCATCGGGCTGCCGCTCGTGGCCTCTCCGGATCGCGCATAACCGCGCGCTTGATCGCAGCGCCAGCCCGCGCCGTCCCAGGCCGCCGTCACGATCCGAACGGCAGCCGGCAGCGCGGCGTCGGCGTCCGCCGCGAGCAGGCGCGCGAACGCGGCCAGGCCGAGCAACGCCGCCTCCGCCTCGTCGGGCGTCGGATGGAAGCGCCCGCGCACGATCCGGTCGCCGATGTCGAAGCGGAATTGGAGCTCGGGCGCGGGTTTCGTCGACGCCGCGAGGAGCGCCGCGAGCTGCCGCCGGGCGTCGTGCCAAAGCTCGCCGGCGATCTCGTCGAAGCGCGCGATCGCGGCGGCGGCGTCGCCGAATCGTCCGAAGCTGAGGAGCAACGCGGCCGGCGCCTGGGCGTCAGACCGCAAGAAGGGCATCGTTCGGGCCTGCGCGACGCGGCGCCAAGACGTTCGCACCGCTTCG
>VGFF01000204.1 GCA_016868955.1 Armatimonadota bacterium
GCCGGAGCGCTCCTCGATCGGTTGCGCTTGACGCCGCAGCGCCTGGCGACGGTCGCCGCGGGCGTCCGCGACGTCGCGCGGCTCGCCGACCCGGTCGGCGCGATGAAAGCGATGACGCGGCGGCCGAACGGCATGCGCGTCGGGCGCGTCCGCGCGCCGATCGGCGTGATCCTCATGATCTATGAGGCACGGCCGAACGTGACGGTCGACGCGGCCGTGTTGTGCCTGAAGGCGGGCAACGCGATCATCCTGCGCGGCGGCCGCGAGGCGCGCCACACGAACCTCGCGCTCGGTTCCCTCTTTCCCCAAGCGGGCTTTCCCGACGGCGCGGCCCAGGTCGTCGCCGATCCCGATCGCGCGCTCGTGCAGCAGCTGTTGCGCGACGAAGGCATCGACGTCGTGATCCCGCGCGGCAACGAGAGGCTGATCCGCACGGTCGTCGAAAACGCGCGGATGCCCGTCTTGAAGCACTACAAAGGGGTCACGCATCTGTTCGTCGATCGCGCGGCAGATCTCGACGCGGCCCGCGCGATCGCGGTGAACGCGAAGACGAGCCGGCCGTCGACCTGCAACGCACTGGAGACGATGCTCGTCGACACGCCCATCGCCGACGCGTTCCTGCCGGAGGCGGCGCGGGCGCTGCGCGCGGCCGGCGTCGAGGTGCGCGGCTGCGCGCGGACGGCCGCGATCGTTCCCGGCGTAGTGCCCGCGACCGACGAGGACTGGGCTACCGAGTATCTGGATCTGATCCTGTCCGTGCGCGTCGTCGACGGTTTCGACGACGCGGTCGCGCACATCCGCCGCTACAGCACTGGCCTCGCCGAGTCCATCGTCACGAACGATCATCGGCGCGCGATGCGGTTCGTCGATGAGATCGACAGCGCGGCCGTGCTCGTCAACGCGTCGACGCGTCTCGTCGACGGCGCCGAGTTCGGCCTCGGCGCCGAGATCGGCATCAGCACGAATCGCATCGGGCCGCGCGGCCCGATGGGCTTGGAGGAGCTGACGACCGAGAAGTGGGTCGTCCTCGGCGACGGGCACGTGCGGCCGTAGATGACCGCCGTCGCGCTCGCGCTCGTGCTCGCGTCCGCGTTCCTGCATGCGACGTGGAACGCGATCCTCAAAGGCGGGCACGACCGGCTCACCGTCTCCTTGGGCACGAACGTCATCGGCGGCCTCCTTGTGTTGCCGCTCGTTTTCCTCTACGGATTGCCCCGGGGAGAGGCGCTGCCGTTCTTCCTGACGAGCGCGATGCTCCACGCCGTCTACAACGTGACGCTGATGCAGGCGTATGAGCACGGTGATCTGTCGTTCGTCTACCCGATCGCGCGCGGCTTGGCGCCGACGCTATCGACGACGGGCGCCGCGTTGTTCTTCGGCGAGTACTTGCCCCCTCCCGCGGCGGCTGGTGTCCTGCTCGTGGCAGTGGGAGTCACGCTCTTTGGTCTCGTCGGACGTCGCGCGGCGGTCCAGAAGGCGGCGCTCGGGTGGTCGCTGGCGACGGCGGCGATGATCTCTCTGTACACGCTCGTCGATCGTCAGGGCGTGCGCCTGTCGACGCTCGGAAGTTACGTCGGTGGGCTGAATCTCGCGAACGCGGTGACCATTGCGGCGTACTATCTCGCGCGGCGGCGAGCCTGGCCACGGCCGCCGCGGGCATCGTGGCGCGTTCTGTTCATCGGCGGCGTTAGCGGCGTCGCGGCCTACGGTTTGGTGCTCGGGGCGTTGGCGCTGGACAAGGTCGGCTACGTCGCGGCGCTGCGGGAGACGAGCATCTTGTTCGCGACGTGGATCGGCTGGCGCCGGTTCGGGGACGCCCAGGGGCCGAGCCGGCTCTGGCTCTCCGGCGTCGTC
>VGFF01000205.1 GCA_016868955.1 Armatimonadota bacterium
ATCCCGGGGACACCGCCGGAGCCCGCGGCCGTCTATCGAAAGCTGGAAGCGGCGTTGCGCGTTCCGTTCAAGTGGGCGGAGATCGAATTCGCGCGCGACCAATTGCGGGCGCGGCGAATTCTCGCGTGGGTGTGGGTCGGCGGCCCCACGCTGCTGATCCCGCGCGCCGGATCGGCGGCCGGCGACGCGGAGCGCCTGCGGCGCCTCGTCGCGACATACGCGGGGGGCGCCAGCGGCGCAATTCATCGGGTGCTCTCCGACGATCCCGCCGCCGTCGCCTATTCATTTCCCGACCTCGCGATGCTCGTCGTATTCGCCGCGTTCGAGAAGGAAGAAGTCCTGACCATGGCGCGGCGGAACGTGCGCCTGCCCGCGGGCGTGACGCGCCACACGATTCCCGGACGCGCGCTGCACGTCAACGTGCCGTTGTCGTTGCTCGCTTCGCCGGCGTCGACGACCGAGAAGACGGCGTGGCTCGAAGCTTGGCTGCGCGATCGCATCGCGCGCAACGGCGTGCGCGTCTACGATGAGCCGACGGTCGTCTTCGATGAGTGATCGGCGGCAAGGCGGCGCGGGGTCGAGCGCCGCGCCCATCGGCGAAGATCTGTTGGCGCGCA
Source organism: Armatimonadota bacterium (assembly GCA_016868955.1). Lineage (GTDB taxonomy): Bacteria > Sysuimicrobiota > Sysuimicrobiia > Sysuimicrobiales > VGFF01 > VGFF01. Next base: position 618 of record VGFF01000205.1, read on the forward strand.
TCGGCGGCACGCCATTGCTGGGCCTGCGGCGGCTTGGACGCGGGCTCGCGCCGGACGTCGCCGTGTACCTGAAGGCGGAGTGGCTGAATCCCGGCGGCTCGGTCAAGGATCGCCCGGTGCTGCGGATGATCGAGGACGCCGAGCGGGACGGGCGGCTGCGCCGCGGCAAGACGCTGCTCGATGCGACCTCGGGGAACGCGGGGATCGCCTACGCGATGATCGGCGCCGCCAAAGGTTATCCCGTGACGCTCGTGATGCCGGGACACGTCAGCGAGGAACGCAAGCGCACGGTCGCGGCGTTCGGCGCCGAGGTGGTGTACTCGGATCCCCTGGAGGGTTCGGACGGGGCGATCTTGGCCGCGCGTGATCTCGAGCGCGCGGATCCCGACCGCTACTTCCGGCCCGATCAGTACGCGAACCCTTCGAACTGGCGGGCGCACTACGACACGACGGGTCCGGAAATCTTGACCCAAACGCGAGGGCGCATCTCGCACTTCGTCGCCGGCCTCGGCACGAGCGGTACGCTCGTCGGTACGGGCCGGCGCCTGAAAGAGGAGAATCCGAAGGTCGAGGTCGTGGCCGTCGAGCCGGATGAGCCGGCGCACGGCATCGAAGGCCTCAAGCACATGGCCACGGCGATCCGGCCCGCGATCTACGACGAACGCGTGCACGATCGTAAGATCGCCATTCGCACCGAGGCTGCGTACGCGATGACCCGGCGGCTGGCGCGGGAAGAGGGTATGTTCGTGGGCGCGTCGACCGGAGCGGCGTTGGTCGCGGCGCTGGCCGTCGCCGAGACGCTGCGCCACGGCGTCGTCGTGGCGATCGGCTGCGACGCCGGCGGCCGGTACTTCAGCACACCCCTGTGGAGCGGCCGCGCGCCGATTTGATAGTCTAAGCGGAAGGCAGGATCTCGATGCTGCGGTTGACGCGCGCCCAAGTCGATACGATCGTCGATCACGCGAGGCGGGAAGCACCCAACGAGTGTTGCGGGCTGCTGGTCGGGCGCAATGGCACTGTCGAAAGCGTGTGGGATCGCCGCAACATCGATGAGAGCCCGTACACGTACCAAATCGACCCGGCCGAGCTCATGTCGGCGTTTCGAGAGATGGATCGCGTGGGGCTGATGTTGCGCGGGATCTATCATTCACACCCCGCGTCACGTGCTTGGCCTTCGAAAACCGACATAGCGCAGGCGCAGTACCCGGAC
>VGFF01000206.1 GCA_016868955.1 Armatimonadota bacterium
TGGATCGGGATCGCGTCTTCGGCGACGTCGATTGCGACCTCATCCACGACATGGGCGGCTTGTTGGCCATCTTGGACCGGCTGGAGCGAGATCCTTGAACCGTTTCCTGCACCTCGCGGACCTGCACCTCGGTTGGTATCCGGCGTTTCTGCCGGAGGCGCTGGCGGGGCGCCGTCAGGCGCATCGCGACGACACCTTGCGCCGGGCCGTCGACTTCGCGCTACACCCGTCCAGCCGCATCGCGCTCGTCGTCATCGCGGGCGACCTGTTCGACCACTTCGCGCCGGACGGGCCGCTCGCCGGGGCCGTCATGGGCCAGCTCGCGCGCCTGACGCGAGCCGGCGTGGCGGTTGTGACGGTCCCGGGCAACCACGACGAGATCACGTACGCGAAGTCGATCTTCCGCGCGCGCGGTTCGGAGTGGCCTGGGCTGCTCGTCACGAATCCGGCGCCGGGGCACACCGGCACGCTCACGATCTCCGGCACGCCGGTGCACGTATACGGCGTCGCGTACACGGGCGGGGTAACCGACGCGCGGCAACCGATGCGGGCGTTTCCGCCGCGGCAAGGCGAAGGCTTCCACCTGGCGGTCTTCCATGGCACCTTGACCGAGTCGGCGCGCCTGGGGGAACGCAGCTTGCCGCTGAGCCCGTCGGCGCTTGCGGCCGCCGGCTACGACTACGTGGCGCTTGGCCACGTCCACGAACATCGCGAGCTGCGGCTCGGCGCGGCGCAAGCGGCCTACGCCGGCGCCGTCGAAGGAAAAGGATTCGACGATCCGGGCTGCGCCTGTTGGACCGTCGTCGACGTCACCCGCGGCGCGGTCCGGCTGATGACGGTAGCCGCCGACACGCGACCCTTGGAAACCCGGACCTACGACGCGTCGTCGCTTTCGTCGCCGTCGGCGCTCGCGGCGGTGATCGAATCCTGGGCGGATCCGGCCGCTTGCCTGCGGGCACGGATCGTCGGCCGACCGCCGTTCACGTTCGACGCGGGCGAGATCGCGGCGCGGCTGGCGCCGCGATTTTTCCACTTGAACATCGAGGACGCGACGACGGCGCTGCCGCCGGAGCAACTGGCGGCATGGGCCGGCGAGCGCACGGTGCTCGGCGAGTTCGTGCGGCGACTGCAGGAGCAGATCGCGCAGACGCAAGGCGCCGAGGAACGGGACATCCTGGAGCAGGCCCTGAAGACGGGGGTCGCCGCGCTGCGCAGCGGAGGTCGACCGTGAACGGCGGCGTCCGCCTCGAACGGGTCGAGCTGGAAGGATTCGGCCTGTACCGCGAGGCGACGCAATTCGCTTTCCCGGAGGCTCTGGGCGTTCTGGTCGCGCCCAATGAATCGGGAAAGTCCACGCTGCTGGCCGGGCTCGTCGCGACGATCTTCGGGTTGCCGCGCAGCGGCGACCGCGACGAGTTCGGGTATGCCCGCTTTCGTAATCGCGGCGGCGGCAGCCCATTTCGCGGCGTCATCGATCTGCGCGTCGACGAGCGACAAGTTCGCATCCGCCGCGACTTCGAAACGAACGAGGTTCGTTGGCACGAGGCCGAGGCCGAGGGTTGGCGCGAGATCCTCGTGGAAGTTCACAATCCCCTGGCGCGGCGGGCCGCCGGCACCTACGCCGACCGCGTGCGCGAGATGCTCGGCATCAGCTCTCGTGAGATCTTCGCCGAGACCTTCTTCGTCGGTCAACCAATGCCGAGCGCGGGGGCGATCGACGCGCGCGTGCAGGAGCTGCTTTCCGGGGCGGGCGGCGGCCGGTACGCGGCC
>VGFF01000207.1 GCA_016868955.1 Armatimonadota bacterium
GATCGTCGCGGCGCGCTCCCGCGCCTCGGCGACGACACGGTCCTGCTCGGCCTTGGATTCACGCTCGAGCAACGCGATCAGTTCTGAGCTCATTTCCGTCCTCGTTTCTCGGGTCCGGCGTTTCCATCCGCCATCGACGCGCGGTCGTCCTGGCTGCTGCAGTGATCGGTGGGATTGGCCGCAACGATGCGGCCAATCCCACCGGGCACTTCTCGGGGCCGTCGGTCAGCACCAACGGCCCCGAGGCTTTGCGAATCGATCAAAGCGGCCCTACCCCGGCGCGACCCTGGCTAGATCTTGCCGATCAAGAAGAACGCGACAAGGAACCCGAGAATGATCATCGTCTCGGGGAGCGCGAGGAAGATCAGCATCTGACCGCCGACCTCCGGACGCTCAGCCATCGCGCCCGCGGCCGCGGCACCGATGCGGGATTGCGCCCACGCGGTGCCGAGTGCGCCGACCGCGACCGCCAGCGCGGCCGCCAGCGCGATCATGCCGCCGTTCGGGTTACCCCCCGCCGCCGCCGGCGCAGCCTCGGCTGCGAACGCCATCGTCGTGACAGCGCCCACCGCCACCAGCGCGAGAAGCGATACGAAAACCAACTTCTTCATCTAGTCACCTCCTGCTCGTTGGAATGGTTTGTAACGGGTACCGGTCTCGTCGTGATATTTGAACTTCGTGAAGAACTCCACCCAATTGAGACGGGCCGGTTGGATCGTGTGACCGATCAGGGTCAGCACCAGGAACACCATCTGCAGCAGAATGCCGGCGATGATCCCGACGACCAGCGAGCCCGTCATTCCGCCGAGCCGGTTCGCGACCTCAGCGAGCAGCGCCGCCGCCAGCCCAAGCGCGAACAGTCGCGCGAACGACAGCACCGCGCCGAACGCGGAGAACGACTCCAGGACGGCCATGATGAGCGTCGACACCGACGCGCGCAGGACGATCAACGCCACCCACAAGATGGCGAATGCGAGCGCCAGCCACATCGCGTTCGCGAGGAACGCCTGCGGCAGGAAGTTGCCCATCGCGCCGAGGCCGACGAGCAACGCGCCGCCGCCCATCACGAGCGCCAGGGTCTCGGCGACGTGGACCGCATTCCGGTGACGAACGCCGCTGTAGATCCCCATCAGCAAGCCGACGAGGATTTGCACGACGCCGAATCCGAAGATCAACACCAAGAACGCCTGCGTCTCGTGCACGCGATGGAAGATCGGTTTGTAGTTGAACAGGATGATCGGCAGGTCGCCGAAGAACTCGCCGTAGTAGATGCCGAAGCCAATGACCCACAACGCGCATACCGTGATGACCCAGGCGATGCTGCCGGCGGTATCGGGCCCGATCCGAATGTTCACGACGGGCAGCGTCATCGTCCGCCCGGCCTTCGCCGCCTTTCGAAACACGCCTGCCAGCAGCAGGAACAGCAGGCCGTACGCGGCATCTCCGATAACGAGCCCGATGTACATCGGGAAGAAGATCGCGAGCCAGACCGTCGGATCGAGACCGCCGTACCGCGGCGGCCGGAACAAGCCGATCAACAGCGAAAACGGCTGCGCCCAGGACGGATTCTTGAGCACCACCGGAATGCGTTCGGCCTCGGCGGCGTCGTGTGTGTCCGCCGGCGCGTCGTAGACCATGACCTCGCTGCCGAACCGCTTGGCGAGCGCGCTGCGCAGCGCCGTCACCCGATCGGACGGCACCCACCCGTGCATGATGAACGTGTATCGCGACTGCGCGAA
>VGFF01000208.1 GCA_016868955.1 Armatimonadota bacterium
CGCGTTCGAACGCCCGCCTAGTTCGGAATCGGCGACACCAACCGCACATCCGAGCACGTCTCGGGACGACCCTCCGGCCACTCCGCATTCGGCGACCACCAAGGGCCGTCGAAGCGCACCGTGACGCAGATGCCGGCCGGACCGGGCGCGAACCGGCCGGCTGTACGTTCCGCCGGCACCGACCAGGATTGAGGCGTGCCCGCGCAACGGTTCTCGAACCGACCGTTGGCAGCGGCCTCTCCCCCGGATTGCGTAACGCGCGCGTGCAGCAGAAACGTTTGCCCGTCGGGACACGTGATCGAGCCGCGCAGGATCATGTGCTTGGGTCGGCTCGTCAGCAGCGCGTTGGATTCCGCCGTGGCGGCGCCGCGGTCTGCGCCGCCACGGGCCCGACCGCCAACCCCACCGCCAGCGCGAGTGCTGCCAACCGTGCGCGATTCCCCATGTCTCCCCCTCGGAGCTCAAACGATCCACCGGCATTCCCAATCTAGCGCGCGGTGTACGCCGCGCGAAGTCGAAACGCGCGGTCGACGGACGCCAGGAGCTATTTCGGCGCCAACGCTTGGGCAGGACGCCGCGACCGCCGCCGCCAACTGAGCGGCATGGACCCCTACTTGCAGCGCCTCACCAAGATCGCGACCTCGACCCTCGGCCACTTCCTGGACGAAGGGTTTCCCGACATCGAGATCCAGCCCGTTCATCGCCCGGTGCGACTAGCGGGACGAGCGTTCACGATCGACGCGCCGCCGCGCGACAATGCCGTATACCGGCGCGCGCTGTCGGTCGCGAAACCCGGCGACGTCCTCGTGATCCACCGGCATGGCGATCGCCGGCACGCATCCTTTGGCGGGCTGCTCGGCCTCGCTGCGAAGAACCACGGCATCGCCGGCGTGGTATTGGACGGCCCCATGACCGACTTCGATGAGTTGCTCGAGCTCGGCCTGCCGATCTTCGCCCGCGGCGTCACGCCGTTGACGACACGCAGGCTCGATGCAGGCGGCACGTACGGCCGGCGCGTCCAATGCGGGGGCGTGCTGGTATCGCCTGGCGATTACGTGCTCGGCGACAACGACGGCGTCCTGTTCGTGCCGGCCGACCGGATCGCGTCGGTCGTCGACCGCGGCGAAGCGTATGCGCGCCGCGAAGCGGAGACGCGCGCGTGGCTGCTGGCCGGCAAGACGCTCGCCGAGATTGACGCGCTGCGCGCGCCCTGACGCGCCGGAATATCGCCATCGACGCCACGGTTCACCCCGGCAAGACGATCTGCGCTGCCCCGGACGCAAGGGCCGCTCCCAGGAGGATCGCGACGTGTCGATTCAGGAACGGATCGCAAGCGAGGTGTCGAGCTGGCCCGGTGTGACGGTCGCGCCCCATCGTTTCGGGGGGCGTCGAGTTTCGGATCGGACACAGCGAGATTGGACACTTGCACGGCGAGCGGCTGGCGGACCTGCCGATGCCCAAGCCTGTGCGTGACGAGCTCGTCGCATCGGGGCGAGCCGCTCCTCACCAAGTGCTTCCCGAGTCGGGATGGGTCAGCGCCTGGATTCACGGCGCGGACGACGTCCCATCCATCGTATCGTTGTTCTGCATGCAGTACGAACGCGCGACGCGCGCGGTCGCGTCCAACGGGCCCGAGGCCGGGGAGAACGTGTGACGCGGCCAACGGCGGATCTGCGCAACCGCTACGCCGATCCTTACGAGGCTTACTCGGAGGCCCTGCG
>VGFF01000209.1 GCA_016868955.1 Armatimonadota bacterium
CCTCGTCGCGCGGCGGGCGCAGCAGATCGTACAACCCCGCGCCCCACGTGCCGGCGGCTCACAGCAACTCGCCGGCGGCGAAGCCGCGCGCCGCGTAGCGGGCCCGGTACGATGGCGCATCCACCTCGGGTCCGTGCTCGACGCGTACGTAGTAGACCGGCAGGCGGGTCAGGCGGGCCGCGTCGATGAGCGCGTTGATGCGGGCGACGGCCGCTTGCGTCGACGGCGGCAGACCGCCGCGCCGGCCGACCCAGCCCGCCGGATGGGCGAAGTCGTTCTGCACGTCGACGACGATGAGCGCCGATCTCATCGCCGGGACACCGGAGCGGCCGCTTGGCGCCAGCGCAGCCAACGGCGATCGAGCGCGCCGACGGCGCCGTTCAACGCCAAGACGACGAACAGCAGGCTGAGGATGCCGGCGAAGACGGTCGCGGTATCGTATCGCGAGCTGGCCGCCGCCACGAGGTAGCCCAGCCCGCGGTTGCTGGAGATGAACTCGCCGAGCACGGCGCCGATCATCGCGGACGGGATCGTCAGCCGCAGCGAAGCGAGCACGTACGGCGCCGCGTTGGGCAGCACGATCTTGCGCATCGTCGCGCCCGGGGATGCGCCGAGCACGGCAGCCACGCCCATCAGCTGCGGGCTGGCGGCGCGCAGGCCGGCCACCGTGTTCAAGAAGACGACGAAGAAGACGAACAACGCGGCGAGCAGGATCTTCGGCAGCAGGCCGAGCCCGAACCACAGGATGATGAGCGGAGCGATCGCGACCTTCGGCACTGCGTACATCACGATGAGGAACGGCCGGATGATCGGTTCCGCGTTGCGCATCAAGGACACGCCAAGCGCCGCCAGCACGCCGAGCGAAACGCCGATCGCGTACCCGGCGAGCGTCTCTACGATCGTGAACCGCACGTGGTGCCACAACTCGCCGGACCGAAGGATGGTCGCGAACGCCGTCGCGACGAGGCCCGGGGTGCTGATGAACACCCGCTCGACCCAGCGTCCGGACGCGTAGTCCCACAACAGCAGAAACCCGATGAGGAGGGTGGCCTGCAGCGCGAGGACGAGCCAGCGCTCCCGCTGGTCCGCGCGCGCGGCTTCCGCCGCGGCGCGGCGGAGCAGTTGCGCTTCGTCAAACGGCGGGTTGGGCACGCCGCTCCCCCGTCTTGGCGATCTCTTCCTTCAAATCGTTCCAGAGCTGCTCGTACAGCCCGCCGAAACCATGCGTCTGGTGGATGTGAAAGACGTCCCGCGGTCGCGGTAAGGAGACGTCGCGGATCGCCTTGATCGCGCCCGGCGTCCGTGTGAATACCGCCACGCGATCGCTGAGCGCGATCGCCTCGACGAGGTCGTGCGTGACGAACACGATCGTCCGGCCGGTGCCTTCCCACAGCCGCAGCAGCCAATCCTGCAGGACGAGGCGCGTCTGCGCGTCGAGCGGCCCGAACGGCTCGTCCATGAGGATGACGTCGTCGGTCTCGTCGACGAGGGTGCGGCAGATGCTGACGCGTTTGCGCATGCCGCCGGACAGCTCGTGTGGGTAATGGTGCTCGAACCCGGCGAGGCCGACACGCGCCAGATACGCCATCGCGCGCTCGCGCCGCTCCCGCGCCGATATGCTCTTGAACTCAAGCCCCAGCTCGACGTTGCCGAGCACGGTCCGCCAGGCGAGCAGGTTGTCGTCTTGCGTGATATAGCCGACGTTCGTGTTGACGCCG
>VGFF01000210.1 GCA_016868955.1 Armatimonadota bacterium
AGGAGGTGACCGCGTCCGTCGCGGATCGTCGCGCCGCCGGGGGCCGCGAGCCCTGACGCCATCGCTTCGATGCGCCCGTCGCGCGCGAGCACGTCGACCGACTCGCCGCCTATCGGCCGCACACTCCGGACGAGCAGCGCGCCGGCGCCGCTCACAGCGCCACCTCCACGTCGAACGGCGAATCATTGCGGTGGAAGTAGTGCAGCGTCTGCGGTCCGACCCTAACCATCATCGCGTGTTCCCATCCTTTCGCGGCGAACTCCCTGACAAGCGTCTTCTCGTCGGTCGCGCGCGGCGTCATGCCGACGATGTGGGCGCCCTCGCCGCGCGCGTCTCGGAGCCGCCCGAAGAGATCGTCGCCGGCGAGCGGCTGCGCGAACACGACCTGCGTCGTCTTGAGGTCGAGGAACGCGAGCCGCGCCTTACAAGCGACGCACGTCTTCAGATTCGTGAACGGCGTCTCGAAGGACCGCATCGGCGCGCCGGTGAGCTTCGCGTAGTGGACCGCCGTCGCGTCGACGTCGTCCACGATAAGGTAGAACTTTGTCACGCCGGTCACGAGGCTATCTGGCGGCAGCTCGTGCAGCGTCGCCGGATCGCCGATCCAGGAGTGGACCTTGGCGGACTTCGCGCGTTCTTGGGCGGTCATGCCGGGCGCGAACTCGAGCGTCTCGATCGACAGCTTCAGCGTGTCGAACGTGTCCGTGTAGCCGATCGTCGTCACGTTCGTCTTGCCTTCCTGGGCGATCGGCGCGCCGGCCGCCGCCCATCCCGCTTTCATTTCGTCGTAGGTCCAGCCGCCGCGATCGATCGCCGTGTGCTGCACGCCGCGCAGCCCGCGGCGCAGGAACCGGCGGAAGACGCTGTCGCCGCCCGCCGGCTCGATCACCTCGATCGTCTTGTCGCCGATCCAGGAGATCGACAGGAACATCCGCCACGGCTCCGGGCGCCGATCGAGCGTCGTCTCGAACAGGCCTTCCACGCGGAAGTCGCGCAGCTGGAACGCGCCGAGGCCGAGCAGGTCGCGGACGTGCCGCGTCGTCGCTTCCACGTCGTCGCTGACGAGCGCGACCTGGGTCATGTCCGCCAAGAAGTTCGGCATTCGGGTCCCCTCCACGAAACGTGGTCCTGTCGGCGGCTTGCGACGGGAGTCGTCTACTTGATGTCTTCGGGCTTGAACGATTTGCCGACGGCGCCCGTGCAGCGGCCTCGCCGCCGCCGCTCCATTTTCGCGAGGAGATCGTCGACTAGGTTTTCGCCGGCGTTTTCGCCTTCAGCTGACTCCAGGGCACGCCGCCCTTCATCACGAGATTCAGCGCCTGCTCCTCGAACACGACCGTGACGCCCTCCGGCTGCACGCCGGCGACATCGACCATCGCACTCGTGAACCGGCGCGCCAATTCCTCTCGCTGCTCCTGCGTCCGTCCCTCGAGCCACTCCACACGAATCCGAGGCATCCGATCTCCTTTTCTCGCCGCGGTGCGCCGCGGTCGCGTTCCCGTGCCCTGTTAGCCGCCTACCGGGTGCCGCGTGACTTCGGATCGAGCACGTCACGGATCGCGTCACCCACAATGTTGAAGCCGACGCTCGTCAGCAGGATCGCGATGCCGGGGAACGTCGCCACCCACCACGCGTCGAAGAGCTGCGTGCGACCGTCCGCGACCATGACGCCCCACTCCGGCGTCGGCGGCTGCGCGCCG
>VGFF01000211.1 GCA_016868955.1 Armatimonadota bacterium
GCGCGTCATCGCATCCTCCGGCGGTGCCGCCGGCGATGGAAAAGCAAGAGCCGGCCGAGATTCCTCGGCCGGCTTCCACTGGTCGGGGCGGGCGGACTTGAACCGCCGACCTCAGCGTCCCGAACGCTGCGCGCTACCAAGCTGCGCTACGCCCCGAAATCGACTCCTCGATTGTAAACCAACCGCGCTAGTTGCTTGGCTCGCCTTCGCCGCGCGGCGTTTCCATGGCCTGGCGCAGCAGCTCGCCGTGCAGATCGCCGATCGTGATGCGGGAGGCTTCGGCCTGCGCGGCCTGGTACTCCTGCACCTGCTTGCGCTCGAGCTCCTTGTTGAGGCGCTTGAGGCTGAGGATCATACGCCGCTCTTCCGGACGAATCTCGGTGACCATCGCCTCGACGTTGCCGCCGAACTCGACGACGTCTTCTACCTTTTGCACGCGCCGGTCGGCCAGCTCGGAAATCGGCAGGAATCCGTCGATGTCCGTGAGCCGCACGAACGCGCCGGACGCGACGATACGCACGACCTTGCCGCGCACGATCTCGCCGAGCTTGAAGTTCTTCTCCACCTCGCTCCAGGGGTCGGAAAGGATCTGCTTCAAGCTGAGGCTGATCTTCCCGGCTTCCGGATCGACCTTGATAACCCGGACGCGGAGGTGCTCCCCGCGGCGCACGACCTCGGATGGATGCTTGATGTACGTCCATGACATCTCGCTGATCGGAAGCAACGCGTCGACGCCGCCGATGTCGACAAACGCGCCGAAGTCGGTGATGCGGCGGACGACGCCCTCGCGCTCGTCACCTTCCTGCAGCGTCGTGAAGATCTCGGTGCGCATGCGCACGCGCTCTTCCTCGGCCGCGAGTTTGTGCGAGAGGATGACGCGATTCCTGTCACGATCGATCTCGATGACCTTGAGCGGAATGCTCTGGCCGACGAGGTTCTCGAACCGCCGCCCCTTGACGCGCGACAGGTCGATGTGCGATCCGGGCACGAAACCGCGCAGACCAATGTCGACGACGAGCCCTCCCCTGACCTTGTCCACGACCATGGCGTGCAAGAGCTGATTCGCGCCCATCGCCTCCTTGACGCGGTCCCAGGCGCGCGCGAAATCGGCGCGCTTCTTGCTGAGCAGGATGTTGCCTTCCTCCTGCTCGATCCGCATGACGTACACGTCGATCTCATCACCGATCTTGAGGTCCGAAGGAACCGCGCCGCGCGGCAGCTCACGGGGCGGAACCAGGCCCTCGGATTTCGCGCCGACGTCGACCAGCACGCCGTCGCTATCCACGCGCACGACGGTGCCCTTGATGATCTTGCGTTCCTCTATTGGCTGGAACGCGTCTTCCATCGTCATTTCCTCGCCGGCGTGCGTGGTGCGAGGCTCATCGGACATGGAAACGACCTGCCTTTCTGTGACCGGTACTCGCCGCCCTCCGCCGACGTTGAAGCAACGGGTGGCGTCCCCGCCGCCCTAACAACACCGCCAACTCTGCGCGAGGGTCGTTGGGTCCGTTCATTATAGCCTTCGCCGGGAACGAGGGGCAAGGCAAAGGGGCCGTGAGTCAGAGGTTCCAGTACTGGCCGGCGATGCTGCGGATCTCCTTCGCGCGGGCGCGAATCGCGGCGTAGGGGGTTTCCCGCGGCGGCGACGACGCGTTCGCCAATGGAACCGGCTCGCCGGTCATCG
>VGFF01000212.1 GCA_016868955.1 Armatimonadota bacterium
TCAATCGGCCGGAGATCTACTTCGGCGAGCTGACGACCACATACGTGTTGGCGGGCACGCGAACCGGGGAATTGGACTTCGCGCGCGGCGAGGAGAACGCGACGACGCGATACGCGGGCCGCACCGGCGTGCCCTTGTCCAACTCGCTGCGGCGGCTCGCGTTCGCGATGCGCTTCGGCACGGAGAAGATCGTGCTGTCGTCGGATTTCACGCCGCAAACGCGCGTGCTGTTCGCGCGGACGCTGCGCGAGCGGATCGGCCGCCTGGCGCCGTTCCTGCGCATCGACAGGGATCCGTATTTGGTCATCGCCGACGGCCGGCTGCTGTGGATCGCGGACGGTTACACGACGAGCGCCCGCTATCCGTACGCGCAGCCGGCGCCGCAGGGACCGAACTACATCCGCAACGCCGTCAAGATCGTCGTCGACGCCTACCACGGCACGACGGACTTCTACCTCGTCGACCCGACGGATCCGCTGGCGGCGACGTGGGGGCGCATCTTCCCCGGGCTGCTCAAGCCCGCCGCGGCGATGCCTGAGGCTTTGCGCCGGCACATGCGGTACCCCGTCGATCTCTTTGAGATGCAAGCGATGGTCTATGCGAACTACCACATGCAGGATCCGCGCGTGTTCTACAACCGCGAGGATGCCTGGGCCTGGCCGAACGAGATCTTCGCCGGGCAGACCACGCCCGTCGAGCCGTACTACGTGACGATGCGCCTGCCGGGGGAGCGCGAGACGGAGTTCGTCCTGATCTTGCCGATGACCGCGCAGCGGCGCGACAACATGGTCGCGTGGCTGGGGGCCCGCAACGATCCCGCCAATTACGGGCAGCTGCTGACGTTCCGGTTTCCCAAGGACCGCGTCGTCTTCGGCCCGATGCAGGTCGAGTCGCGGATCAACCAAGACACGACGATCTCGCAGGCGCTGACGCTGTGGAATCAGCAAGGCTCCCGCGTCATTCGCGGCAACTTGCTCGTCATCCCGATCGAGGAGTCTCTGCTCTACATCGAGCCGGTCTTCCTGCAAGCGGAGACGAGCCAGTTGCCGGAGCTGAAGCGGGTCATCGTCGTCCATGGGCAGCGCATGGCGATGGAGGAGACGCTCGAGCGCGCGCTGGCGCGCGTCTTCGGCGTCACCGTCGACGGCCAGGCGCCGCCGCCCGACGCACGCGCGCCGTGGGGTTCTCCGGGCGGGCCGGCGACGCCGACCTCTCCATTACAGGGTACACCGGTGGCAGGCGCCGGGGCGGCGAGCGGGGCGGACAACGGCGCGGCGTTGATCCGCCGCGCCGCCGAAGCGTATCGCCGTGCGCAAGACTTGCTGCGGCGCGGCGACCTCGGCGCGTATCAGCGGGAGATCGAGGAGATCGGGCGCGTACTCAACGAGCTGGAGCCTCGCGGTCCTCGTCCGTAGCGGACCCTTCACCGGCGCGGAGGATCTCACCGAGCGCCTGCAGCACCAGGCCCGCGACCGTCGACGCATCGCCAGCGTCGACGGCGGACTCTTCGATCTCCAAGCGCTCGAACAACTGATGGATCGGCAGGCGACCGTCGACGAGCAAGAAGCCGTCGTCGCGCGCGACGATCTCCAGCTGCTCCTCGCGATGCTCGGAC
>VGFF01000213.1 GCA_016868955.1 Armatimonadota bacterium
ACGACATCGCGTTCCGACGCCGGCAGCGGCGCCGCATTGAACGGATTGCGGTAGCGGCGGACGCGAATGCCGCGCTCGGTCGCGATCAGGATGTGGGCCGGTTCGAGCGCTTCCACTCCCCGATATACGGTTCGCGGTTCGGGAATCCAGGCGAACGTCGGAAAGTCCCACAGCGCTTGCCGATCGATCGACAAATCCAGTCCTGGAAACCGCGCGAGGCTCCCTAACTCAGATGCGAAGGCGACGCCGTCGTCCGGCAGACGGGCGAAGTAGAGCGGCTTTTCGCCCGGGATGTCTCGCGCCAGGATGAGCTTTTGCTCCGGCTCGATCCACAGGGCGGCCGCGAACATCCCGTCCAGATGCTCGAAGAGGTCCTCACCGTGTTCGTGGTACAGGTGGCAGATCACCTCGCCGTCGGAGCGGGTGCGGAACGTGTAGCCCTCGGCCTGCAGGTCCCGGCGCAACTGAGGTGAGTTGTAGATCTCGCCGTTGTAGAGCAGCACGACCGAGCCGCTCTCGTCGTAGAGAGGCTGATCGCCGCCGTCAACGTCGTTGATGCTCAGGCGCCGCATGCCGGCGCAGTACCGACCGCTCCGGAAGAAGCCGGCGGAGTCCGGGCCACGGTGCGTCAACGCGTCCACCATGCGCTCGAGGACGATGGGGTCAGGCGATCGTCTGGTTGTAAAGCCCGCTATTCCGCACATGTCTCGCTCTGTTCAAGACCTCGTCGATCGCCAGATCGCCGGGCGCACCCTCGACGATTCGCAGGGCGCGCTGATAGTCGTCGCTGGTATCCACGGTGAGCGGCGCGTGATCGCCGCTCCGGCCCCAGATATCCGGCGGGCTGAGGCGGACGATCGCGAAGTCATCCGGGTGGTCGTAGAAATGCTTCGTCAGGTGCTCGCGATCCGCCGCATCGAGTCGGTCTCCGTGATCAAGCCGCTCCATGACGCGAGCGTCGTAGATCTCATAGTCGATGCCGACGGGATACTGGCGTTTGGTCGTTGCCAGGTCGAAGCGCTCGATCGCCGCGCACTCGTCCAGGCACCGCTCGAGGCTGGCCGCGTCGACGAACGGGCAATCCCCGGTGACGCGGATCACCCGGTCGAAGCCGAAGTGGCGCGCGGCGTCGACGTAGCGCCGCACGACATCGTCTCGCTGCCCCCGGAAAACCGCCACGCCGGCGGCCCGGACGGTTTCGGCCAGCTCGTCGTCTTCCGGCAGGTGGCTCGTCGCGAACACCACGGTGGCGCGACTGACGGGCAAAAGCCGCTCGAGGAGGAACACGATCATCGGCTTGCCGCCGAGCGGCAGCAGCGCCTTGCCGGGCAGCCGTGAAGACTGCGTCCGGGCGGCCACGATCGCACCGCAGGTCATCGGTGCTCCGCCATGATCCGACCGATCCGCAGCTTCGTCTCGGAGTCGATGAAGAAGCTCTCCTCAGGCGCCACGATGAAGTGCACCGTCGAGGGTCCCGATAGCGAGCCGTTGCGCAGGTTCCGGTTCCTGGTCGCGAACGCCAGGTTGGCCTCGCGGTAGACCACGTCGAAATCGCTCGCGTAGACGCGCGGCGGATTGATCGCCGACAGCCCGTGTAT
>VGFF01000214.1 GCA_016868955.1 Armatimonadota bacterium
CGCGGCGAAGCGCAAGGAGCTGTACAAGTGCGTGCAGCAGCTCATCACCGACGACGCGCCGGCGATCTGGATCGCGAACCCGGTGACGGTCGTCGTCCACCGCCCGTACGTGAAGGGCTTCCAGTACGTCTCGGGGTTCAGCCGCACGCTCGGCTACCTCGAGCGCATCCACCTGGAGGGCAAGTAGCCGACACGTGCTGGCCTACGTCGCGCGGCGCCTCGTCCTGCTGGTCGTGGTGCTCTTCGGAGTATCCGTCCTCACGTTCGCGGTGTCGCACTGGGTGCCGGCGGACGCGGCCCGCAACGCCGCCGGGATGGACGCGACGGCCGAGCAGGTGCAGCGTTTGCGCGTCGAGCTCGGTCTCGATCAGCCGACGCACGTGCAGTATCTGCGGTACGCCGGCGGGCTGCTGCGCGGCGATCTCGGCATCTCGGTCGGCACCCGCCGTCCCGTCAGGGAAGATCTCGCGGAATTCTTTCCGGCGACGTTCGAGCTCGTATTGGTCGCGACCACGCTGATGATGGTCATCGGCGTGCCGCTCGGCGTAATTTCGGCCGTGCAGCGCGGCAAGCTCGCCGACGTCGTGACGCGGCTGCCGGCCATTCTCGGCACGGGCGCGCCGATCTTCTGGCTCGGCTTGATGGGGCAGCTCTTCCTCTACTATCGTTGGAGCCTCGTGCCGTACGGTGGTCGGCTCGGCGAGACGTCGGTCGCGCCCGCCAGCGTCACCGGCTTGCTCCTCGTCGACACGCTCGTCGCCGGCGATCCGGCGCTGCTCGGTGAGGCAATCCGCCACTTGTTCCTGCCGGCGACGGTGCTCGCGTTCGCGCGCATGGCGATCATCACGCGGCTGACGCGCGCCAGCCTGCTGGAGACGTTGAACCTCGACTTCGTGCGCACGGCGCGCGCGAAGGGGCTCGGCGAGCGGATCGTCATCACGCGGCACGCGTTGAAGCCGGCGTTCATTCCAGTCTTGACGGAGTTCGGCCTGCAATTCGGATGGATGCTCGGCGGCACCGTGCTCGTCGAGAGCATCTTCGCCTGGCCGGGCATCGGGCGGTACGCGTTCAACGCGATCCAGAACCTCGACATGCCCGCGATCATGGGCGTGACGCTGCTGCTCGCGACGTTCAAGGTCGCGACGAACCTCCTCATCGACATCCTGTATCTTTTCGTCGATCCACGGATCCGCCTGCGGGGAATCGAATACGTCGAGGCGGCGCGTCGGTCCTGCCGCCGGCGATGCGGGACAGTCCCATGTCGCCGGGACCCACGAAGATGCCCGACACGCCGGGCACCGTGAGGATCTCGTCGACGGCGTCCACGGCCTCGACGTCTTCGATCATCGGCAGCACCCACGTCGCCTCGTTCGCGGCCTTGTAGTAATCGGCGGGCGTCGCGTACGCGGTCCCGTAGCGGGAGGCACGACTGGACGTCAGCGCACCGCGCATGCCGAGCGGCGGAAACAAGCTGGCGTTGACGACGGCGCGCGCTTCGGAGGCGTTGCGGACGTGCGGGAAGATCATGCCGTCCGCGCCGGAGTCGAGGTAGTTGTAGAAGCCGCGCGGATCC
>VGFF01000215.1 GCA_016868955.1 Armatimonadota bacterium
GGAGGCGGCCTACCGGCGCGGCGACCTGTTCGACAAGCGCCGACGCATCATGGCCGATTGGGCGAGGCACTGCGCCCAGGTCGACAAGCCCGCCGGCGCCAACGTGGTGCCGATCCGGTGCGCTTGACCGGGGCCGAGTTGCGCTTCCTTCGCCGGGAATTGAACCTGTCCCAGCGTCGGCTCGCCGAGTTGCTTGGCGTCGAGGAACAGACGGTCTCGTTGTGGGAGCTGCGCGGGATGGTGACGGCGCAAGAGCGGCGGTAGACTTCATTCGCGGCGGATAGGCCGGCCAGCCGACACGCGGAACCGCACCCGCTTCCGCCGCGATGACTTTGCGGGCGCCTAAGCGGAGGGCGCATGTCCTACGACATTCCGACGGTAGAGGACGCCCTCGCGGATTTCGATCTGGCGCGCGCCGAATACGCTAAGTTCGTGCGCACCCAAAGGCAGAGATCGTGCCCCCTCGCAGTTCCGAGAGAGCTTTCCAAAAAGCTCTTTCTCCACGCCGCCACCGTGATGCTGGCCTACCAGCACCCGCGCAACTGGCCGGACGGCCACACGAGCAAGCCGCTGCATCCCTTTCCCGTGGTGCTTTCGGGTATCTGCTGCCGCTACATCCTGAGCCTGGTGGCGGGGAAGCTGCCCGGTCCGATCGAGCAATTGCTTAGGCGCGGCACGCCCGCGATCGGCCCAGAGGAATCGCGGGATATCGGCCGGGCGGTCGTCTATATCGACGCGGTGCGCCAAAACGTCATCCAAGACCGCCACGCCATCAAGACCGTCGCCGATGCCTTCGTCGTCGATCGCCGCACGGTGCAGCGGTGGGTGAAGGCGCAAAAGACCAAGGGCGTGACTTGGCGCGTCTTCGGCGCCGACCGTCTTCCGGACTCGGAGCGCGGAGCGTCGATCCGGCGGGACATGGAGGAGGCCGGCGCGCGCTATCGCGTCTGGGCAAGGGCCGCGAGCAAACGGCCGCGCGGTACCAGAAGCAAGTAGCCCGCCAGCCGCTGCGACATCCGTTCGATTTCCAGTCGCTCCCGCCGGAGGCGGCGACGGCGCATCGTCGCGGCACATCCCGTTCGCAACCCCGGGATACATGAGGCGACGATGACGATTCAGGAAACGGACGCGCGGCCGGCGATGCTTACAGTCGCCGGTGCGACCGCCTACAGCGGGTTCTCGCGCTCGCGGCTGTACGTCGAGATGGCGGCGGGCAAGCTCGACGTTCGCAGGGCCGGCCGCCGGACGCTGATCACGCGCGAATCGGTCGACGCGCTGTTGGCGGCGCTGCCGCGTGCGGTCGCGACCAATCGGCCTGGGGCGAGGCACTCCACGCGGATCGCCACGGCGGACGCCCAGGCCTGGCTTGAATCCTGGCGGGCCAGAGGCCCTGCACCCAAGCAAGTGCCGCGATGAAAAGCCGCGACTTGGCGCTCGC
The DNA here is from genome assembly GCA_016868955.1 of Armatimonadota bacterium. Lineage (GTDB taxonomy): Bacteria > Sysuimicrobiota > Sysuimicrobiia > Sysuimicrobiales > VGFF01 > VGFF01. The sequence goes on from VGFF01000215.1 coordinate 1,439, forward strand.
CTGGGCGAACGGCCTGCCGCTGGCGGCCGAAGGCTGGCGCGGCAAGCGGTATCGCAAATGAGCAATCTCGATCTGGCGCTGGCCTGGGCCGCCATCGGCTGCTTCGTGTTTCCCGCTCGGGCGG
>VGFF01000216.1 GCA_016868955.1 Armatimonadota bacterium
CAGTTGACGCTGCGCCAGCGCCGCCTATGCGCGCTGCTGGGCGAGGAAGGGCTGACGATCAAAGAGGCTGCGGAACGGCTACGAATTCCGCGGGGCACGCTCTACGAGGAGATCAAGCGCATCAGAAAGGTCTTTGCCGAACACGGGCTTGGAGACTATCTCGCGCGTTAACCCGACACTTTGCGATCGAAATCCGTATAGCTGATTTGGGACCCCAATCCGCGCGGATTCGATGATCAAGTTCACGGTGACGAGCACCAAGGGCGGTGTCGGCAAGACCACGCTCACGGCCAATCTTGGGGCGTTGCTCGCCGACATGGGGCTGCGCGTCCTGCTGATCGATGCGGACGTGCAGCCGTCGCTCTCCAAGTACTTTCCCCTAGCGACAGCGAAACCCGCGGCCGGTCTGACCGAAGTCATCGTTCGCGGCGAGGTCACGGCGCCGTGCATCACCGCGACCATGTACCAGAACCTCGACATCGTCGTCTCCGACGATCCCGAGGGAAACCTGCCGCATTGGCTGCTGAACCGCATCGACCGCGGATTCCGATTGCGCTTCGCGCTTCAGTCGGCCGTCGTCGCCGGCGCCTATGACTGCGTGCTGATCGACACCCAGGGCGCGGTCGGCCCATTGCAGGACGCCGCCGTGATGGCGGCCGACATCCTCGTCTCGCCGATCACGCCGGAGATCCTTTCGGCCCGCGAGTTCAAGGACGGCACGATGGAGTTGCTCGAACGGCTCGAGCCCGGCAGCGCGCTCGGCGCCACGCTCGGGCCCATGAAAGCGGTGATCTACCGGCAGGATCGAACCGCCGATGCACGCGTCATCGCCAGCGGTATTCGCGACGACTTCATCAAGCTCAAGGGCCGCGTCTCCGTTCTCGAAACGGTTGTGCCGCACGCCAAGGCCTACAAGGAGGCGGCGACGCTTCGGGTTCCCGTCCACCGCCACGAACGAAGGCGCGAGGGCGCGACACCCAGTGCCTGCGCCGTCATGCACCAGCTTGCATGGGAACTGATACCTAGCCTTCAGGGTGTCTATGCGGAATCGGTTCGCCCGCAGGAGAGAATCGCGTGAGCGGGGAGGCGCTGCACAAAGGAAGCGTGGACACCGCGGTCACGCAACAGACTCCCGCGCCATCCGGGCGCCACGTGACCATCGAGGAACGCCGTCGCCTGGTCGCGGAGTCGTTGCGGGTCGGCAATCCCGGAAACAACTCCAGGGAACTGCCGGCGCGGGCCGACCCGCGGCACGACTGTCAAATCGAACTCGCGGTCGAGGACATACGGCCCTATGAAAACAATCCGCGTCGCGCCGCGAATGCGAGGTTCGCGGAGATCAAGGAATCGATTCGTTCCACCGGAATCCGCAATCCGCTGACAGTAACGCGCAGACCCGGCGACGAGCACTTCATCGTCGAGGCGGGCGGTAACACCCGCCTGCTGGCGGTGCAAGAGCTGTGGGCGGAAACACGCGACGCGCGTTTCCAGAAGATCGTAGTCCTGTTTCGGCCGTGGCGATCCGAAAGCCACGTGCTCA
>VGFF01000217.1 GCA_016868955.1 Armatimonadota bacterium
GGCCGCCAACTGCTCCGGCGACGAGTCCGGGATATCCGAGAAGTCAATCTTTCGCCGCGTACGCCGCACGCGCGCGGCGGCTCGCCCGCCGCGCGCGGATGATCCGGATCGCTTCGGCATCGCCACTTCTCCTGAGCGTATACGCCACCATACGGACGCGTCCGTCGGCGGACCGTCCAAGCCGGCGGAATCGCGATTCCGCCGAGGAGTGCTGCAGATCAGGGCCGTCGAGGGCGTCGGGATCCAGGAAGACCGTCACGGCGTCGTCGAACGTGACGTCGTGTTTCGCCGCGTTGGCCTCAGCCTTCCGCGGGTCCCACTCGAACACCCATTTAGTATATACGGAATGCTGAGAGATGCTGGCGGATTCCCTCTATGTGGACCGCACCTGAAGGGTTGCAGAAAACCGCGCCGTGATCATAGACCGTTCAGCGCACGAGCATCCAGAATCCTGCCGCGATCAGGAACACGCCGCTGATCCGCGCGCCGTGTATGCCAAACGGCACCAGCTTTTCGAAGGCGACGAATGCCGTCAGCGCGACGATGACGGTCACGTTCATCACGCCGCCGGCAAACAACAGCAACATCAGCGCCCAGCAGCAGCCCACACAATACGCGCCGTGCTCGAGGCCCATCCCGAACGCACCAGACAATCCGCTGCGCCATCGGCTCATCAGGAATCCGAGCGGGGACTGGCACGTCCGCAGGCAGGCATGCTTGATCGGCGTTAACTGATACGCGCCCGCGATGAGCAGCAGCATCGCACCGATCTGAGGACTGGTGACTTCCATCATCGGCGAGACAAGCAGGAGCGCGGCCAGCACACGCTGAAGCGCGGTTGCCCCCAGGCTGAACACGGTCCAGACCATGAGATAGCCGGCTGCCAGCGCATAAACCTGGCGCGCTGCTGTTCCTTGTGCGGATCGTCGCGCGACGACGCCGTACAGTAGCAACAGGGGTGAAGCGGACGGGAGCATCATGCCCGTCATCATGACCGCCCACATCGCCCAGAGCAGCAGCAGATGCGGTCCATCCCAGTTCGCGGTCATCATCCAGGCGCTGGCGCCCGTCATCGGTCCGTACATGTCGCGCGCCATCACGACGATCCATATCCAGGAGACCAGCGGAAGCAGGACCAGCAACACCACCGCGGGGCGGCGGTCGTACCGCACCGCGGATTCGAGGATGGTGGGCGGACGCTCGTCAGGAGCCGCAGGATCCATCGACAGATCAATACTCGAAGACACCCAGGTTCGCCAAGTCGCGGGCTTGCGACACCTGTTGCCGCATGACTCGGCGCATGGCGACTTCCCAGTCGCCTTCGTGAATCCCGTCGAATGACCAACGCGTACGTCGATCAGCGCGGGCCCGCCGAAACGTCGGATGCTCGATAAACGCCGCGGGGATGAAGATTCGGTAAAGGCATCGGCGACGGTCAGGGAGGCCGTCACCGATGCCGAAAACGAAATCTCGCAAGAAGAAGCCGCCAAAGCGTGTCCTCGCCTTGCCCGACCTCGAAC
>VGFF01000218.1 GCA_016868955.1 Armatimonadota bacterium
CACACGCGCTGCGGCGATGGTAGTCACTTAGCAACTGGTATAGAAACGGGGGGCAGGTCCAGTTCGGGTAGACTGAGTGACAAACCGGGCGTTTCTTCTCAACGGGGGTGCGAACGATGCAGAGCACGGCGACGGAGACAGCGCGGTCCCCATTATCGCGTGGCATCATCGGAGGCCTGGTCGGCGGGTTGGTCATGACGGTTCCTATGGCGATGATGGAAGCGCTTCCCGTGGTTGGGTCTTTGGTCGGCCAACCGAACGCGATCGTCGGCTTTCTCTTCCACATGGTGATTTCGGCCGTGATCGGGGCCGGTTTCACGTATACGCTGGCGAACCGCGTGACCGCCACGGGATCGGGAATCACCTGGGGTCTGATCTATGGCGCGATCTGGTCGGTGCTCGGTCCGTTGCTCATCATGCCCACTTGGATGGGCATGGGCCCGCAGCTCACGGGCGCCGGCATCTCCGCGGCGATCCCGAGCCTCGGCGGGCACTTGCTGTTCGGCGGCGCGCTCGGTTACGGGTACAACATGCTGGGAGGCCGCACTTCTCGCTGAGGATCAAGCTCGCGTACGCCGGCGTCGTCGCGGCGGCCGGGGTGTTCTGGGTTGCGCGTTCGCGTGGACCCGGCGTTCCAGCCGCCATGCCTGTTCCCACGGCGGCGGCGGAAAGCGTACCGTTCGCCGACCGGACCGACTGCAAGACCGACTTTCGCAAGCGCACCATGCCGCTGGATGAGATCCAGTCGGGCGGTCCCCCCAAGGACGGCATTCCGCCGGTCGATCGCCCGCAGTTCGAGGACGTCTCGTCCGCATCGAAGTGGCTGAAGGACGCCGAGCCAGTCGTGCTCGTCGTCCGCGACCGGGACGCGCGCGCGTATCCGCTGCAGACCATCACCTGGCACGAGATCGTCAACGACACGATCGGCGGCGCCCCCGCCGTCGTGACGTTCTGTCCGCTCTGCAACACCGCGATCGCGTTCGAGCGGCGATTCGACGCGCTGACGCTCGACTTCGGCACGAAGGGAAAGCTTCGCAACTCCGATCTTGTCATGTACGATCGCCAGACCGGTACTTGGTGGCAGCAGATCACCGGCGAAGGGATCGTCGGGGCGCATGCCGGCCGGACGTTGGAGCCGGTGCCGGCCCAGATCGTGTCCTGCGCGACTTTCGCGTCCAGCACCCGGACGGCAAGGTCCTCAATCGCCAGACGGGATTCACGCGGAGCTACGGCCGGAACCCGTACGCCGGATACGACTACGTCTCCAGCTCGCCGTTCCTGTTCCGCGGCGAGACGGACAAGCGGTTGTCGGCGCTGGAACGCGTCGTGACGATCACGCGCGGACGGGACCACCTCGCGGTGCCGTTCCCGGCGCTGCGATCACCACGGGCGTCGTCGCCGAGGGCGTCGGCGGCGACGCCCGTGGTGATCCTGTGGGCGCCGGGCACTGCGTCGGCGCTGGACGCAACGGTCATCGCCGACGCCCGGGACGTCGGCGCCGCCGGCGTCTTCGAT